>CAZLTY010000078.1:11417-18018 GCA_964562575.1 uncultured Pirellulales bacterium
TGCGCTCGATGCCCAGTCTTTACAACGGTAGGAGCGGTTCCTTCATTTCGGCGGCAACTTTCAAAAAATCCCAAAAATAGTCATTTTTTTTGTTTCAATTCATAGCCGTGTGACGATAAACTTCTAAGGTGGTGGTTAACGATATTAGTATTGATAACAGCGTTCTTTGTGTGTGATGACAACTGGAAGTTCAGGTAAAGGCTTTTCAAGGAGATGAAAATGAGCAAAAAAGGAATCTTGTTAGTTGCCGTGGTTTTGTTGGGCGCAGCCGGTCTTGTACAAGCTCAAGATGAGGCACTTGGCGTTACACTCGATGCCACTTGGGTCAGCAAGTACCTGTGGCGCGGCTTTGATTCGCTCGACGACAAGGGCGCATTCCAGCCAAGCGTCGATCTGGACTTGTTTGGCAGTGGTTTCAGTGTCAACGTCTGGGCATCATATCCTACGTCCGCAGGCGACATGAACAAGACGACAGCGGCGCCGGCCGGGGCCAGCAGAATAGACGCTACCGAGTACGATTATACCTTGGCCTACAACACGGTCATATGTGAGGGCGAGGCCCACGCCACAGACGTTACGGCCCAATACATCTATTACGATTTCATCGACACCCATGACGAAGCTGCCGATGCTTACGAACTCGGTGTCCAGCTTGCCTGGCCCAATCTGTGTCCGACAGGCAATGTGACCCCGAGCTACTATGTCGGCAAAATTTGGCCTGCGGCAGGGAAATCGGGCACAAACAGCGCCGGCGTGCGCAAGGCTGACCTTTCCAACTCATATGCCGGTTGGATCCACATCTTTGGTGTAGCCTATGACTTGAAGGTGCCGGGACTTACCGTTAATACGCCGGAGCAGGTCTTCACTCTTGGCGCCGCGGCCGTGTACAACGACGGATTCGCCGATGCGGCTGGAACTGTTGATCATGACTGGTCGCACGCCCTCCTCAGCGTTTCGACTGATTTTGAACTGGCTGAGAATGTGAGCCTTACGCCTGGATTCTACTATCAGTCGTCGTGGGATGATTCAGTTAACCCCGAGGACGAAACTTGGCTCAGCATTGGCGCATCTTGCAGGTTCTAGCATTGCTATTGCAGTTGCGACGTGAATTAAGGAAGGCCGGCCCTGTAGGGCCGGCCTTCTATCGTTTCTTTCGGCATGGTTCGAAGTTCCAGGTTCACGGTTCAGAAGTTGAAGGAAGAACAGATTCAAGGTTTCCAGCCGTGAACCTTGAACCGTGAACCAAAAACCCTAATTCAGTATGTGGTTTACGAGTGCGCCAAGCATCGTGAATCCAGCAGAACTGTTACCTATAATTGAACCATGCCTTTCTTTCTCTATCGCTGGGGCCAAGGGGTTAAGTTGCCCTGCCGACCATCAATAGTGCCGTTTCAATCAGAGCATCCTTGGCGTCGCTTTGTTCGAGGTCGGCCAGCGCCTGCACCGCCGCAGTGATGAATTCGTTCGCTCTCTTGCCTGCATATTCCAGGCTGCCGTAACGATTCAGCAGCTGCACCAGCCCGCTTCTGTCGCATTCGGTGTCTTTCCTATCGAGGTAGGATTCTATTATTGACTTCTTCTCGGGTTCGTCCGCCGCTCTCAGCAGATGTATTAGAGCTAAGGTCAGCTTGTGCTTGTCAACATCGGTGCCGAGTGTTTTTCCCGCCTTGCTTTCATCGCCGACTAAATCGAGCAAATCGTCGGTAATCTGAAACGCTATGCCGGTATTCAGGCCGAAATCAGCTAACGACCGGGCCCGACGCTCGCCCGCCTTCGACAACAAAGCGCCAAGGAAACAAGCGCTGTTGAAGAGAACTGCGCTTTTTTCGGTGATCACCTCTATGTACTCCGATTCGGTCAACTGCCAATTGTGTTTTCGCACCATCTGGCCTAATTCGCCTTCGCAGAGCCGGACCGCTGAAGCAGCGACCACTCTAGCCGGCTCCGATGGCAGCTCCGTGCACATTTTGAAGACTCGGCTGAGCAGGAAGTCGCCCAACAATACCGCGATTTCGTTGCCGCAGAGGCTATTTATCGTCGGAAGCCCCCGCCGTTTCTGGCCCTCGTCCATCACGTCGTCGTGCAGCAGCGTGGCGTTGTGCATCATCTCGATGATCGCCGCAACCTGAATATGCATCTCTGTTGTCTCGCCGAAACATCTGCCGGCAAGCAGGAGTAAGCCCGGGCGGATCATCTTGCCGCTGCGAACGCTCACATATTCGAGCAATCGGCTGACATCGGCTGTCCGATGCTTGTGCCCAAGCGAGTCCAATCCAGGCAAAGCCGGGACAGCAGCCGCCAATTGTTCGCTAATCAGTGTTCTGACGCGGCGAAGATCGTCGGCGACGAGCCTGAAAGCAGCGAACTCGGGGTGTGGGCCAGGAGTTGGTATGTCGATATGTGCCGGCAACTGCATGGTATTTAACGTACAGCGGATAGCGGATAGAAGGTTCGTGGCTAAATGAATGCCGCATTGAATGTCTGATGTCCGGATTTGTCCGCTGTCCGCTATTGCTCCTTTCCGTGGGCGTGGTCGAAGAATCTTTTTCTGAGCAGGTTTGTGATGGGCCCGGGCTTGCCGTCACCGACGACTCTCTTGTCGATCTCGACGATTCCGATGATCTCGGCGCCAGTGCCGGTCAGGAAGAACTCGTCGGCGACATACAAGTCGAATCGCGTGAGATTCTTCTCAACCACCTGAATGTTCTCCCGCTTGGCCAGCTTAATGACTATGCCTCGCGTTATTCCCGGCAGCGCCCCCGCCTCGGGCGGAGGGGCATAGACGGTGCCGCCTTTAACGATAAAGACATTGTCGGCGCTGGCCTCGGCGACGTAACCCTCGTGGTTGTACATGATCGCCTCGGGTACGCCGCTGTCCACCGCTTCGATTTTGGCCTGTATGTTGTTGAGGTAATTCAGGGTTTTCGCCTGGGGTGGAATCGCCAACGGGTGATTACGGACCGTAGTGGCGCTTATCACCTTCATACCCTTCTCATAAAGCTCTTCGGGATAGAGCTGGATGCTGTCAGCGATAATGATAATGCTGCTTTTCTCGCACACGAACGGATTGAGTCCCAAGGTCCCCACACCCCGGGTGACCAGCAGACGAACATAACCGTCGCCAATATCGTTGGCTGCGACGGTTTCGGTAACGGCGGTGGTAAGATCGGTCTTGCCAATTGATATCTCGAGGCGGATCGCCTTAGCGGACTCATAAAGCCTCTCGATGTGAGCGTCAAGCTCAAAGACCCTGCCGCTGTAGACCCGAATACCCTCGAAAACACCATCACCGTAAAGCAGGCCGTGATCGAAAACCGTTATTTTCGCGTCCTCGCGGTCAACAAGTTTGCCGTTAAGCCAGGTCTTTTGTGCCATAGGAGAATTCTCGTCAGCGTCTTGTAATCTTCATTCAGGTGCGATGAGTTTAATCCATTATCTTGCCATCGGCCAACACTACGGTACGCCCGGCCCTGTTTGCGATCCTGTCGTCGTGGGTCACTATCACGATCGTCTGACCGGCCTCATTAAGTCTTTCGAGAACTTCTAAGATACCATTTCCCGTGGCAGAGTCAAGGTTTCCTGTCGGCTCGTCGGTCAAGAGCAGCCTTGGCTCATTCATCAAGGCCCTGCCGATGGCCACCCTCTGCCTTTCTCCGCCGGAAAGCTGATAAGGCTTATGCCTTGCCCTTTCGGCCAGGCCGAGCTGGGCGAGCAATTGCGCTGCTCGATTTTTCGCCTCTTTTCGGCATGCGAACCAACCGACGACGCTCTTGCCCGCCATAGCAGGCAGATAGACGTTCTCCAGCACATTCAACTCGTCCAAAAGGTGGTAGAACTGAAATACGAATCCCACCGCGTCGTTGCGGAATCGGTTCAGATCGCCGGCGCCAAACCGGCTAACATCGCGCGTCTCGAACCTTATGGCGCCTTTGTCCGGCTTATCCAATGCGCCCATTATGTGCAGCAGCGTACTCTTGCCGCTGCCGGAGGCGCCGATTATCGCAACAAATTCGCCCTTTTTCACAGCCAAATCGACGCCTTTGAGCACCTTGACCTCGGTCGCGCCCATGTGATAAGACTTGTGGAGTCCTTCAACCTTCAACATAGAATCGTTCTCGCTGATTTATTCGCTCACAACTGGTTTACCTGCAAGGTCTCTACGGGTTCCTGTCTAGCCGCCTGCCAGCTCGGCAGCAGGGCGCCGGCCAAACAGGCAACGATCGCCGAAAGGAGAATCGTCACCACGACTTCAGGCTCTATCTTCTTTGGAATATCGCCTATGGCATATATCGTCCTGTCCCAGAGTTGAAACCCAAAACGGTCAAAAAGCCAATCTTCTATTTCGTTTATTTTCTCCAGAAACAACCAGCCGGTAAATAGGCCGATGCCTGAGCCTAACAGGCTTATGAGGAAAGCGAACCCCGAAAACAACTGGACAATATCGCAGTTCGAAGCGCCGATGCTTTTCAGGATTCCGATGTCCTTGCTCTTATGGCTGATAATCATGTAAGAGACGACAAAGACTATGAAGACCGTCGTAATACCGACAAAGCCGAACATCGCACCCATAACCGTCTGTTCCTTTTCCATCGGGGCGATGGATGAGCGCCTGTAGTCTTTCCAACTCCTGACCGTCACGGTATCCAGCAGGAACGCCTGCTTGTCCCCGGTTTTTCCTTCTCGGAAGCTCTGCCAGAGCGCAGAAACTTTGTCGCATCCGTTCTGTAATCTGACATCCGGGTCGAACTTGATATGAATGGCGTTGGTTCTGTTGTAGGCTCTGTTGGGATCGGTCATGCCGCAGAGCTCCTGGGCCCATTCGAACGGCAGGTAAAGCATCGACCCGTCCACCTTGGCCAGGCCGCTGGTTGAATTGTCGCTGTGGGAGAAAGTCTTGGTATTGACCATGTCCTGAAGGGTGCCGGCCGTGGCGCCCTTCGGGGTCAGAGGGAAACAGCTTACCGAATAGCCCGTTCGGCCCAGACTCGCCCGATGGGTGTACTCGCCACGGGCGTCCCGCTCGAGCAACAGATCTGTTCCCAGCACACATCCGACGAAATTGGTGTCGTATGCAGGTTCAAAAGCTTTTGACACATCCTTCTTGTGGTAGATCAGGGTCTGTCCAAATCCAGTTGCCCTGCTGTGCATGACCGGGTCGATACCCATTATCTCAACGTTGTCCTTGACGTTGGAGCCTCGCAGACCGATCAACCCATAGCTCTTGACAACAGGCGAGACAGCTTCGACAAAATCCGCCTTTCCGAGTATTTCCATGAATTCTTCATAGTGTGAAAAACCCACTAATGATTCGGTGGCGACGACGCAGTCACCTGCAAACAGATGATTCTTCTCCTTGAAATCGCCCACCAGCCCGGCCATCACGGTCATCACCACAAGAACGATGAAAACGCACAGCGAGACCGCCATCACGGCAAAATACGTTATGCGGCGTTTCAACAAGTATCTGAATGCAAGAGTGATCTTATACATAATTCGACAACGACTATTCGTATTGCAGAATATCCACCGGTTTTGTTCTCGCCGCAACAACAGCAGGAATCAGCGTGCCGACAGTCGCCGCGACAGTTGCCACCAACATGAATATGAGAGCCCAGGACCAGTCAACCTCATTCGGTATCTTGCTGAACATATACACACTGCTCTTCCACAGCTTCAGTCCGAACACGAGCCTTATCCATTCCTCGATCGTGTTGACATTCACAGTAATAAGATATCCCAGAAAGGCCCCGACTACTGAGCCGATAGCGCCGACACAGGCACCAAAGTCCACAAAGACCATGGCCACCGCCGTGCTCGACGTCCCGCAGCTTCTGAATATCGCAATGTCCTTCTGCTTGAGTCGCACGATCATATAGAATATGCAGAATACCAGCAGAACGACGCCGAGGCTTACGACGCCGAATATCAGCAGGAGGATCCCCATCTGCTTGCGATACGCCTGGACAAAAGTCCTTTGCATCTCTTTGGCCGTCAGAATCTGCGTTTCGTGTATCAGAAACTGGTTTGCACGCAAGTGCGCCAAGTGCTCCTGGACGAAGTTGCGCCACACGCCGGCAATTTCCGCCAGCGCCACTTCGGTGTCGGCATCGTCGGCGAGTATTCGATGCGCCCCGCGCTGTACACCCGGTTCCTCGAGGAGGTAGAAGGGGCGCGCATCGAGATCGCCTCGGACATCCTGGAGGCGGAACGCGCGGTGAAGTCGCCGTATGAGATCGACTGCATGCGGCGCGCGGCGGCCATCGCGCACCGCGGCATGCAAGCGGCGGCGAGGTTCGCGCGGCCGGGCGTGCTGGAGGCCGAGGTCGTGGGCGAGATCGAGCGGGTCTGCCGGAAGGAGGGCTCGGAGTTCTTTCCGCACCACACGATGGTGACCTCCGGGATTGACGAAGACCACGGCGACCTGTGGTGGAAAGCGGGCCGACGCGAGCTGAAGGCAGGGGAGCCGTGGCTGCTCGACTTCGGGACGATGTACGAGGGCTACTGCTGTGACCTGTCGAGGCCGTTCAGCCTGGGAACACCGTCGCGGCGCCAGCGGGAGGTGTTCGATGTCCTGTTGGCGTCGCTAGAAGACGGGCGTCAG
>CAZLTY010000079.1:0-16905 GCA_964562575.1 uncultured Pirellulales bacterium
ACCCATGAACGGTTACCAATTCACGGGTATTGCGTTCATGATGAAGGTCCTGGAGCAGAAGCTCGCCGATAAACTGAGTGATGAGGCGACCGATGCCGCGGAGATAAAGAAACTCGTCAACCAGGCCATGGACCAGACGTGCGGTCTTGCCAAGGGACTTCATCCAATAGATCTGGATGCGGGCAGCTTGGTGGCGGCACTACAGGAACTTGCGGTGACCACAGAGAAGATGTTTGGTGTCCGCTGTGCTCTCATGGATGATGGACCCGTTGAGATAGATGACGCCGAAGTGGCAACACACCTTTATCGCATCACACAGGAAGCCATTACTAATGCAATCAAACACGGCAAGGCCAAGAATATCCGGGTCGAGTTGGCTTGCAAGGCCAATGGAACTGTCCTCACGGTCGAGAATGACGGGCTGGCTTTTCCTGAGGAGTTCGAGGCAAGGGGCACCGGTATGGGGCTCCAAATTATGGATCACCGTGCCGATATAATCGGTGCTTCACTGGATGTTCGCAAGGCGGCGAAAGACGGGACGATAGTGACCTGTTCGTTTCGAAACCATGTACGTTAACTACAGGGTAGCTCTAATAATTGCTTTTGAGCGGCAAGTAGAAGATTTTTGTATTCTGGCAAGGAAGGGAAATCAGCCTTAGCTGAAGCTAAGGCGGTTTTTTCCTGACGCCGTCCAGAATCAAAAAGATTCGTTTGCCCGCCAAAATGGATTCTTAGAGGTGCCCTACTATGCAAAGGCAGATTATGGCTCGAAAAAAGCAGTCGGACCAAACGCTCGACAACAAGATTCGGATCCTTATCGTCGATGATCATCCTATCGTCAGGCAGGGACTTGCAGAGCTTGTCAATCACGAGGACGACTTTGCGGTTTGCGGGCAGGCCGAGGATTATCACAAGGCGCTGAGGGCCATCGGCCAATTGAATCCCAATATGGCTGTTGTCGATATTTCTCTCAAAGAGACGAGCGGTCTGGAGCTGATAAAGGATATCCATTCGCAGCATCCCGATCTGCCGGTTCTTGCCCTTTCCATGCATGACGAGACGTTGTATGCCGAACGAGCCCTGCGCGCCGGCGCCATGGGCTATATTATGAAGCAGGAAGCTACTGAAAATGTGATCGCGGCAATTCGCAAAATCCTGGGCGGTGAGATATACGTCAGCGATAGAATGGCATCGAGGATGGTCCGCAAATTGGTCGCAGGCCAAACCGTGACAACTACCTCGGCTGTGGACTGTCTGAGCGATCGTGAGCTGGAGGTGTTTCGACTGATCGGCAAGGGTCATGGGATTCGTCAGATATCAGAGCGACTGTACTTGAGTGTAAAGACGATCGAAACCTACCGAGCACATATCAAGGACAAGTTGAATCTGGCTGATGCTGCCGAGCTGCTCCAGTACGCGATTCAATGGGTAAGCAGTTGCCCGGACGAATAGCTTCAGCGGCAATCTGTGCAGTCTTCTCTCGTATATCGGTCCCGGCTCGAACCTCTCAGCCGTTAGCCCAGGTATTTCCGGAACTTCCTCGTGATTTGTCCTGCCCTGCTGAGAAGTCAATGAGGGAAATCCCCGATGCGACTGAGGGTACTTTGCCCCATAACAAAAACAGGCTCTGCGCTGATTTACAGGAACGAGCGGTTCGTTGTCATAGTACTCTCCATGCACGATGGGCTGCTCTACGCTCAGCGTGCTCTTGAAGCAGGGGCGGCGGGACACGTTGCGAAATACGAAGCGGCAGAGAAGATCATAACAGCAATCCGCGAGGTGCTTGCCGGCAGGACCTACGTCAGCGATAGCCGGGTGGTCAGAGCGATGCCCGGCGCCGCTCCGGTCAGTGATGACAGCCGCGACACCAACAATAGTGACTGAAATCCGGTGATTCGACAAGGACCCGCAAACGGGTTCGTCGATCATTAGGGGGGTTCTCAAGAAATCGCTTTTTGCATAAAAAAAATGAACAGGTAAGACGCTGTTGTCCGTACAAGATCAAAGAAGTCCTACATTATGGATTCTACAATGGCCTCTGGACCGATTCAGTCGGATCGGGACGCGGGTCTGAAGATGGAAAAGAAAGGAGTTGATCATGAACGGGCAAAAATTCATAGGTGTGCTGTCTGTAGGTTTGGCAGTGGTGTTGGGGATTTCTGCAGCGGTAGAAGCAACATCCCATGCTGTGGGATGGACGTTCGGAAACGTGGGTTCGGCCTCGTACAGACTCGACGCTCTTGAGCCTGGCGATGCAGAACTCGGAGCTCGTTGCATCGGGGCTGACAGCGCCGGTCCATCTGGCGCCTGCCGCAGACGGCACCGACAGATTATTCGCAGTGGACCAGCCGGGGACGATTTGGGTCATCGAGAACGGGCAATTGCTCAGCACACCGTTTCTGGATGTTGTCGATCGTGTGTACATGCCGGGCTTTTTCGGCTCGCTGGACGCCAACGATTTCGACGAACGTGGCCTGCTGGGGCTTGCTTTTCATCCTGGCTTCGGAGACACCGCGAGCCCCGGCTACCAAAAGATCTACACCTACATGAGCGAGATGGCTGATATGCCGGCCGATTTCACGACCGAGCCCCTGCCTGCCGGCGCGGTTTTCGACCATCAAAGCGTCATCGCCGAGTGGACCGTTGATGCGGTCAAGCCGAATGTTGTCGATTTGAGCACACGCCGGGAGATCATGAGAATCGATGAGCCTCAGTTCAATCACAACGGCGGGATGCTCGGGTTTGGCCGAGACGGATACCTGTATATCTCGGTAGGCGACGGCGGGGCGGCCGATGATGTTGCCGACGGGCACGGCGCCAAGGGCAACGGTCAAAACAAGAACACTGTGCACGGCTCGATCCTGCGAATCAATCCGCTTGATCCGGCGCTTACATCCGACAGTCTCGATGTGGTCGGCGCCAACGGTGCGTATCGTGTCCCCGTTGACAATCCCTTCGTGGGCAAAGAAGGTGTGGATGAGATATTTGCATATGGCTTTAGAAATCCGTGGCGGTTCAGTTTCCATCCTTCCACGGACACTCTGATTGTAGCTGACGTTGGACAGAATATGATCGAGGAGATCGACCTCGTCCGAGCCGGGGGCAACTACGGCTGGAATCTGAAAGAAGGAACCTTCCGCTTCGACTCGACCGAAGGCACGGTAAGTAATGACTTGACCGGTTTGCCGCCAGGACTGATCGATCCGGTCGGCCAGTACGATCACGATGAGGGGATCAGTATCACCGGCGGCTTTGTTTACCACGGCAGTGTGATCCCGGAACTTACGGGCAAATACGTATGTCGGCACTGCGGTATTTCCAGCAGCGATCCTCGGCATGTCTGCGCGCCGATGGTGGCTGAGATGAAATATGTCTGTGATAACTGCGGAAGAGTAACGCCCCGGAGAGGGGCGGTTTGCAAGCCGAAACTGATCAAGTAGCGGAATAAGCAGAGAAGGATCGGCTGCATTTGCGGCTTTCTTTGATTTTACACTTTAAGACAGCGGCATGAAGGCGTTTAATGGCGTCTTCATTAGGAAGAATAGCAGGGCGGGTTTGGGCCCGTGCGGTCAATCCAGCAGGCAAAATTATGGGCTTCAATCCCATCCGGCTATTGGAGCAGATTTACAGTAGCTATTAATTTTCGGGTATATTGCAATGAGAGCAGCAGCTATTAGAGAGCACGGAGGACTGGATGTGCTCCGGATCGAAGAAGTCCCCGAGCCTAAACTCGCTGATGACGAAGTTGTCCTGGAAGTCCGTTCTGCGGGACTTAACCATCTGGACATCTGGGTCAGAAAAGGTCGAGGCGGTGCCAGGCCTTCGGAGCCCAAGATTCTTGGTTCCGATGCCGCCGGCGTAGTGATTGCCGCCGGATCGAGAGTCAGGGGCGTGGATATCGGTGATGAAGTGATTTTGAATCCGGGGCTTAGTTGCGGCTGCTGCGACCATTGTAATCGCGGCGAGCAGAGCGAGTGCGTCTCCTTTGGGATCGTAGGTCTGAGTCGGCAGGGAACATTCGCCGAGCAGGTCGCGGCCCCGGCGCGCAACGTGGCGCCCAAGCCCTCGCATCTGAGTTTCAACGAGGCGGGAGCCTTTGTGTTGGCACAGCTTACCGCTTGGCGGATGCTGATGACACGGGCAAAGCTGAGGCCGGGCCAGACAGTTCTGATACACGGCATAGGAGGCGGGGTCGCCCTTTATGCTCTGCAATTGGCCAAGCTCGCGAGCGCGCGAGTGATCGTCACCTCGTCTTCGGATAAGAAGCTGGAGAGGGCAAGCAGGCTCGGCGCCGACCACACGATCAATTACAGAGCATGCGATGATGTTACGCAGTGCGTGAAAGACCTCACATCCGGAATGGGCGTTGACATAGTCATCGACACCGTTGGCGCAGCTACTTGGCCGATCGATTTTTCGGCTGTCCGCCGGGGTGGCAAGATTGTCTTGTGCGGCGTAACATCCGACGCCAAGGCAGTTACGGATTTGCGGGCGCTCTACTGGAACCAGTTAACGATAATGGGCTCGACTATGGGCTCGGATGAGGATTTCCGTCAGATGGTCAAGGCCGTCACCGCAGCAAAACTGCGACCCGTCATCGACTCAGTGACGCCGTTGGAAAACATAAAGGACGCTATGGGCAAAATGGAAAAAGCCGAACAATTCGGCAAGATTGTCCTGGAGATTTCCAAGTAGATGTGTTCATGACTAACTCACGAATAAGGAGTCTATCAAGGCTGTTACAGCTTCAAGAATGCATGCCCTGGGGACGTCGGCGCCGGATTTCAGCCTGCCCGATACCGCAGGCGATATTGTGTCTCTCGCCGACTTTGACAAATCACCAGCCTTGCTAATCATCTTCATGTGCAACCATTGTCCGTTCGTCAAACACGTGCTGGACAATCTCGTTGAATTGATCAAAGACTATCAGGCAGGAGAAGTCGCCGTCGTGGGCATAAATATGATGGAGAAAGAGAATTCTGTATGAGCGACAGTGGTCTCACAGCCTGCGACGCAACCGAGCAACAGAACCGATGTTACTTTTCAATCATAATTCCGGTTCTGAACGAGGGTGATCGAATAAACGCGCTGATAGAGCAAATACACAATCAGGGCTTCGAATTCCCATACGAAGTGATCGTCGTTGATGGTGATCCACCAGGCGGCACGGTCGAGGCGATTCAATCTGGCGATGTGCTGACAATCATCACCGAGAAAGGTCGGGGCAGGCAAATGAACGCCGGCGCAGCGGTGGCGCGTGGAGACATATTAATCTTCCTGCATGCTGACACGATGCTGCCGGACGGCGCCCTGAAAAAGATCAGTCGGGCTCTGGAGAGGCAGGATTATGTCGGCGGAGCTTTTGATCTTAAGATAGACTCCGATAGACTCTTCTTGAGATACATCTCGGTGCGCGCCAGCCTTCGTTCTCGCTTGAATAGAATACCCTACGGAGACCAGGCGATCTTCATGAGGAAGAAGTACTTCGACCAGATTGGCCGATTCAAGGATATTCCGCTGATGGAAGATGTGGAATTTATGCGCCGCGTAAAGAGAGACGGCAGGAAGATTCACATCTTGCCCGACAAGGTGACGACCTCGGCGCGAAGATGGCAGCGTGATGGAGCGCTCTATACGACCGTGAGGAACCAGGTGCTGGTGGCCCTGTTCCGTCTCGGCGTCAGCCCCGGCAGACTTGCAAAGTACTATTGGAGGCAATCCTGATAGATACGAACGCTGATGTGCCAGCTACGAAGACGGAGAAAGAATGATTGCGGATTTCAAGAAAGAACTGGAGAGTATCGACTCTCGCCTGTTGTCCCTTGAGCGGCTCGAGACGCTGCAGGTCAATCTGGGCGACCGGTGCAATCAGAGCTGTGCGCACTGCCACCTCCAGGCGGGCCCCAATGGCGAAAAGATAATGTCCAGGAAGGTGATGGAAAAGATCATTGACCTTCTGCGCAGTCGTCCCGGTCTTACAGTAGATGTCACGGGGGGGTGTCCGGAATTGAATCCTGATTTTAAGTTCTTCATCGACGGCGCCTGCGAAGCGGCCAGGCATGTTATGGTTCGAACCAATGCGACCGTCTTCTTTGAGCCGGATTTGAGCTGGGTCCCCCGGTGGTACAGCGAAAAGAAGGTTACGCTGACGGTCTCTCTGCCCTGCTACACGGCCCAGAACGTTGACGGTCAACGAGGCGCCGGTGCTTTCGAGAAGAGCATCGCTGCATTGAGATTGCTCAATGATCTTGGCTATGGCGCAAACGGCCGGCTTCAACTGAATCTAGTTTATAATCCGGGCGGGGGTTTCCTCCCGGGGCGGCAGGATCAGCTCGAAGTCGACTATAAGAGAGAACTTCATGAAAAATACGGTGTTCGATTCAACAAACTTTTTACGATAACCAACGCGCCCATCGGCCGATTCAAGCAGCATCTCCAAGCAAATGGGCAGCTATACCAATACCAGAGGCTTCTGGTGGAAAACTTCAATCCCGACGCGGCCGAAAGTATTATGTGCAGAACCCTGATCAGTATCGGCTGCGACGGAATCGCATATAACTGCGATTTCAACCAGGCCCTCGATTTGCCGATTGTCGATCTCCAGGGCCGGATCGTGTCAATTGAGCGATTGCAGGAAGCCCTAAATGGTGGGATCGAACTGATTACCGGCGACCACTGTTTCTGTTGCACCGCCGGCGCCGGATCGAGCTGTACCGGTTCGCTGGTCAAATAGAACGGCTAGAGTAAGCTCAGCGGATGCTCGCGATTCTTCAAGGGCAGATCAACCGGCGCACCGAGCCTGTGTGATTCGTACACGGCCAATATCATCTCCAGGGCTGCCCGTCCGTCATACATGCCGCCTTTCGGCTGGGTGTCTTTCTCAATGGCGTCAATCAGATCGAGTGCGATCAGGCGATTGCCAAGGGCCTGACGCTTGTCGACAAGAGTTTCCGGCTTGTCAATCCCGGCACTGGTGATGCGTCTCCATCGGGTGCCGCTTCGACCGGGCTGCCAGGAGGGATCTTCGGCGAGCCAAATTTCGGGTAGCGCGCCGGTTGTCATCGTAAGCACGCCCTTTGTGCCGAATAGTTGAAGCCCGAAGCGTTTGGCGGCACCGTCTCTGGCGCGATGTGTCGAAAAATAGCCCATAGTCGTGCCGCCAAAACGGTACGTTGCGTGAATTTCGTCCCCGGCCAGCGGACCGATACCTTCGGCGCCGTCGCGCACCTGATCTCTGGTGACAGGTTTCCCGCCGTCCCTCACACGTGCAAAGCACCATTGCGGATCGCCTGCGAACAGACGCATCAGATCCATGACGTGTGTCCCCAAGACCATCAGATCCTCGCCGCCGCCCCGGCGGTCCTCCTTGCCTCTGCCGCGCAGCTCGACGATGTCCCCCAAGACTCCGTCGGCGATAGCGCGCTGCACGTGCCGCAGCGACGGGCTATAACGTGTCTGATGTGCGATAGCGAGTTTGAGATTCCGTTTTTCAAATGCAGCGATCATTTCATCGGCTTGCTCGAGTGTCTGGCACATGGGTTTTTCAAGAAAAACGTGACAGCCGAACTCGGCGCAGGCCAGGACCATATCGCGGTGACAATCCAGCCAGCGAGCGGCAACGCTAACGATCTGTGGACGCTCCTTCTCCAGCATCTGGCGATAATCCGCGTAAGCCCTCGGCGCCTTGAGCCGTTTGGCTGCCGCCTCTCGGCCCGCAGGATCAACATCGGCGACGGCTGCAACGTGAGCCTGATCTATATCGTTCCAGACGACGTCCAGCCCGTGGCCGTAATTGCCTCTGCCCGTCCTGCCGATGACTGCGACCTTGTATTTTGGTTTCTTCGCCTTTGCGGACCGTGCGCCTAATGCCGCAAGTCCAACTGCCGTGGTCCTGATGAATTCTCGCCGTTTCATGAATTCGCTCCCGCCTCAAGCTCATTTGCGCTGTGAAGTCTTGCCCTGTTTGACCCAGGCCTCGTCGAATTGCACGTACATGATCGTATTGCTCGGGCCGCCTTTTCGGTCTTTGCGATGGTAGCTGTAAACTGCGTGCAATGTGCCGTCACGGCCCTGAATAATAGACGGATAGCCGCTGCTGGTCGCGATTCGTCTGTCTCGCATGTCACGTTCGACGGCTCTGGTGTACTGCCAATTCTTTCCTTCGTCGGCAGATATCGAAATCGCCAGACTGTGCCTGCCGTTTTCGGTGTCGTTGTAGGCGATAGCCCAGTGACCGTTTCGCATGGTGACAGTATCCGCTCCCGATCCAGGGTTGGGCAGCTCGGAATCCCTTACCGGGCTCCACGTCAAGCCATTGTCTTCGGAACTGCTCATGTGAAGGCGCTGGGGTGGAGGGCCGTTGTCGCGCATGTAGGCGACGAGCGTCCCATCGGCCTTCTTTGCGATGCTGGCTTGAATGTTGCCCGCTCCCACGAGCGGCTCACTGAACTGCCAGTTCTTGCCGCCGTTGTCGGTTATCGCCATCAGGGAAAAGCTAAATCCGTCGGAGTAGAGAGGGACGATGATTCGGTTCTCATTGGCGATCACCGCCTTGTTCTTGGTCTGCCAACCTACGCGCCTGAAATACGCATAACCCAATTGCTGCTCGGTTGAGCCGCCCTGAGCGTCGTAGAGCCGACCTCTGCGGATCATGTTCTCGCCGCGCGCTTTTGAAAGCAGTTCCTTCTTCCATCTTTCGGCCATGGGGCGCACAGCCTGCCGGGGCATCCGCGTACTTTCGGCAATATACTTCGTGTACTCTTCGATCTGTTGCTCAACGGATCTGACGAAGCGATCGCCGGGCTGTATACCTCGCTCTGCCGAGTCGCCGGGCTTGACGTGCAGGACGTCCTGCCATGCCCATTCGGGCGCTCCTTCGGATGCCATGTAGTTCTCACTGATCCGGTATTTGGGCAGGGACGTTTCCCACTGATTTGCTATCACCGTATACCACATCAGCCAGAGCCGGTCCTGAGGGTCGAGAAACAGGATCGGATTGATATCCGGGAATCCGGGGACGTCCGCCATCACAAAGGGTTTGGTCCATTTGTCTTTGCCCGCTCGAAGCCGAGATCCCATGATCGCTACGTCGTCTGCCCATCGCTCGCCAGAGCCCTGGAACCAGGCGGCCAGAAGGTCACCGTTTGGCAATTCGACTATTGTCGAGCCGTGGACGTGCTGGTTGACGAGAGGAAATATCTCGATGGCCCGAAAAAGCACTTCTTGATCGCCCTGTGCCAGAGAGGACGTGCTGTTTGCCGCAAGTAACAGCAAGAGTGAAAACGCGCCGATTATTTCAATTCTTTTCATCGTTGATACCTTTCTGTAAGACTTCCCTTCATAAAGCTTGGGATCCGCGCCCAATCATCTTTGACAGCTCACCTCTTGAAAAGAAGCGGACGGCCACGGTCTGGGCGCTTCCGCAGAAACGAGCCCTGTAGAATATTAACTGCTGCGAAGAAGTAGTGCAAGAGAAGTTGCATCGACGAGGCCCAAAGTGTAGTATGTGCTCCAATCTTGAGTTCAAATCAGAAAAGGATAAAAAACAGATGGCGAATATAGTCCACATAGGAATTGGCCCACTGGGCGCCAAGACGGTCACCTGCGCAATCGAGCGCGGTTGTTTCAACATCGTCGGCGCGGTCGATACCGATCCCGAGAAGGCAGGTAGGGATCTTGGCGAATTGTGCGGTATCGGCTCGCTTGGAATTGCCGTCAGCGCAAGTCTCAACGAAGCGCTCGCGGGCAAGCAAGCTGATGTTGCCCTGCTTACTACTGTCAGCAGTATTGTTTCTCTTGAGAGCCAGGTCGCCGAAATTGCAGAGGCGGGGCTCAATATTGTCTCCACTTGCGAAGAGCTTTTCTTTCCGTGGAAGACTAATCCAGAGGTCGCCGGACGCATCGACCGGATATGCCGTGACAAAGAGATCACATGCGTTGGGACAGGAGTCAATCCGGGCTACCTCATGGATTTATTCCCGACGGTTTTGAGCGGTCTGTGCCAAAGCGTGAAGAAAGTGGAGGTATGGAGGGTCCAGGATGCCTCGGTGCGCCGGATTCCATTCCAGCAGAAAATAGGGGCGGCTCTGACGTTGGAGGAATTCGAGGCCAAGAAGAATGACGGCTCACTGAGACACGTAGGTTTGCCCGAGTCCGTAGATTTTGTGGCCGACAGACTCGGCTGGAAGCTTGACCGCAATGAAGAGACGCTCGAGCCGGTGATCGCCGAGGCGCAGATCGATAGCGGATACAAACCGATCTCCAAGGGCATGGCCCGCGGTGTGCATCAGGTGGGCAAAGGATTCGTAGGCGATGATGAAGTCATAACCCTGAACTTTCAAGCCGCGGTGGGCGAGCCTGAGTCCTACGACCAGGTGCGCATCGATGGCGAGCCCGTAATTGAGTCCAGGATTGCAGGCGGTGTCAACGGTGACATCGCTACGTGCGCCATTGCCCTCAATACCGTCAGGTCCGTCCTTGAAGCCGGCCCCGGCCTCAAGACGATGGCCCAGATTCCACCGATCGGATTCTTCAAGAGAATGTAAAGATCAAGAATCAAATATCAAAATTGTGGAGCCGCTTCACGGGCTGTTCTAAAAAGCATCCGCCTCCGGCGGATTCCGTAATTTTTCATTTTACACTTTGATTTTTGATTTTGTTCTCACAGGTCGACCGTCAGTTCGTGAATTGACCAGTTCCAACTGTCCGAAGAGCCGGTCTGGATGATTTTGACGCATCTGGTTTTCACGGGTTTGGCAAACTTGATTTTGGTGATCGGTTTCGTGGCTTTGCCTGTGGCAATCGGTTTGCCCCAACTGCCGCCGTCGAAAGAGATGTAGACCTCATAGCTGCGAGGATAGTCATTCGACGAATTCGTGGTATCGAGAGTCAGGCCCTTGAGTGTGTTTTCTACGCCGAGATCCAGCTCAAACCAGTCACCAGGTTTCATCGCTCTGCCTGTGTCCCACCGGCTTGCCTTATTGCCGTCCAGGGCCCGATGCGCATAATTACTGTTGCGCGACGCCTTGGCCTTGAGGTTCTTGCTCAGCATGGCCTCTTTGATTCTTTTGATGGCAAGCTCGGCTTCAGCGGACAAGGCACTGTCGGTTTTCGAAGTCTCCGCAAGTTTCAGTGCCTGCTCGCACGGATACCTGACCAACGCGCCGAGTACGGCCTTCTTCTCGTCGTTTCGTTTCGCGGCGCCCATAGCGTCGCCTAATAATTCGACCGCCTTGGCTGCACTGCGGTTCGCCGGCAGGGCGAGCAGTTTGATATAACCGCGAAGCGCCACAACCTGTCGCGTCGAATCGCTGCTGGTCCTGGCGATCTCCAGCAGCTCGGCCAGAGGTGTCGAATCGGGCCAGTCGGCCAGTGCCCGAACAGCAGCGTTCTGCACGTTAGCTTCGCTGCTCGATAGCTGACTGCGAACGGCCCCGAGAGCCTTCTCGCCTCCGAACTGGGGCAGTACGGCCAATAGATGACCCTTGGTGTCGTCGCCGGCTTTGCCCAGAGACGCGATGACGGCGGTGGCGTCCGGCTTTTCGAGCCGTGTGACAGTCGCAATCATTGCCCGCTCAATGGCGGCACGATCTGCGTTACCGCCGGCTGCAAGCAATGTTGAAACCATTCTGGCAAGCTCCTCCTGGCCGGACAATGCACCCAGGGCCTTGTAAGCTGCTCGCCTGACGTCCACATTCTTGTCTTTGGCGAGGTCGAACAAAGCGCCAACTGCCTCTGTTTCGCGGCGGTTGATGAGAGTCTGAATTGCATTGGCGCGAACCGCAGGCTCGGCACTGCTGCCGGCCACCGTGATCAACGCCTTAGCAACACCATCGTCCGAAAGTCTGTTCAAACTGTCCATCGCACGTCTGCCGGTTTCATCGCCTGCGACCGAAGCTGCGGCGAGCAGTTCGACGTTGGCGGCATCGCCCAGAACCGCGAGTGCCTCAATAGCGGCAAGGCGAATGGATTCGTTATTGCTTGCGACCGCTTTTGCAACGACCGGCGCTGCGGTCTTGTCGCCGCGCGCTTCGAGGGCGCCTATCAGCACGATCTGGGCATCGGGGCCGAGATTCTCGAGCTGTTCAGCAAGAGCCTTGGTGACAGCCGTACCGGGCATCTCCGTCATGAACTTGCCCGCAGCGCGCTGTATGTCCAGGTCTTTGTCGCCTAGAAGAGTCAGCACAACAGGCACTGCCTTGTCTTTTTCGGCCTGGACAAAGCCCTTGTAAGCGGCGATTCGAATCCATGTACTGTTGTCAGGCGAGGTCATCTTGCGATAGATTGCCACAGCCTCGCGGCTCTGCCGGTCGGCGAGCATGCTGTCTGCACACATCAGCTGCGCATTGTCACGTGCGTCGGTGAGTTCAGCCGGTACTTTGGCCCCTGACAGGATTTTGGCCGCCTGCGGGCCGCCGATTCTTCCCAATGCCCCAATCGCGGCGCGAGCGACCTCCGTGTTGCTGTCGGTCACGAGCTTGGCGAGTCCCGGCACGGCCTGGCGGTCGCCGCGTTGAGAGATCGAACCGATAACACCAATCTTGAGACTGCCCTCGAACCTGGGCAGCGCTTTGCGCAGAGCGGCGCCGGCTTCGGGGCCGGCCATATGCTGCAGGGCAAACCTCGCCATATGCGAGAGTTTCTCGTCGGCGAGTAATTTAGAAAGGGCCGGTACAGATTGAGCCGAGCCGACCCGGCGCAGCATGCGGCAAATGAACTGCTTGCCGGCAAAAGTGGTCTTAGGCGATTCAAGAACTCTGAGCAATCGTTCCTCGACCTGTGGGAACACCCATGGCCGGAGGTTTCGAATCTCTTCTTCGACCGCCGCCAGGGCCCGCCGGGATTTGCCAAAGTCGTATTTTTCTATGGCGTCGTAGTCGGCTGAGACGGCTGAACGAAGGCCAACCTTCTCGGCGGTCGGAAAATCATCGGGAACCTCTATTTGTGTTACTTGCCCGGTGGCGGCCCACTCGGTGCCGCGCTGGAAGGTCACGATGAATCCAACGCAGCGCAACTGCTCGGCGGCGTGACCAAGGGCCGTGTGGAAGACTCTTCCCTTACCGTAGCGTATGGCCATCAGCATCGGTTCGTGCTCGCCCGTGCCTTTCTTCGCCGGATCGGCGTAGGCGGTCGCAAGAACCTTTACGTTCTTGGCGGGGCCCCGCAGCTCGCTGTAGAGTTCGTCCTTTGTATGCATCCACTTTTCGGGAAGGCCCGCGGTGATAGCGTGGTTGCGGTCCCTGATGATGATTTGAAAGTCATGCTGAGGACCGTGGCTTCCGCCCCGGCCGGGTGAGTGGTCCAGGACGACTTTGCCGTCGCGGTAGCGGATCTTTGGCCCGGATTTCTCGTTTCGGCCGCCCCATCCGCCGACGGCGATCATTTCGTTCCACTCTTTCCATTTTGGAAATGCGTTGTCCGCCGCGTGGAAGATAACGAGGCCGCCGCCGCTGCTCATGTACTTTACCAGTGCATCCTGGGTCTCTTTGGGCCATTCGTCGCCCGTATAGTTTGCGACGATGACGTCGTACTTCGCAAAGTCCGGCTTGAAAGAATCCATCGGCTTCTTTCTGGCCGGCGAGGTCGCCACGTCCACAGTGAAAAGACCGGTTTCTTCCAGCAAGCTCTGGAGAACAGGAGTTGTGCCTTTCCAGTCGTGGTTGTTCTGGCCGTCAACAATCAGAGCTTTCAGCGGGTCCTTCCTGTTCTTGCCGGTGAGGTCCTGAATTCGGATGTTGCGCCACTTGATTTTCTTTCCGGCCTGTTTGGAGCCGTGGACCTGAAGAGCGATGAAACCGGTGGAGGTCATATCGTCTTTCAAATCGGCCGCCGGCACGCCATTGACCCATGTTCGCATTCTGTCGCCGACAGCCTCGATGCGGTAGTGGTTCCACTGATTCTGCTTGAAGGCTGCCCGCGCGGCCGGATTCTTGGTCAGATTATTGAGCCAGCCCCGACGGGATTCGTCGTAAATGCCGCCCGACCATGATCGAGGGGCCGTCTCCGGGGCGGGCTGGCCATTGGCCAGCAGGTTCTTCGGGTCTCTCTTGTAGGCTCCTGTGCCCGGATCGATTTCGACCTGATAGCCGTGGACCGTGGAGTTCTTATAGTGCTTCCAGCTATGGCTGCGGATCTGAATACCGGAGTTCATGTCCGGCTCAACAAGAAACTCCAGCTCAAGGACAAAATCGGTGTACAGCTTCTCGGTGCAGAGGAAGCTGTTCGGTGTCTTGAGCACCGTAGTTCCGACGATCATTGCGTCCTCGACGGCGTACTTTGCCTTTCCGCCGCGCTGGATCCAGCCGTTGAGGGTCTTGCCGTCGAAGAGATTCTGCCAGTCCTCGCCGGCGGCATGGGACATGCTCGATAGCGAAACAAACGCCAGGCCGAATACGAGTAATATCGCCGTTAGTCTTCTCATTTTCATACTCCTTAGCAGCCGAATCAGCGATTGTCTTCTACAGGACCCACGGTTCTCGATAGGACCTGCCGAGCAGCGCACTGGCTTGTGCATCGCCTACGATTTCTTCGGTTTCGGGGTCCCATTTGATCTTGCGTCCCGTCAGCATAGCGATCTCGCCAAGCAAGGCGACGCTGACAGAGCGATGCCCCACTTCCGCCGGACAGATCGTGAGCTTGCGGCTCCTGACGCAATCGAGGAAGTTCTGCTGGTGGTCCCTGCTCTCATAGAGCCTCGTCTCGCTGGGGCCGATATCCTGCTGTAATATTTTCTCATCCGATGCACGCAACCCGCCGCGGTTGACATGTATCCACCCGGTCTCGCCGTACCACTTTGCGCCTTGGGTGAGCTGTGTGTTATTGGCGACGGTCATTACAATGCCGTCGGCGTATTTGCAGGTGAACTTGTATTCGCTGGGGACATTGTAGAGACCCTCGTTGGGATAGTTGCCGGTGCCTTCGATTTCCACAGGGCCCGTGCGGTCCCAGCCCATACCCCAGTGAGCGATGTCGATGTGGTGTCCGGCCCAGTCGGTGAGCTGGCCGCCGGAGTAGTCCATGATCCATCGCCAGTTCCAGTGGACTACGCCCCGGTAGGGGACATAGGGGGCCGGGCCAAGCCAGAAGTTCCAATCGAGACCTTCCGGAGGTTTCTCAATGCCCTTGACGTCTGTGCCCCCGCCTGTGGGCAGGCCCACTTCGACCTTGAGAATCTTTCCAATGCGATTATTGCGAACGAGTTCACAGGCCCGGCGAAACTTGTAATCCGAGCGCTGCTGGCTTCCCGTCTGCCAGACTCGCCCGTAGCGAACAACCGCGTCGCAGATGGCGCGTCCTTCCCGAATCGAGCGAGCGAATGGTTTTTGCCCGTGGATGTCCAGACCCGCACGGGCCGCTTCGATGGCGGGAATTGCATGCCAGTGATCGGGCATTGCCAACAGTACGGCGTCGAGATCGCCGCGACCGATCAGTTCACGAAAATCGATGTGGGCCCCGCAGTCGCTGTTGCCGTTCTTTTGGTCTACTATCTTTTTGGCGTTGTCAAGATGGCTCTTGTCAACGTCGCAGACAGCCACCATCTGCACTTGTGACCTGCTCAGGAAGCCTCGCATGTCACCTGTCCCCTGCGAGCCGACGCCTATAGCTCCCATGACTATCCGGTTGCTTGGGGCATGGGCACCAAAGACCGTTGCCGGAACAATCGTCGGCAGGGCGATGGCCGCACCCGCGGCAGCGACAGTTCCCCTCAAGAAACTCCTGCGATCGGTCAACTCTTGTCCGTTCATAGTGCTCTCCTGTTCAAGATCTACCGGGGCGTCACATGAGGACGCAGTATTGTCGCAGGCCCGGTCTCGTTATATTATCGTATCGGAGATTCCAGTCTTTTGCAAGTTGTTGTCATTATTTACAGACTATCTACAGGCTATTCCTTGACTTGCAGCTTTGAACCGATTATACTCAAATGTCGGCCTCCAACAGTGCCAGATAAAGAGACAGGAGTCGCCATCATGAGCAAACGAAGCGGTTTTACCCTGATAGAACTCCTGGTCGTAATCGCCATTATTGCGCTGCTGATGGCCATACTGATGCCGGCGCTCCAGCGGGTCAAGGAGCAGGCCCGAATGATCGGTTGCCAGGCCAACCTCAAGCAATGGACCATGATTTTCTCGATGTACTCCGGCGATAACGACCAAAAGTTCCCCGGCTGGCTCAATTCGCCCGAACCCTGGCCCGAGCAGCTCAAGGCCCTCTGGCCCCAGCACCGCGACACAAACGACCTTTTTGTGTGCCCTACGGCCAAGAAACCTACCGTCAAGAACCTGGGTTCGAGCAACTGGAATCTGGGCGGCACATATTCCGCCTGGTCGCTGCGCAGCGGCGCCAGCCACGTACGGGTCGATTGCAGTTACGGCCTCAATGTCTGGGCCCAATCCGTGCCGGGGCCCGATTCCGACGCCAGATACTGGCAAACCGTCCCCGGCAAGGGCGCCGGCAACATCCCAATGCTGACCGACAGCGTCTTCTGGTGGGCGTGCCGCCAGAGCGTGGGCGAGCCGCCCCAGTTGCAGGAGACCTGGACGAATAGCTCCATGCCATGCTGCATGAACCGCCACCACGGCTTCATAACCGGCGTTTTCATGGACTGGTCCAGCCGCCGCATCGGCGTCAAAGAGCTGTGGACCCTCAAATGGCATCCCCAGTTTGCCACCACAGGCCCCTGGACCACAGCCGGTGGCGTCCAGGCCGGGAACTGGCCCGAATGGATGCGAAGCTTCAAGGACTATTAGGCTCTGTCTGAGAACTAGGATTTTCAGGCACAAAGGCACTGAGGCACAGAGGCACAAAGACCGCGGGCGAAGACTAATATCGTCAACTTTGTGCCTGTGTGCCTTTGCCACTTTGACCCTGTCTTAATCTCTGTCTGAAGACTCGATGGTGGATTCTAGA
>CAZLTY010000079.1:17005-17986 GCA_964562575.1 uncultured Pirellulales bacterium
GTATCGTCAACTTTGTGCCTGTGTGCCTCTGCCACTTTGACCCTGTCTTAATCTCTGTCTGAAGACTCGATGGTGGATTCTAGATGCTCGTCAGGAATTGCCTGCCGGGGGCAGGATCTACAGGCACAAAGGCACAAAGGCACTGAGGCACAGAGGCACAAAGACCGCGAGCGAAGACTAGTATCGTCAACTTTGTGCCTGTGTGCCTCTGCCACTTTGACCCTGTCTTAATCTCAGTCTGAGAATTCGGATTTACGGCCACTAAGGCACCAAGGCACAAAGGTGCAAAGGCACTGACAAAGGCAAAAGGAAAAAGAACCACAGATTCCACGGATTTCACTGAGGGCAGAAATAATCATTAGAGTGCCACGTATTTTGAAAAAATGGCCCCTGCGGTGCGGAGGGAGAGGAAAAAGCGAGATATCCGCAGGGGCTTAGAGGCTAAGTTGATATATTCATTCTATCACGTTCGGCCTTAATGAGCACAACCTATCTTCCTAATTATAACACATCGTTGTTCTATTGGGATCGGGGAAACCCTGATTTTGTTGTAGTGTTCGTGACTACCACGTACAGGGAGAAAGTAAAAAGGACAAAGGCAAAAGGCAAAATAACCACGCATTTAGCCGATAAACGCGGTTTTGTGTTCACCACGAAGGCACTGAGAAAGTAAAAAGGAAGAATAGCCACACAGCACTGAGAGAGTAAAAGGTAAAAAGTAAAAAGGAAAAGGAACCGCGGATTTCACGGATTGCGCGGATTTTTATTCGCCACAAAGGCACAAAGGCAGGAGGAAATCAATATCGAAGATCCCGATCCATCGGGAGTCAATTGAAGGGTCCTGTCCAAGAACCTTTTCGAACACGCCCCAAAACAACATCCGGATACCTGTTATTCGCCCAGCGACATCTGTGATCGCTTCTTCCTTAGGAGCCGCGCATAAATAAGTGCTTCATTTTATCGCTCAGATTTGCGTCAGAT
>CAZLTY010000080.1:0-17895 GCA_964562575.1 uncultured Pirellulales bacterium
AATGTCACAGATCATAACCAATTGCAATTATTCAACTTATAACCGGACAGTAGTGGTGTTCAATACACAATGCGGGATCATTCCCAGATATATGTTCTTCTTCCACTGTATGACATAGGTCCCCGGCAGCAGGGCGAGTATCCTTTCGAGATTCCTCCACGGTGTGAAAAAGTGATAGACCGAGAACAGCAAAACATTCAGCAGGGGAGCCCAGCCTTTGAGGCGGGAGATTCGCGGCAGAAGATATCCCCGGAAACATGGTTGTCCACGATTCTGTCAACCTCCATTGTTCGTGATGCCAATGGTATTCTTTGACTTGTCGCCGTAACTGCCCCAGGCCGCTGACACATTGCCCCTGGTCCCATCGCAGACCTCTATGAAACGACCGCTGTAACCTTCGTCCAAAGGATCTGCCATCTTCCTATTCTCACAAACCCACTTGTACGAAATGTCTGGGGTGTAGGACAAGAAGTTGAGTGCCTCGTTGATATGGGAATATGAAAATCGACGTATGACCTTTGAGCCGTCTGTTCGTCCGTCGACCATCCTGGTAAGCAGATGGCTCTGGTCAATCCACCACTGTCTCACGGGCGGCGCCGATCCTCCGGAAGTCACGTCGTCGGCCCGGGAGCATACAGTGTCACAGCGCCTGCCATCGAGGACTTCCTGGCCCTCGTAGCACAAACGCAATTGTCGAATTGTTGAATCGACGTCAGTGTTCCCAGCGCTGAAAGGGTCGGCGACGACGATATCTCTGTTGGCGATTTCCTCGTAAAGGCAGAATACTATTTCTTCGGAATCGGTGGTCCTGCGGTAGTATCCGCCGATGTGATTCCACGTCTTCTCAAGGATGGCAACGGCCGCTCGGGATTCAATTGGATCGTACCCGGTATGCTGCATGAGATTGGCTTTCTTCAGGGCCTCTGGACCTATTCGGTACAAGGCTCGCGCAGCCGCCCCGCGGGCCGCATAGTCCTCGTCGGACAGGGCTATGCGCAGGGCCTCAATGACGTGGCCTTGCTTCGGCGCGATCTGCCCCAATTCCTCGGCGGCCCTGAAGCGGATCTCGGCGTCTTTATCGTTCAGACTCTTCATCAACCGTTCAATATCCACTGCCCAGAGTGGGTCGGACAGGACGACAGCGTGGCATAATACGGCCAAAACCAGACACTTTTTGTTCTTCATGTGTGCTCCTTTGCGATTAGTTCTCAATCGTTGTGTCGGCGTTCATGCAATTCTTCTGCTTTTGCCTGTTAGTCGGACTGATGGCGATAGTATTTCAATCAAACCGGGAAACTTCGTGACAAACAGGCTCACGCTCATTAACATGTGCTCAGTGAGTAGTCGTAAATGAGATAGTGCAAATAGGGAAGGAGTGATCCAGTATGTCCACGTTACTTACTGTTGCCAGGCAAGGTTTTTCTATCGTGCTACTCAGCGTCCTCATCGCTACTAGTGCATCATTGGCTGGCGACCGCGATTCCTCCTGGCCGCAGTTTCACGGGCCCAACCGGGACAACATCTCCACTGAGACTCACCTGTCGAAGAGTTGGCCCGACAAAGGGCCGCCCCTTGTCTGGACAACCGACGGTCTGGGACACGGCTTTTCTTCGGTATCGATTGCAGCCGGGAGAATCTACGCCGCCGGCAATATCGAAAAGGATACGGTCGTCACGGCCCTGGATTTGAACGGCAAGCTGTTGTGGCGCGCCGTCAACGGCAGGGCATGGACCAAAAGCAGTAACTACCCCGGCACGCGCAGCACTCCGACGATCGACGGCAATCGCGTATTTCACCAAAGCCCCTTGGGCAACATTGTCTGCCTCGAAGCTGAGACGGGAGATATCGTCTGGGAGCTGGATATTCTCAACAAGGTCGGTAGCAAGAACAGCACGTGGGCGTTGGCCGAATCGTTGTTGATCGACGGTGATCACGTAGTATCTTGCCCGGGTGGGCCGCAGACCTGCATGGTCGCGCTGGATAAGAACACCGGGTCGATCGTTTGGAAGGCGCCGAGCACCGGTGAACTGGCGGGCTATTGTTCTCCGAGTATTGCACGGTATAAAGGGCTGCGGATCATAATGACCCTGACGGCCAAAGCCCTGATCGGGGTAGATGCTGACAGCGGTCAATTGCTCTGGCATGTCAAGCACGAATCTTATGCCGACGAAAACGTCATGATGCCCATTTTTCACGGTGGCCACGTATTCATCAGCACGTTGGCGACCGGCTCGGTCAAGTGGAAGATCAATGTTGAAGACGGGAAGGCCTCGCTCGAAGAATTGTGGCGCACCAAGGAAATGGACAACCACCACGGCGGCGTCATACTGCTCGATGGAAACCTCTACGGTACGAGCACTGTCAAAAACAGCAAGAAGTGGATATCTCTGGGTTGGGAGACTGGACAAAACAAGTTCATGCACGAGGGCGTGGGTAAAGGTTCGCTTACCTACGCCGACGGCATGTTATACACACTGAGCATAGATCGCGTAATGGGACTCGTTCGGCCTACCCCAAACGGCCTTGAACTTGTCAGTTCGTTCGAGATCCCCAAGGGCGGCAAAGGCAAAAGCTGGGCCCACCCGGTAGTCTGCGGCGGGCGTCTCTACATCCGCCACGGTGATTTTCTCTATGCATACAATGTACGCTAACGATTGAGCCCGGGGGAATAATGCAGTGGCAAATAAGAAGTCTAAAACACTTGTTGGGAGTTCAACTATGAATTGGATTATCAAGAGTCTGCTGATCACTATTGTTCTGTCCTGCGCCGTTCCAGCGCACGGCGTCGAAGGTATCGACATCACTCCGGACGTCGTGTACGGGCACAAGCACGGCATGGCCCTGACGTTCGATGTGTTCAAGCCCAAAGAGAAGGCCAACGGCGTGGGCATTCTGTTCATTGTCAGCGGCGGCTGGTATTCCAGATGGCGCCCGCCTGAGAACAGCGTCAGTTGGTTCAAGCCGATGTTAGACAGAGGCTTCACCGTCTTTGCCGTGCGTCACGGCAGCAGTCCGAAGTATGTGATCCCCGAGATAATCGAAGACGTGCGCCGCAGCGTGCGTTTTATCCGCCTGCGTGCGAAAAAGTTCGGCGTCGATCCGGAGCGATTGGGTGTTACCGGCGCAAGCGCCGGCGGCCATCTGTCCCTGATGCTCGGCACGGCTTGCGACAATGGCGATCCCGATTCGAAGGACCAGGTTCTGCGCACGAGCAATCGAGTCGCCGCCGTGGTGGCTTATTTTCCGCCCACCGACATCCGTCCCTGGGTCAACAAGACTCCTGACTACCCCGCCCTGAACTTTGAAGAGGAAAAGGCGGCGGCCTGTTCGCCCCTGCTCCATGTCTCCGAGGACGACCCGCCCACGCTGCTCATTCACGGCGACAAAGACGAGCTGGTCACGCTCGATCACAGCGAAAACATCCTTGCCAAATTCAAAGAGCACAAAGTTGCCAGCGAGTTGCTGGTGATCAAGAGCGCCGCCCACGGATTCCGAGGCGAAGACGGCAAACGTGCCTCCCAAGCCCAGGTGGCGTGGTTCGAGAAGCATTTGCTCAAGAAGTGAAACGCCGAGACAGTGGTAGGATGGGCTACCCGCTCGGCTTCGCTCAGAGCCTGCCCTGAGCTTGTGGAACGGGGCAGGCCCGTTTGCCCATGCTGCTGCAATGTAACGCGAACCGCATGGGCAACCCCGGCGCGCCGGGATGCCCGTCCCGCTTAGTAAATCCGAAATTCTAAACAATATTGATTGTCCAAAATTCAAATGCCCGAAATGACCTACACGATTCACCGTTTTGGATTTCAGTTATTTGAGTTTCGAATTTGTTTCGGATTTAGATATTAGAGTTTAGGATTTCAGTATCTATGCTCTCAGCGCCTTGTTCGCTCTCTTTATGGTGTCGTCAACCTGTTCGGCATTGAGCGTGCCAATGGTGATCGCGTCCACCAGCTCGTTTTCAAACACGTACTTGAGGGTCGCATCTTTCTGCGCGGGACTGGTCAGCTTGCCGGAGCCGAAAATCTTCATGCCGATAACGGTCTTACCATTTGCCCGGGCCTGTTTGAGCACCGGCGCCACCTCCTCGGGCGATCCGTCCATGGCGGCCGTCTTGCCCACGTTGTTTATACGGGCGAAGACGATGTCGGTCCACGGATGAGTGGCTGCGACTTTCAGGGCCCCAAGGTCGTGACACGAGACGCCGACCGCCTTAACGGCTCCCTTATCCTTCATCTCGGACAGCTCGTCCCGGACGCGTTTGTAGGTCTCGGGCCATACGGTGTCCTGCATGCAGTGGATCAGGCAGATTTCGAGCACATCGGTGTTCAGTTCTTTGCGGAAGCGATCCACTTCCGTCTTGGCTCCGCCCGACGGCATGTTCCAGTACTCCTCTCGCGGCCAGATCTTGGTCAGAATATTGTAGTCGTCGCGCGGTACGCCATCGAGTGCGGTGCGCATGTAGTTGTGCACACCGTAGAGATCGGCCATGTCCATAAACCGGATTCCCTTGTCCAGGCTGTGACGAACCAGCTTGGTGAATGCCTTCTCGCCGAGGCGCGCGTGGGCCGACGTGCGCCCGCCGCCGTTCCAGCCGGTTCCCTGGGCCAGACGAGAGGTCTTGATACCTGTCTTGCCCAGCGTGACAATGTCCGTGGCCTTGCGCGCACCGCGGGATCTTCTCCCGGCGCGTGCCGGCGACAATCCCGGCCCGGCCACTAGAGCACCTGTTCCGGCAAGAACGGTGCCGATGAATTGCCTTCGGCTGTAGTTGCTGTTTAGCTGTTTGTCCATATCAATCGCTCCTTTCACGGCTCTTGCGCAGAGCACACGTTATCGTTTGAATACGTTCGGTCGTTGCCGAAGTATTCTGGTTACATTCATAGAGAGCTACTTACATTCATGTACTCGCCGGCCCCGCTATCGGCGGGACCGGCCCGATTGCACCATTATACTGCCAACCGGTTCATTCTGCAACCGGCGGAGAACTAGGCTCTGTCTGAAAACTCGATCTGGCTTCGAGCGGCTTGTTTTCCACCTGACTGTCCCGATGTACATCGGGAACTCCATCGACGATACAACCAATATCGCCTGCTTCAGTTCCCTCGGCGTCGCTCGGGACAAGCTTTGTCAGGCGAAAAGACGCTCGATCTCGCACCCGACGACGGAGTTTTCAGGCAGAGCCTGGAAGCATATCGCCACCTCCTGAGCAGTGAAAAGCCCCGGAATACTCCGTGACGAACACACCTGTGCTTGATACAGTGCTCCCGATTGAAGATTCCCGTTTTTGCGCGGGTGAGTAGCTTTACAATAACAGTTTATGATCTTACTCGCGGGAATTTACTACCCTTCAAGGGTATACTATGGTCTTTGAAGCGAAAAGAGAGAAGAAGAAACATTGTACTCTTCTCTTCCACCGGGCGTATAGCACTTGGATTTGAGCTGTTGACACTGGGCAATGTTGAGGAATCCTGATGTCTGATTCATCAGAGGTGTTGGTGAAGCGCGCCGGGCGGGAGGAAGCAGCCCTGGTCGGAGAGATTCTGGCCGATGCGTTTGCTGCGGACCCGGTGGGGAAATGGATCTGCCCCGATCCGGAGTACCCGAGATGGTGCTGGCCTGTGATAGTCCCCTTCCTGTTGGCCCGCGATGAGGTCTACATCACCGGAGACGGTCTGGGTGCGGTTATGTGGATTCCTCCGGGAGCCAAGCTGGACATAAAGCCGGGTCTCGCCGTGCTTTGGGTTTATTGGCGTCGTTTTGGGCTTGGAGCGATTGGTCGGCTCTTGAGGCTCATGACCGGGATGGAAAAGCACCATCCCAAGGATCCTCACTACTACCTGTTCGCCATAGGCGTGCGTTCCGAAGCAAAGGGCCAGGGTGTCGGTTCGGCATTACTCAAACCTGTGTTGAACGAATGTGACCGCTGCAAGGTCAGTGCCTATCTGGAAAATTCGAATCCGCTCAACCTGCCGTTCTACCAACGCCACGGATTCGAAGTGCGAGGCGAGATGACCATGCCGCGCAATGGCCCAACTCTCTGGCTGATGTACCGAGATCCCTCACCGGATTGAGGGTCAACCAGTTGTTGACTAGTGTCCCGAACATGGTCTAAGGAGCCAATTCTATCAGGACGCACCCGGCTGGGCCGAGGGTCCATGCGGCGGCGGGGGTGTTCAGGTCGTCGGGGAATTCGGCGTTCCAAGAGGCGATTACCTTCTCGATTCGCCGACTTTTGACGGGTGAGATGTGGAAAGTCGCCGGATGTTCGTAGCTGTCATTGGCCAGGACCAGGCGGGCGGCTTGATCGTGCGTGAAGGTTCCGACGACAAGGTCAAAATCCTCACCGGTGAGCGTGACAGGCGGGCACGTGTCTGGGGCCTGGATTTGTCCGTTGCGGATGCGGGCCACGTTGGAGTTATCCCATCCGAGCAGGGCGGGGCCGGCCTGGCGCAGGAAGCGGTTTGCCTCCTGTACATTGTAATAGGAAGGCGAGCGGTTGCCGTGCCGATCTATCATCGAGCCGGGATGTCGTGGTGGTTGCTGCTGTTGAGCTTCGGTCTCCGGCGGTGCGGTCCAATAGCGATACCACCAGATCCCCCGGGCGCCGTAGGCCAGGGCGGTCGCAGCCTGCCAGAATATCTCTTCACGCGTGGGCACGCGCAGGTAGCCGCGAATCCCCTGGCATTGGGCAAACACCCAAAAGGCAATGCCGGACCTGCGACTTTCGGCGCGGAACAGGGCGAGATCGCGATGCCACCCGGTGTTGGCCTTGCGATTGACCCTCAAGGGATAATGATTGTACATGAGTACGACGGGATCGACCTGCTCGACGAACTTTCGCACGTAGTGGCGGTAGTTTTTCGTACCTAACTGCTGAGGCTTTGCATAGCCTGGGAAGAGATCCATCAGCGGGGGGTGGGCCGGGTCGAGCTTTGTGAACAAATCGGAGATCTCCGAGATGCGCCCGAACAACTCGGCGGGCGGTTCGTCACGGACCCCGTAGCCGAACATTGCCGGGTGGGCCTTGTAATCTCGGGCGATGCTCTCGACGACCGACGGATCGTATTTGGAGTCGGCGGTCATTGTGATCGGGCCGATGCGTTTGTCCATCGCCAGGACTCTCAGGCCGGCGGCATGGGCCAACTCCAGCATGTTCGGATTGTTGCGGCCGTCCATGGTTGACCAGAACGGAACGAGCACGTCGATCCCGGCTTCGGCGATCTCGCGATAGCGCGTGAGATTGATCTGGCCATTTGGAGGGCCCGGGAACGCGCCGATTATGAACTGCGAGGCGATAGCGGTCTTCTGTTTCTGCTTGACTCTTTCATGTTCAGACTCATCCGACCAGACGAGTCTGTAGCCCTCGACCGGCAGGGCGGTAGCACCCGTCGCAAATCCGGCGGCGATCAGTAGGAATATGGGAGCTACGATACGTCCAAATTTCATGAAAGGTGTCCCTCTTTTGATTTCACGACTCGACGCCAATGTACTCGGCTGCAATCCTGTCACCGGTTCTCTTGACCCATCCTCGCAAGAGGCTGCGATGTTTATTCAGCACACCCTTGTATTCACCACGTCCGGCGAGGTTGTTCATTTCACCCGGATCGTTCTTCAGGTCTATGAGCTGCTCGCGGTTTTCACCTGAGTCGTAGATTGAATACTTGAAGCGATCTGTTCTCAGCGACCGTCCATTCTGACTCTCGCAGACCACGAAGTCACGCCATTTGTCCACCGGTCTTCCCTGCGCCAAGGTTCGCAGGCTCTTGCCGTGCGGTCGGTCGGGTTTTTCTATTCGGGCGTAATCGCACAGGGTGGGAAGAAGATCGAGGCCGTTGGAAACCAGATGTGCATCGTCAACCTTCCCGCGGGGGATTACTCCCTTGTAACTCATTACAAATGGAACGCGCACGGCTTCTTCGTACAGCACCGACTTGTGCTCCATTTTGTGCGCTGAATCCATATCGCCGTGGTCGCTGGTGAAGACTACAAGCGTGTTGTCCTCCAGGGCGGCATCTCGCAGGGCGTCGAGCAATGTCCCTATTTTGGCGTCGACCATTTCGGTCAGCCGGCAATATGCCCAGCGGTGGAGACGCCACTGATCGTCAGTCCAGTTCTTGCGGACATAAGCGCGGAAGGGTCGCGCCTCGGTATAGTTCCGCGTGATGCACTCCGGCTCGGCTTCAGGCACGCTGTGATTCTCAGGCAGCGGCGGGCAATTCTTCCGGACGAAAGCATTGACGTTCCCGCTCTCTCTCGCGCGATCCAGCACCGCCTCGCATGTTTTGGAGTCGGTGTTGCCGATCGGGGGCTTGCCCTGCGTACGATTGAAGTCGTTTATGGCCATATAGCAGATGTCGTGAGGATTCATGAACGAGGCGAAGAGCAGAAAAGGCTTCGTGTGCTTGCCCTTGATGAATTCGGCGCAGGCGTCGGCCAGTCCTTGACGCGAATCGCCGGTCAGATTTCGATACCCGAGGTTCTGGATACCTTTCATCTTCCGGGGCATGTGGACCTTGCCGCCATAGACCGTTTCGTAGCCTCCCTTTTTGAAAAGCTGGCCAAGCGATTGGCGAATCATGGCCTCAGTCACGGCGGCCTCTCGGGAGTTGCCGTTGTGGCCCATTCCGATCGCGCTGGGCATCAGCGCCGTCTGCAGACTGAATCGATTGGGGACGCAGACGGGATTGCACGCGTAGGCTCGTTCAAACCTGACACCTGAGGCGGCGAGTCGGTCCATCGCGGGCGTTTTGAGGTGAGTGTTTCCTGCACAGCTCATCATCCCGGAATGCTGTTGATCGGTCATGATGAAAAGGATGTTGGGCCTGTTATCTCTTGCCGGGCTTTCGGTTGCGGAGGTCTTTCGCTCCAGCACAAGTGCGACTGCGCCGGCTGCGGTGGCGCTGATGAATTGGCGTCTTTTCATTTTTTTCTCCAAAGGCTAACGTTGTCGATTTCAGCGGTGAGCGGGTTGGCAGTCAAATAGACTTCTGCTTGGGCCAAGCCGCGCAAGACAATGCTCTGTCGGAAAACTCGATCTGGCTTCGAGCGGCTTATTTTCCGCCTGACTGCATCCGGCTGCATCGACGATAAAACCAATATCGCCTGCTTCGCCGTCTTTGCCAGACAAAAAACCGCTCGATCTCGCACCCAACGACGGAGTTTTCAGACAGAGCCTAGTCACCGACGTGGTACTTGAAGGATACCTTGACCTTTGTCCGGTAGGCTTTGACCTTCCCGTCCTCCAGGTGCATATCCAGTTGGGCCACCTCGGCAACCCTCATATCCCGGAGGCTCTTAGCAGCCGTCTCCACCGCCGCCTGCGCGGCCTTTTCCCAGGACTCACTGCTGCTGCCGACAAGCTCGATCACCTTATACACACTCGTTGCCATCTTGCTCTCCTTTCTACTCTCGGTGGTCTCAATTTGGGTCCATCCCTGTTTATTCCCAATTAACCCCCAGTGCACCGGATTTTCAAGGGAAAAATTGAGTCGGGACAAGTCATTCAGATTTTCAGGAAAAACGATTAAAAAAAACCTGTCTTGAGCGTCATATATGTGAAAGAACAACATGGCGACAATAAGTCAGAAGCAATTGGCACAATGGTATGAGGCTCACGGAACGGAATTGATGCTCTATGCCCGTCAGTGGAGCCCGGATCAACAGGCTGAGGACATAGTCCAGGATGCGTTCATCAAGCTGTTGAAGCAGCGCAGGTGTCCGGACAATGTCAGGGCGTGGCTGTTTCGTGTGGTGCGAAATGCCTCGATCAGCATGGTAAGGCGCTTGCAGCGACGAAGAGCGGGACAGAAGTTTCTGGGCCGCGAAACCTTGTGGTTCGAATCTCGACGCGACGACCTGATTGACGCCCAGCTCGCTCAAGACATTTTGCAGACGCTTCCGGCACATTTGCGCGAGATCGTCATGTTGCGAATATGGGGACAGATGTCCCTCAGGGAAATAGCTGAAATTGTGAACAAGTCTATTCCCTGGATTCACAATAACTACAAGACGGCTTTGGAAATGATAAGAAAGAAACTGGAGCACTCATCATGTATGAAGAAGAAGGCCTGACACCCGCCGAGCACGAACTGGAGTCTGCTCTTAACCGGTTGAAGCCGGCTGCGAATATGCTGAACCGTGACGCATTGATGTTCAACGCAGGCCTTGCCGCCGCAGGCGGAAGAAAACACTGGCAGATGTTCTCAGGCGTGCTGACGTTGCTGCTGCTTTGTTCGATACTGATCCGTCCCGAGTTGCACGGGTCCGGACAATTGCCTTCACCTGGCGAGACAGGTGAATTCCGAATGGCGCAGGCCGTGTACGCTCCTGTATGGACCGAGTCCCCAGGCCACTTGACATACCCGAAGCTGCGGCAGAGCATTGTCAGATATGGGCTGAACGCTTTGCCCCTTAGGCAAGGCATAGGCAGGAGTGCCCAACAGAAGAGTCGCAGACAATTGTTGGAGAGTATGTTGTCTTCATAGTGTTTAATCAGCTCGCAAGAGTTGCTGTTGATCCTGACCGGTCGGACATAACGTATATCTGGAACCTTGACTTTACAGGGAGTGTCACGATGTGCAAAAAACTGATAATATGGTACATGATTGCCGCGGCGGGGGCCCTACCTTTATGCGGGAGGAGTCTCGGTGCGGACAAGTCGACTGATAAGACCATTGAGATGAGGAAGCTGTCACTGGTGCCGGCATCGGAACCGCGGCCGGCAATGGCGTACAGGCTTCTGCCACGCCAACTGGATAAGAAGACCGGCAACGCCGCGCTTTTCTATTACTCGGCTGCGGCACTCTGTCCCGACGGTGAACCGGAAGACGTTGGTGAGAAGATCGGCCAATGGCGCGATCTTCCGGTAGAAGAACTTCCTCGCAAGGAAGTGGACGAGGCATTGCTGCTTTTCTCAAAGTCCTTTCACTATATAGAACTGGCTTCTCGGTCCACCGACTGCCAATGGGAGACGCCTGTGGAGGACGGCTATTCTCTGCAGATGCCGCACCTTGCGACCTTTCGCCGCATGTCATTCGCGCTGCAACTGCAGATACGCCTCAAGGTTGCCGACGGGCAAATCGATCGGGCCATCGAGATGCTCCAGCAGGGTCTGCAGATGGGCAGAAATATTGCCGAAGGACCGACCCTCATCGAAAACCTGGTCGGAGTCGCCATCACCGCTTTGATGCTGAGAGAAGTCGAAGGCCTCACACAGAGGCCCGATTCTCCGAATCTGTACTGGGCACTGACTGCTCTTCCGGAGCCGATGATCGATATGTATTCGTCGTTGGAGTACGAACGTGAGGCGCTGTTCATAGAGTTCCCTCAGTTGCGCAATCTGGAAGAAAAGGTCCTGACGCCGGCCCAGGCTTCGGCAATCGTCTCCGACTTCATGAAGAAGATAACAGGATTGAGCGGAGGTCCGCACGAAATGCCTTTTCAGGGGATCCTGCCGCTCGGGTGGGTCATGATACATTATGCCGACGCGAAACAGTTTCTTGCTCGCAGAGGATTCTCGCAGGAGCGGATTGAGGCGATGCCCGCTGCCCAGGCTGTCTTGATCTATCAGAAACAGGAATACCTGGAGATGATGGACAACCTGTTCAAGTGGTTTGCGATTCCCTATCATCAATCGCGGCTCTATCTGGAGCAGGGCGAAGAGCAGTTCAGCAGACATCACAGGGACAAAGGTCTCAAGGCCAACCTCTTTTCCGTCCTGCTTCCCGCTCTGTACAGAGTCGCTTTCTTGCAAGCGCGTCTGGATCGAAATATCGCCATGCTGCGGATCATCGAAGCCATACGCATGTTCGCCGCGGATCATTCCGGAAGACTGCCCGGCGCCCTTGCCGAAATCACTGCCGTGCCGATTCCCTCCGATCCGGTGACGGGCGAGGAGTTTGTTTACCGCCGGACCGATGCGAAAAATGCTCGGCTGGAGGCGTCGAAATCGCCTGCCGAGAGCAAGCGTCGGCCGGTCTGGGAGCTAACCGTAAAGCAATAGGACTGTTTTGTGAATATCCGATCTTGTTGAGGAGTATAACGATGCAAACGAAAAGGAAAGTGAATTGGTTCTTGTTCTCGGCATTTTGTCTGTCTGTCGGCCTGCCTGTCCTGGCTGCAAGTACACCCGCAGAGATATACCGGTCTTTGCGGCCGTGCATTGACGATCAGACATTCGCAGTTGTCCGCCTGGATGTGGAGAAACTCGATATCGACGCCCTTGTCGCCAGGGCTCTGGGCCTTGGGGGCAAACATGCCGGACCTGATGCCGTCAAATCCATGCAGAATGGTCTCAAGGACTTTAAGTCCGAGGCCGGTGCCGAAGATTTTCTAAAGGCCGGCGGCAGGGACATCTTCGCGGTGTTCAGTATGTACGATTTTCCGTATTTTTTCATGGCGATCCCAATCCACTCGACGAAGGATCGGGTCAGCTTGCACCGGCACATCCAGAAGGTCGCAAAGGAAGACTTCCACATCGGAGAAACGGGGATTCACGTGTCGGATCGGTTGATTTTGGTCGGATTGGAACGGACTATAGCGCGGGTCAAGGCCGCGTCTGCAGTCCCGTCCGAAACTCTGGCGGCAGGCCTGGAGGCTTGCGCCAACAAGACGGCTCAGGCCGTGCTGTTTCCCAGTTCCGATCAGCGTCGCATTCTGGCCGAAATGATTCTGCCGATATCCACTGAATCCGGCGGTATGGTTCAGCCGAAGATGGTCAGCCAGGATCTGCAATGGGCTGCCCTGGGGGTTGATGGCTCGCCTGCGATATCGGTGAGCCTGACGATTCAATCCGCCAGCGCCGAGGGGGCGGACCGCATCCTGACGCTTGTTAAGAGTCTTTACGCAGTGGCCGGCCAGCACCCCGAGATTCGGAAAATCATGCCGGAACTCGGCCAGATTCTCAATCGCTTGGTACCGCGCCGACAGGGCGAGAGCCTGCGCCTCCAAGTCGATTCTGCCGCGGCGGATTCCCTCGTCGATGATATTGTTGGTCCGGCCCTCGTGCAGCTCCGTGCAACGGTCAGACGCACGACATGCGGCACGAATATGAGCGGCCTGGGCAAGGCCCTGTTGATCCATTCGAATGACTACAACGATGAGTTGCCCCCGGATCTGGAAACGCTCAAGCGTACAGCAGAGGTGACGGACAGGAGCCTTATCTGTCCGGCTACCGGCCTGAAGGAATCGTTCATCTATCGCGGAGCAGGCCTTACAACGTCGGCCATCCCCATGATGATCACTGTCTACGAGACGGCGGGCAATCACGGCGGCGGCGGACGAAATGTCCTGTTCCTCGACAGCCACGTAGAATGGGTAACCGAAGAGCGATTCCGCAAACTTGTCGAGGCCGACAATGAATACCGCCGGAAGAAAGGGCTTCCGGTTCTGCCGGCCCAATAACGCACTGTCCCATTGCCGTTGGCAACGGGCATTTTGCGGGGCGGCAATAGCCAATAACAGATGCTCAGGCGAGCGGCAATCACCCGATACGGCGATTTTTCTTGACGGAAAGGTCGCCGTTTTGGTATAAATGGAACAAGGTGGTATTTGTGGGTCCGTAGCCTTCCATCTGGGTGTTTGTCTTGGGTTTGGTGCGGACGTTGTAGGCGGCAGGAGTTTCTGTCTGCCGTTGCACTTTCTCTTGGGAAGGAGGATTATCATGTTCAGACGATATGTTTGTTTAGTCAGCCTTGCGCTGGTACTGAGTGTTGCTGGAAACGCCGGGGCCGATCTGGTAGATCATTGGAACCTTGATGGGGGGTCGGGAACCACGGCTATAGACAGAGTGGCTGGTGGCACTGACGGTACGATCTCCGGTGCAACCTGGGTTAATGACCCGGAGCGTGGCTCGGTGCTGAGCTTTGACGGTGTCGATGATGTTGTTACCATGGTTGGCTACAAGGCTATCACCGGCGGAGCTTCGCGCTCCATGTCCCTGTGGTTCAAGACTGACGGGAGCGGGACAGGGCCCAACGGCCGTGGCCTGCTTGGATGGGGGACTCCGCAGGGTAGCGGAGTACGCTGGGAACTGGCGATCAACATGCAAGGTGATCCACGAGTCCCTGGTGCGCTCCGGATCAACGCCTCCAGTGGAACGCGCACTTGCCAGACCGTCGTCACAGACTCTCAATGGCACCACGTGGCGGTCACGCTGCATGACGACGGTAGTCCTACCTCAGAGGAAATGTACGTGTACTTGGATGGCGTAGAAGAATCTTATTCGCAGACAAATGCCGGGGTAGCTATAGACACCGGTAGCGATGCCGACGTTCGAGTCGGCAACGGTGTCAGGGAGGATCAGAACGGCTTTTTCTCCGGCCTGATCAGCGATGTACGCATCTACGACCATGCATTGACTCAGGAGGAGATTCAAGCGGCCATGCTGTCCAGTGGCGGCGAGCCATATCCATTTGCATTGAATCCAAACCCAGCCGACGGGGCCCTGATCGCGGCAACATGGATGAGTATGACGTGGTCGCCGGCAGTGTCGGCCGTCTCGCACGACGTCTACCTTGGTACGAGCTTTGACGATGTGAACAACGGTACGAATGACACATTCACAGGTAATCAGGCCGCGACCTCCCTGATCGTGGGGTTTCCGGGATTTCCCGTCCCTGATGGCCTTGTCCCGGGGACGACCTACTACTGGCGAATCGATGAGGTCAATGAGACCGACCCGAACAGTCCGTGGAAAGGACCCGTCTGGAGTTTCTCGATTCCGCCCAAGACGGCTTACAGTCCCGACCCGGCTGACGGCGCCGAATTTGTAGATCCGAATGCGATCTTCACCTGGACGGGGGGGTACGGCTCCAAACTACACACCACCTATCTCGGCGACAACTATGACGATGTGAACAATGCCGCCGGCGGTATACCGTTGGGTTCCCCAAGCTATGATCCCGACACTCTCGAACGCGAGAAGGTTCTCTACTGGCGCGTCGACGAGTTTGACGGCGTTGAAACGCACAAAGGCGATATCTGGGCCTTCACGACGCCAGGCGCCGTGGGCAATCCCCAGCCGGCCAACGGTGCGGTGGATGTGCAGATGATCGAAACGCTAAGCTGGACGCCGGCGGACACGGCCGTTTCGCACCATTTATACTTCGGAACTGACAAGGATGCTGTGAACGATGCCACCACAGCCTCGCCTCAGTACATAGGCGCCAGGGCACTTGGTGCCGAAAGCTATGAACCCGGAGGGCTCGCATGGGACAGCAGTTATGCGTGGCGCGTGGATGAGGTTTATCCCAGCGGCACCGTCAAAGGTCTCGTGTGGACTTTCACGACGGCCGACTTCATTCTTGTGGACGATTTTGAGTCCTATGATGACATTGATCCGCTACCGGGCGAGCTTGGGATTAACAGAATATTCGACATTTGGATCGACGGTTTCGGAACCACGGCAAACGGCGCCCTGGTCGGCAACGATCTGCCGCCTTATGCCGAACAGACTGTCGTCCATGGTGGCGCCCAGTCGATGCCGTATCTATACGACAACAACCTCAAAACGTCTGAGGCAACTTTGACTTTGGCATCTCCGCGTGACTGGAACGAGCAGGGCGTCACAAAACTCTCACTGTGGTTCCGCGGTGACCCAGCCAATGCTGCCGAACGGATGTTCATCGCTCTAAACGGCAATGCCGTAGTCTATCACGACGACGCGAGCGCAACGCAGATAACTAGATGGACCGAGTGGATGATTGACCTGACGCGCTTTGTCGGCGTGGACCTGACCAACGTCAATACCATTACCATTGGCTTCGGCACCAAGAATCCCGGCGCGCCGGGACCAGGCGGCACAGGGACGATGTACTTCGACGACATTCGGCTGGTTAGGTAGGTTCGTTGGAAGCTAATCAGAGCAGCAAGTAACTGCGCTGCTGATACGACATGTTTATGAACTCGGGGCCTATGCCGATTGACTCGGTATAGGCCCCATTGCGTGATTGCTGATCCCACAAGAGATTTCGCAACCGCGACATTGGCATTTCCCCTGGAATCGGCTGAAAGCTTCGAGCGCCCGAGAGAGAAAAGAGTTGCGATCCTGCGAGGTTTCGTTATATTTTGTCAATCAATGCAGGATGTGACTTGCGGATGCCGGTTTGTGGCAATTATGATTTTTGTGGGAAGAGAATGTTTTAAGGAGACTATCATGGCAACTGAAGACAACTTGAAGGAAGCCTTTGCAGGGGAAAGTCAGGCCAATCGCCGCTATCTGGCGTTTGCCAAGAAGGCCGATGCCGAGGGCAAACCGGGGATCGCCCGGCTGTTTCGCGCCGCCGCGGCGGCCGAGACCATACACGCGCACGCACATCTTCGCGTTTTGGGTTCAGTGAAATCAACGGCAGAAAATCTCAAGGCCGCCGTTGAAGGCGAGAGCTACGAGTTCAAGACGATGTATCCGGATTTTGCCAAGGAGGCGCAGGCTGAGGGTAACAGAGCTGCGCTGGCAGCAATTCAAAATGCGATGGCTGTGGAGGAGGTGCATGCCGGCCTCTATAGCGATGCGGCCAAAGTACTGGCCGAGGGCGGAGACATGCCCGATGAGACGATTTACGTCTGCGGCGTATGCGGCAATACGATAATCGGCGAGGCGCCCGATACGTGTCAGGTTTGCGGTGCGAGCAAGAGCAAGTTCGAACCTGTTGAGTGACAGCACCCGGCGGCGGGCAACGGCAGGGACGTTTTTCCATGCGAGGGCGACTGATACCCTTGAAGGGTAGTAAATTCCCACGGGTGAGATCATAAGCTGTCATTGTGAAGCTACTTACCCGCGCAATTACGGGAGTTTTCAATCGGGAGCACTATATTGATGGCCCAGGCGAAGGGGCTCAAGAAGGTCCTCAGAAAACAACCTATTAACAGGCGCGTGATCATTGCGCTGCTGCCTTGTGTGGTGGCCAGCATCTATTTCTTCGGGTGGCGCTGTCTGTTCATAGCAGCATGGGCGGCGATGATTGGGTTTGTCGTGGAATTCATCTTCTGCCGAAAGCGGGGCGAGCCCGTGAGCGAAGCGGTATTTGTCACCACGACTATTTTCGCGCTGATAATGCCGGCGACGGTCCCGTGGCACGTATTGACGATCGGCGTCGCCTTTGCCGTGATGTTTGCCAAGGAGGTCTTCGGTGGATTCGGACGCAACATATTCAATCCGGCGATGGCAGGCAGGTGTTTCGTTTACGTTTGCTTTCCCATCGCGCTGACGTCCACCTGGGCGCCGGCGGCGGCGGGGCGGTGGGGGGCTCTGGCTGTGTGGACAACCCGGGTGAGTCCCGATGTTGTGACGGGGGCTACGCCCATGGCGCATCTAAAGGCAGGCAGGATCGTTCTGGAAGACGGTGGTGCGACCGAAATGCCGACCGACGTGGCCGAAGGCCAGGTCGAGCGTGTCACGAGAGGATCGTACATCAGGGCGCTCGCGCTCGGGCGCATCAGCGGGACGATGGGGGTCACCAGCGCGGTTGTGATCCTGATCGGGGGCGTCTATCTGTTCTGGACCAAGACCGCCAGCAGGACAATCATCCTCACGCTGATTATAACGTACGCGATCTTGAATCAGGTTCTGTACGCTTTCGGCATCGAGCCTGTGCCGGGCGCGCTGCCTGCCGTGCTGGGAGGTGGATTTCTGTTTGGGGCGTTCTTCATGGCGACCGACCCGGTCAGTGCCCCGAGAACCAAGCAGGCCAGGGTGATTTATGCCATTGTGATCGGCGTCTTTGCCGCCATCATAAGAAATTTCTCGATCTTCAACGGAGGTTTGATGTTTGCGGTCCTGATCGGCAACATGTTTGCCCCGATATTGGATTACGCTGTCAAGGCGCGCAAGAGCGGCAAGGCCGCCGGGGGGCATAGGTGTTAAGCTAAGCGATCCATTTTTTCAACGCGGCTCCTCGATTT
>CAZLTY010000081.1:0-17676 GCA_964562575.1 uncultured Pirellulales bacterium
CAGAGACGAGTTTAATGAAGCGATGTGAATAAATGCCGAACATGGTGGTTGATTGAGACGTTCCTAACGGGCCGCTCATCACCACCTGCGTTATGCCATCCACACAAAACAAATTCAATACGAAGTGGTTTGATCGGTTTGTTTCTTGGGCCCAACACCTGTATTGGTCAGATTTGAACCGCCAACGTTTCGACCAATGCACTGAGCTTGTGGACATTGACCAACCAGCCGAAAGCTCGAAGTGGTGGGCTTTCATGTCTCATTGGTACGCAAGTCTGTGGGTCGTCGCTGAAGGTTGGCGCCCCCTGAAGGTAAAGGACCAGGAGATTGACTGCCTGATTTCGGAGTGGCCACAACATTGTCAACTCCTTAAGAAATTTCGGCACAATGTATACCATTGTCGCCCAAACCTGCTTGATAAGAGCGCGATAGGTTTCGTTCACCCAAGAAACGTCAAGACCACAACAATTTGGGCTGCCGCCCTTCACGAAGAATTTCAGAGATTTTATTGGGAGTGGCCAGAAAAGATCATGGTGACTGAGGAACAAGTTCGGGAGCTAAGGAATCATCTATTCCAGATAATCGGCTGGATCCCCACAGACATCATGCCTGCGCGCAAACGAGACTTCAAAGAAATGTGTGCAGAGACAGAGAAGATGCTGGCAGATGCAAATGACTACTCAAGCCCCCAAGCACTTGAGTTGCTCGATGCCATAAGCAAAGCGAAAGCGATTTTTAAACAGTCTCCCGATAAAATCTACTTGCCGGAATTAATGAAACTCAGGGGCAAAACCAATCCGAAAGACAGTTAGTGTAAGAATTGTGCAGGAATGATGGCATAACATGGGGCTCCAAGTCACGCTGCTTCGCAGCGGCCATGAGCCCCGGCGTTAGATAATCCCAATGCTTTAATTCTATGCTTGAAAGCACTAGCTAATTGTTACTATTTGTTATACTCAGTATAACCAATCACATGTGGATCGGGAGATTAGAATATGATAGGCTATTGGACTCTAGACTATTTGAGGTGCTTTTTCTCAGGTCATTCTAATCTCATTGTCTCAGCCCTTGATGAAATTTTTCCTGATAGAAAGAAGCCACCTCTGACAAATGAAACGGTTGCACTTGCTCCACGTAATCGAATGAAAACCAGCGCATTACTCTACGATCGAATATGGGCACTTCCAGTAGCAGACGTTCCTGAAGACATTCGCTGCTTCGGGGATACCCAATACGAAAGAGAATTCCTCTTTTCACTTCTTATGTTTAAGACAATGCCATCTTTATCACTGCTAATCTTTGACATGAAAAACCTTGAGGATTCTCTGCGAGATTCAGATGATTTTTTCTCGAAGTGGGGCTCCATTAATTTTATGGGCATTCCTAGAAATCTGAATACCGAAGGATTGACCAACGCGTCTACTGAGCCTGTATTCTCAGCGTGGGATTTTTTTGCTTCTGAAGTAATACATGATCTTATGGAAAAGATGCATTCATGGCAATTACGTAAAGATAGTATCGCCTTAAATAGTCCAATACTACATGAAACAGCCTTTCTCTTTTTATCTCACTTCGCGAGAGGAGCATCTGAAGCATTCTCAAGTGAATTAGGCATTCCAATAATTCCTGTTTATTCATCGCGAGTTCTTCATGACTGGCAATATCAGTCTGGCGACAGGAACATTATTACTCTTGTACTTGATAATCTTGAAATAGTAGATGAAGAGAACCTCTCATGGGAACAAGTTAGTGAATTCAGAAATGATAAAGACGCAAAGAAAGAATATCGGAGATTGATTCATTGGCTCGACAAAGAGATGATCGGAAAATCCAGTGCATTTATCGAGGATGCATTGGCTATCAAACTTGAAAATTATGAACACGAGCTAAGAAAGCATGGTATAAAAACAGTCCTTGGTACAGTCGAGCAAGCATTAGATGGTAAATACCTTGTTGGTGCTTCTGCAGTAGCAAGTAGCTCGGTGCTTTCAGGACATCCTGTACTTGGACTTTTTCTAGGAACAGGTTTAATTGTAGGTAAGGTTGCACTTAAGTTATGTCAAATGTCCCTCGATGTGGCTGATGTAGAATTTGGAGAAAATTCTGAAGTGTCCTGGCTATGGGAAGTGAAAAAGAAGTTGGGGCCAAAAGACAACGGATAACATGAAAAATTGTAGATTGTAAAATCTAACATCGGCATTGAAGGGACTCGCTACGCTCGCCCCTCATGCCGTGCGTTATCAGAACAACATGACGACACTTTATCCTCTACATGATGTTTACTGCAATGCAGAATACCCGATCGGAATTGCTGAAGGTGTCTCTGTAATTCGGAATACTATCAATTTGCGAAGTCTTGAAACGGATGCGCTTTCGGATCGTGACGTGTTTAATATATCCCAGGAACAACTCTGCCTGGAGATAGATCGAGATGTCATCGACCCCAAAGAAGCCTCCATTGCTTTTGTTATTAGCTGTAGATTGCTAAAGCGTACGAAGATCTTCATAAGGTACAGAATAGACGACTTGAAGAATATCGTCGAAGTCAGGGACAATTATCCATACGTTACAAGCGATGACGCAACGAGTTGGATTGATGCAGATGAGTATCAGACAATATCTAAACTGTATGAGGGATTGCTTAGATTTAAACGCATAAACACCCGTACTATCAATGCAGTGTATTTCTTGAGTTTGGCATACAGATCTTGGAAGTGGATAGAGGCTACGATCTTTCATGTGTGTGCAATGGAGACTTTGACCTCCGCAGACGCTTACGAATCTGGTGTTACAAACAAGTTTAAGACCCGCATTAATAACTTCATTGCATATGACATGTCAAAGCTGGAAGAAATATACAATGTTCGTTCTGAGCTGGTTCATGGAAGGTACAGTTTTGAAACGCTCGACACGAACAAGAGGCTCAGATTAATCGCTGAGGAAGTGAGTAGATCTGTGTTTTTCAAGCTGCTTACGAACAGCGATTTGATCGAAGCCTTTCATGATGATGATAGTAGAATGAACTTGTTTTAAAGTAGATAACCAGCGGATCGATGCGGACGGCCTAAAGGCCGCTCATCATCCGCCGCGTTAGAGATAGCATAATGCCAAAGGTAATTGCAGTTCAAATAGGTGAGAACTTAGATCCAGCAGAGGCAATCTTTGTTTTCGAAGAGCATCCTGATCGTCCCATGAGGTGGTGGCAGGGAATGGCATGGGAAGACTTGGATTTACGTGTGGATGTATTCAAGAGTGAGTATGATGGCTTCAGGCCATACGAAATAGAGCTGCCAAAGGATTGGGAAGAAGGTCGCATAGAGGAGAATCAAGGTGTCCGGTACAATTTTTGCTCATAGGGAGGCCATTGGCCCTGGTAGTTGACTATTGAATTCTCGGACAGGACTACAGGATCTACAGAGATATTGCAGGGGCCTTATTTATCCCGCCTTTATCCTGTCATGCTGTCTAATTTGACTATTGCTCTTTTCTCCGCGTCCTCTGCGTAATCCGCGGTTCCTCTTTCCTTTTGCCTTTCTACTTTTGACTTTCCCACTGCCCCTTGTAGTTGATTATTGAATCACAGGAGTGGAGAAAGGTTTTTGGCCGGATGATACGAAGAATTGACGGCTGTGTTTTTGCCTGATACAATGAAGTGATGATTTCTGAACAAGATAAAGCGATGATCGTGGATATCGCCCGTCGATATGACGTTAAAGGCGTTCTTTTGTTTGGTTCGAGTATCGATCCGCACAGAGAGACGAACGATATTGACCTGGCTATCGAAGGGATCGCTGCGGCTAAATTCTTTGATTTTTACGGCGAGCTGCTCTTTGCGTTGTCCAAACCGGTTGACCTTGTAGAGCTTTCAAGGGACAGCAAGTTTAACAGGTTGATTTACCGGGAAGGAGTACGATTGTATGGCCAAAGTGCGTGAACGGGTAGAAGCAGAGTTCGAGCATTCCTCTGGTCGAAGGGGTTCAAGAAACGATTTCATCTGTTAGACGTGATATTAACAGAGCGGTTGATGAGATATTGGCGTGTTAATCCTGTCTAATTTGACTAATCCTCTTTTCTCCGCGTCCTCCGCGGTTCTTTTTCCTTTTGCCCCTTCGGCCTTGCTCAGGGCATGCTTTTTACTTTTGACCTTCTCAGTGTTCTCCGTGGCCCTTGTAATTGATTATTGTCCCTGCTTGTGCAGGGATGACAATATTATTGATTAATGATTCCCTAGGGGTCGGGATCTTCGACTTTGTTCTTCTTCGTGGCCCTTCGTGTCCTCAGTGAAATCCGCGTAATCGGCGGTTCTTTTTCCTTTTGCCTTTTGCCTTTTTACTTTTGACTTTCTCAGTTCAATCGCCTCAGCCTGTGAGCAGTTCGAATTCTTCGATGCTGAGAGATTGCCTGAGTTTTTGCAGGGCGATCAGCTCGATCTGGCGGATTCTCTCCTTGCTCAAGCCAAGCTCTTCGCCAACCTGTTTGAGGGTTTTGGTCTCCTTCCTTATCGGCGTAGCGACCAGGCCGAAACGACTGATGATTACATGCCGCTCGCGCTCGGTGAGATTGTCTTCTATAACCTGGGTCAGGCTCCGGTGGGCCTGTTCCATCGCCACGAAATCGACTGCATCTTCGGCTCTCAAATCACGATGGACCTTTTCCAGCGAAGCCGATGTCGCTTTGTCGAGCCGGCTCTTCTCGGGGGGTACTTTGCGGGCGAAATCCTTGGCTATGATCCACGAGGCGAAAGTTGCGAAGCGAAAACCCCTGGTGTAATCGAATCTCTCAACCGCCCGCATCAGTGAGACGTTGCCCTCGCTGGCCAAATCGAGCAAGCTTGCCCCCCCTGTCGTGTGTCTGCGCGCAACAGTGACGACAAGACGCAGATTCGCCTCTATCAACGTTCCCTTTATTTCTTCAGCCTGAGCCAGATGATTTTCTATCAGACCAAGCCTGGTGCCGGAGACGCCGGTCCGTTTCATGCCGGCGCGAATCCGGGATGCCATGAATTTCAGGTAGTTGTATCGTCGAAACAGCTCGACTTCCTGCTCTCTGTTGAGCACGGGAATATCTCTGAGCATGCGCAAATACGCCGACAAGGAGCTGCCGACCACTTTGATCGGCTCAAGATTCTTCGCGCCGGACGATCGCGTCTTGCCAACCGGCTCGCCCAGGATCTTCTTTCTGGCGTCTTCTTGGAGAAACTCATCACTGGCGACGAATTCTATCTTTCTGGTTCGAAACGCCTTTGCCCTTCGCCCGTTTATAATCCGGTATATCGAACTCTTATTTCGATCGAAACGCTTCATTAACTCTTTGACGTCGCAGCCTTGTTTGAAGAGTCGATATATTTCCGCGGCCTGCGCCGGTTCGATGACACCACCTGACTTCTTGAAAAGAGCTTTATGAGGATTGGCCTGCTCGTAGTTGCTCAGAGTGTACCTGATAGTCTCCGGTGACCTGCCGGTCTTGGCACTTATCCTGTGTATGATCTGGCGGCGAGACAAATCCTTGCCGGCTGTGAGCTTTGCGGCCTGTTTGACAATTTGCTGTTTTTGCCCGTCTGTCAGCCGCGCAAAGTCTTTGGCCCTGCCGACCAGTTCCGGATTTGCTTCGATGAATTTGTCGACCTTCGACTGAGTGAAACCAAGACGTCTTATACCGTCGGGAAAAACATATTTTCGCGGAATCAGACCTCGTTTTCGCCAGCGGTAAATCGTTTTTGTCGAGACGCCGACGTCCTCGGCAAGCTCGCGAACGGTGCGTATCTTCTCGTGTTGGGCCCAGACGGGCTGAGCAAGCTTGCCACCCAGCTTCGAGATGAAGATCCGCAGATCCTCCAGCAGCTCGTCGCCTCTGATAAGCTCGTTCTGATCCAGACTCTTGAGGTTGAAACCCGTGATGCGAAAGAAGACGAATTCGAAAGGATATTCCTTGTCCTTATCGATGATCGCAAAGAGTTTCTCAGCCGCATCGAGTTGCTTTCTCCGCTTCTTCTCCGGCGTAAATCGAAGTTGCATCAACAACTGCGCCAAATTATGACTTGCTATCGGCCGCATAGGCAAGTATTCATTTTACCAGAAGCGGGCGCAGAAAAACAGCCGTACAAGACGGCTGTTTTTGCATTTCGGTGCCCGGCGATATCCGTCAGACCGCTACATCATACAACAAGCGGACAGCAGGATTTGGCGGACTCTGTCCTGCCGGTTCGTGCTATTGCCTGTTTCCTGCGCTTTATGTCTAGGCGACGAGGCTCTTGGCTACATCGACCGCCGAGGCGGCATCCGCCGCATAGCCGTCAGCGCCGATCCTGTCGGCATAATCCTGTGTCACGGGGGCGCCGCCTATCATAACTTTTACTGAATCGCCGGCGTCTCGAAGGGCTTTGAGCGTCTTCTCCATACCCGGCATAGTTGTAGTCAAAAGCGCGCTCAAACCGACCACATGAGCATCGGCCGCCTTGACCTGCTCGACAAACTTTTCAGGCTCAACATCTACGCCGAGATCGACAACATCGAAGCCCGCTCCTTTGAGCATCATGGCGACCAGGTTCTTGCCGATATCGTGCAGGTCGCCCTGGACGGTCCCTATCAGGCACTTGCCGAGTGGCTCTACGCCCTCCTTGGCAAGTTCCGGCTCCAGAATCGCCATCGCCATTTTCATCGCCCTGGCAGCGATAAGCACTTCGGGGATATAAACCTCATTCTTCTTGAAACGGGCGCCAATTACATCCATGCCTGCAATCAGCCCTTCGTCGAGAACACTCTTAGCCGGCGTGCCCTCTGCGAGAGCTGCTTTTGTAATTTCTACCGCAGTGTTTTGATCGCCTTTTATCACTGCATCAGCCAAAGCCTTCAGATCTGCCATTTCTGTTCACCTCAATAAAACACATTGTCCCGTTTGCATTCACTTGCGAGGGGGTCATTAGAGAGTATTTCGGCGTTCAGGACAAGGGTTAAATCGGATTTTTTACCGGCAGAAACAATCTGCTCGGAGCCATTCGGTAGATTCGGCCCGAAAGTTGATTGCCGAGACTGCGTGATTTGTGCATGTCAGGAGATAAGGCACGGCTCACCTGTGTTTTGCCGAAGAGCCTTTGACTGTAACAATCCTGTTTGCCTCGACGGCCGTGGTGGTGACCACAGAGCCGTCAAGAAACACGACCACAACGTCTACGGACCGATGCCGGCCAAGCCCGAAGTGCAGTACGGGGTCGTCCTGGCCTAAATAACCATGGTTGCTTGCGGCCTGGCGAAATCCCAACAAGGGACCTCCGCCATCCGTGCGCGCTGGATAAATTCTTACCTTAGCACCGAAGGCCCCGGCCTGCCCGCCGGGCGAAATTAGCCTCACCTTCAACCAATTGTTGTTTCCCGCATAATCGTTGCGCACGAGCCAGTTGCGAGAGCGTTTTACCCCGACCGCAAAGTCAAGGTCACCATCGTTGTCAATATCGGCCAGTGCAATGGCACGGGGATCGTTTATGCCTGAGACAGGCACCGACGGGCCGGGCGAGAAGTTGCCCGATCCATCGTTAAGACGGATTCTCTTATCGCCGGCGAAAACAAGATCGAGATCCGTATCGTTGTCCAGATCGGCAAGGCCCGCCATGTACCCGTCGATCCCGGAAAAGCTGCGGAGAAAAACGAATTCCCCGCCGCCGTTGTTGAGATACAAATGGCCCGACTCGGCGGCGTCGACCAGTATCATATCCAAATCGCCGTCATTGTCGATGTCCCCTGTCGTAACACCGCCATATGCCCTATGTCTGATCCCGAGCGAAGCCGGATCAATCTTTGTGAAATTGCCGAGCCCGCCATCGTTGGAGAGGATATTGAGATCGCCCTCACGATTACAGGCTATCACATCAACATCTCCATCACCGTCATAATCAGTGTCGGTGGCGCCCTGTCCAGCCGGGCAGTCGTGCAAGGGGCCCGCCTTGAGTGCAACAAAATCGAAGTTCCCCTTGTTCTCGTAGATTTCATTACGCTCATCTTTAGGGTCGCCGGAACCTCTCCAGCCGGCTACGCAGAAGATATCCAGATCTCCGTCTCTGTCGGCGTCGAAGCAAATCACACCACGCGTCTCTTCTCTGCGCCGCCTCATGCACAATGGCGTAACTTCTGTGAACGTGCCATCACCGTCATTTCGAAAGATGTTGTTGTGGTTAGGATATTTGGGATCATCCCACGTCGTGCCATTGACAAGGTCATAGTCGCCGTCGTTATCAAGGTCCGCCCAGCAGGCGCCGTGACTGCCTCGGTCAAAATCAGCTATGTGACGGGAGAGGCCCTCATCGGCAAAGGTGTTATTGCCGAGATTCCTGAAAAACAGATCCGGCATTGGCTTATCGAAGATCATCGTGATGTAAAGATCGGGCAGCCCGTCTTTGTCGACGTCAGCAAACATAACACCATGGCCGCCCAGTTCATCTTTCCCGGTCGGACCGCCTGTTCCGGCCTGGAGAGTTATATCCGTAAATGCAAGTTGGCCGAAGCACGTTGCGGTACAAAGGACACATACGATTGAATAGAGCGGCAAATCCATCACAGCGCCGTTCATTCTGAACATTGTGGAGATCCTCCCCAAAAAGTAGTGCTATTTCATCCGGCTCAGGCCGAGTGCAACGTCCTCGCAGAAGCGCGATGAAACAATGGCCGGCCTGTCGCTGCGTTCGGGGCTTTGGATGACACAGCGACTGGTCTCGTCGGCAGCCGAAACCGACGAACTCGCCGCCAGCGACGCAATGCCTGCAACAGTGCCGGCGAGAAATTCACGTCTGTGCAAATCGCGCATCAATCAACTCCTGTTTGGCCGCGATGAATTCCTATAAGCTCAGCAGCCATTCGGCAATCCTTGCGGACGCTGGCCCGGACTGTCGTTGGTCAACATTCAGACGCCGGGACCTGCCCGCCGCCGTATAGGCTGCCCGCACAATACCTGACGATTCCGCAGTTTCCCCGCAAATCCACAGCCGCTGCGGCACAGAAAGAGCGAGCAAGGCGGGCAAGTCGCCATACTTGACGGCCCCGGGCAGAAAATCCACATCCCGGTAGGACTCCAGATTGGCAAAGCGAAAACCTCCGGTCTCGACTGCGGCGCCGTCCACCGCTGCGCCCGCCATGGCTCGAGCGGCAGCCACCAGCGGGCCGGCACCATTGACACCGACCAAATGGATGAGTGCCGAGCCGAACTGGTCGCTGCGAGCAAAGGAAACAAGTGTCAGGATATCATGCACCCGCTGGGCAAACAGCGGATGATTGTAGCCGAAGGTGAAACCGGTAAACGCACGTGGATTAGTAGAAGCGCGGCCTTCCGCAAGCGGTTTGCCGTGGACTAAGAACTCGCCCTGGTAGAGCAAGTCCGCACTGAGGATTGTCATACCGGCATCGAGCAACTGGCGGATTTCGGGAACAATCCGACCTTGCGCGTCGACCAGCGCACTCTTGCCCTGACCGTCTATCCAGATGACAACCTGCCTGTTCGGCGACGTTCGCCGCAGAGAGAATGACACAACCGGCAGCTCTTCACCGTGCTGCCTGCTGCGCAGCAAATCCTTGCGGCATCGGTAGCCGTCCCGATCAAGCTCTTCGATCTTTCGGCGCTCAATGGGACCTACCTTCTCAAGCCTTCGACCGATCATGGTTTCGAAGGCGCCTCCCACGATCTCACGAAAGCCGGCCAGCGATTCGGCATCCTTGGGCGTCAAGGCGGCAATCTGCCGGTCGGATTCGCCGGTTACGTAGCGCAGCAGCGACCGTTCGTGGTCAGGATCATCAGCCGGCCTGGGATGTTCATCGTTCCAGACTGTCCATTCGGCCTCTGTCAGCGGTGGCCAGTCCTCCTCGATAACAGGTTCTTCAAGTCCAAGGGCCAGATGTCCGTTGAACCAGGAGTACATGTGCGCGCGGCTGACATAGTTATAATTGTGCGGAAAGTGCAGGAGTTCGTGACAGATGACATTCTTCTCAGCGCCGAGCATGCCGTATAGCTGCTTCAGCTCAGGGTACCCCTTGGTCATCATCTCTTTAGTCCAATCGTTGGCTGCGGTCATCCCCTGCGGCTTGGGCGCAAACAAGGCGGCCAGTTCCACGTTGCCCGTGCCGATGCGGAGCAGAGAGCAATTCTCACAGGTGCAGCCGCCCTGCATATCCGTCGAGACCATTCCATTGGGAAATGCCACGGCCGGTCTCGGATCAATAGCGCAAAGCAGGATCGTCTGCGTGCCGCCGCCGCTTCCACCGGTGACGCCGATTCGTCGCGAATCGACCTCGGGCAGACCGCACAGAAAATCAAGCGCGCGGATCGAGTTCCAAGTCTGCAATCCCATGATGCTCTGCAGCCGCAACTCCGCCTGCGTTGCATAGAAGCCCCAGTCCTGGTCAGTGTCAAACTCGCTGCGCTGTTTGCCAAATCTGTGAGCGACCTCGCGTGGGATTTGCACGCTGTCTGCATAGCCGATCATGTCGAAGATAAAGGTGACACAACCCATGCGAGCCAACTGGGCGCAGCGGGCGAGCTTCGGATAGCGTCCCGATCCTTCGAACCGCTCGGCACCTCGGACAATCAACTCGCGAATCGGCTTCTCGCCGTAGTCCTGCAATCGACCTCCGTGACCGTGAGGGCACAGAACACCGGGCAGACGGTCCGTGACATTCTTCGGTTTGAAGAGCAACCCCGTGACAAAATGACCCGGATAGCTCTCGAAATAGACCTTATCCACAGTAAAACCATCGCGATCCACACGTCCGTGGATAACTGGATTTAGCGGAGTCTTATTCGGCATGGGCCACAGTCCGGTCGCCACCAGGATGCGCCGCTTTAAATCGCTCCGCCGCTGCTCCCATTGTTGGGGCGATTTCGGAACATCGAATGGAAAATAATCTCCACTCAGTTCCTTTAGCGGACCAAGCCGCCGGTCATTCGGGACCTCACCCGGCGGCAATACGCGAACATCAGCAGCATTCACTTCGGCACTCACCCCCACAAGGATAGCCGCCGTCGCCAGAGACGCAATGTAGAATTTGGATTTCATAGCTTACCTCCTATGATCTGATCAATATCAGTACTTACCTCGTTTTCGTCTGAGTGTTCCGGTCATTGTCGATGTTGCTGCAGGGCAAGCCACGAGCGCATTTGGTAGCTGCAAGCACACTTGGACAAACCGTCGGGGACAAGCACCAGTCCGCCAGCGGCAATAGCGTTGAACCAGCAACCCGGCCTTATGCCGCCGAAGTTCTCCGTGCCCGCATCACGCGTCATATCGAGATAGCCAAGCGTTGCCGAGCGGAAGAGAAACATGTGTGTGCTGCCGGCGATCTGCCCGCATCCGTAGGAACGTTTGAAGTCCCACCGGAGAGATTCGCCTGTCTTGAGCAGCCAGGCGCCGCCTTCTGCGTAAATCACATCGTCGTTTATCAGCGGTCGGGTCCTATGGTTGACCTTGTTGTCCCACAGGCGCGCCCCGGTTCTCACATCGAATGCCGCCATTCGCCCGCCGATCTCCGAGGGCAGTTTGAAAAAGCTGTGCTTGACGGCCAGATAGTATATCAGCACAACGCCGTGTTTGTCACTGACGGCAACCTGGGTCCCGAATATATCGTCGTCGTTTCTCCACAGGACCTCTCCGGTTCGGGCATCCATCGCGATCAACACGCCGCCGGGATGTGCGTCGGGTTCTAGTACCGGACGGTGTTTTCCGTCCCGTTTCGGCTCGGTGATACGGGCTGCCAAGGCTATGGGCCGGTCGATCAAGTAAACCTCTGCGCCCGCAATCGCGATCGTGTTATTACGAATCGAGTGCTCTGGCTCATACCGCCACTTGAGCCGTCCGGTCACGGCGTCCAGGGCGAAGAGCATGACGGATTCATTTCTAAGTCGAATATCACCATAGCGAGGGCTGGTGGTATGCTCATCGTTCAATATCGAGCCAAACAGCAAACCGTCTGCGCAGGCGATGTAACCCCAATTGCGATCATCTGCCGATTGTCCAACCGGTGTTGTGAACTCAGCAATCTTCCTGCCCGAAGACAATTCAATTTTCAGACATTTCTCGCCGGTGCGCACGAACACTGCGTCGTCACTGAGGCAGCAGTTGCCGCCCACATCACCGACGCCAACATCGTGATGTACGCCGTCGAAGTCGGCGAGGATATCCGGGATCGAAAACGTCCAAACAGTATGACCGTTGTAAGCATCCAGTGCGCAAATCCCATGAACTCCCTCGGCAACCAGATACCCGCGATTGAACAATGGCGCGGGCCCTTGCGCATGGCGATCGACAATCTCGATCGGTCCGTCCCGGTACCACGCCGTCTCGAGCGGACCGCGGACAATGCTGTCGGCCGAACAAATCGTATTGGCCGGATCACAGTTCTGGTGCGTCCAACTACCGGCCCCCTCCAGCGGACCACGACGTCGAACCCGCAATCGCCCGGGCGTTCCAAGAACAACGAGACCCCCGTACGGTCGCTGCAGCCGCGTGACCTCGGCCCTGTCCAGCAGGTCGGCTTTTCCGGCAAGGGTCCGCGCCGAAACGATCAGATTGGCAGAATTGCGAGGATACGGCGTTTTGCGCGGATCCCCACGGTGAATCGACACTCGGCTCCCGTAAACGCCGGCATCATCGAGCATGCGGCGGGCTCTACTCACGTTGGCAGGATCCGAGTCGATTCCGATTACGCCAAGCTCTGATCGACGAACCAGCTCCAAAGCCAGCTCGCCTGCCCCGCACCCCAGATCAAGGCAAATACCCGTTGCAATGCCGCTCTTGTCCATAATCTCCTCTGCGGCTTTGGCATAGTCGATGTCACTCGGTCGCCCGGCAGGCAATGATTCCTTGCGTGCACTCGCAGTTGAATGTCGCGATCTCCCAAAGCAGTAGATGACGCCCTTTGACGTGGAGACGACGAGCAAACCGTTTGCCGCCGCCAGGCCAATAGCGTCGCCTTCGACATCGTGTGACCATCTGAGGCGACCGTCATCGAGGTTCACGACCCGCACCGCGCCCGGCCCGCCGCACACCGCTTCTCGGGCGGCAGCGATTACTTCGCAGCGTCGCTCATAAGCGGTAGCAAGGAACGGACCGACCTCGCCGCCCAGCGCTTCAATATCCGGCCTGGATTGAGACAACGTGCGCTCTAAACCCGTTTGCTTAGGCACGTTCTCATCGACCTGGCTGAATCGCACTTGTGTCCGGTACAGACTTCCCAGAGCAGGCAGCTTCTCGACTATCTTCTCGGCGCGTTTGCTCTCGGCCGATCCACCTTCCAGGGAGACCTGCCTGTACTCGTCCAGTCCCCGGTAGCGCACGAGATTGCCCTTGCGGTCGGGCCTCTCCATCTCCGCCCAGCGATACGCGAACAGAATTTCTCCGGTCGATCGCAGAATTCCGTCAGGCGAAACGCCGAACACACCTCGTCCCGCGCGGGCGGCAAGATTGCCCGTGTCCCTTGCGAGAAAGCAACCAGCATTGATGATGAAACGGTCACCAACAAGCGCCCGCGCGCCGCCGATCGATCCGTTTTGCTGCAGGCGATAGTATTCGAACTTCCCATCGCGGCGCCTGAAGGCCGCCGGCACGGCTCGTCCGGTGGGGACAAACAAACGTTCCTCTGTAGCCAGAAGATATCCTTGAGGCGCGACACCGCTGTGGGCATTGGCGCCACCGTGTGGCTGAGGCATGTACATTCGGCCCGTGCTGTCATTAGTCCAGAGCACCTTTCCAGTTCGGGCATCAAGTGCATGCAGGAAGATGCCGTCGCTGGGCCAAATCCCGGCAGCGTAATACACCATGTCATCGGTCACTACCGGCCCACCTCGCGCGGGCCAGCGTGAGATCATACGTTCGTTGCCGAGACACATCCTATCATTCGGCCCGCCGCGATGCTTCCAAAGGAGCGTGCCGTCTTCGATTTTGATCGCGTAGAGAAAGCCGTCATCGCTGGCTACGAATATTCGGTCGCGCCAGGCCGCCGGGGCAAAACGCACGGGGCCGCCCGTAAAAAACGTCCACCGGGACGTGCCGCTGCCAGCATCAATGGCAACTACCTTGTCCTCAGAAGAGCTGCCGAATATCACTGTATCGCCGACAATGATGGGCTGATACGCAAAGTCATACGTTATTCGCCGCGAGTCCGGCCACGCCGGCGTCGGCGCTACTGAACTGCGGTAGACCCAGCGCAGTTCCAGGTTCTCCGGCAGTGGTTCGGGGCAATAGCCTGTACGGGCTGGGTCCGCTCGAAACATGGGCCAGTCGCCGGCATCAAGCGAACCGCTCGCCGCCGTCAAAATGGCCACTAGAATAACAAAATTGCAGAGTCGATGTCTCATAGTGTCTCTCTTTTCAAATCCAGTAGTGTGCGGGAGTCTCGCTGTGTTTCACCGGGTATGTCTGTCTGTGAATTTCACTCCCTCGGCGGCAATTGCGTCAATCACCGGCGTCTTGATATCTCGTCTGCCGTAACATCCGAGATCTCCGTAACCCAGATCGTCGGCCAGGACAAAGACGATGTTAGGCTTGCTTCGACGGCGCGCATCATGCGCCGAAATATCTGCGCCGGCGAACAATGACGGGGCCGCCATCGACGCGATTGCCAAACCTGCTGTTTTGAGAAACTGCCTTCGTGTCTGCCTGTTCATAGGTCGCCCCGTGCGTGTTGAGATACGTAGGTCATGGAAGAGTTATGCTACGTGTCCCTCAGCGCCGCGAACTTTCGCGTGTAGCCGGCGTTCTGGCGTATCTGATCGTCGAAGCGGGGATACATTCCGACGACCACGCCGTCGGTCACTTTGAGATGTTCGAAGGCGAATTTGAAGGCCGCCTCGACTTTGTAGGCCTTGCCACACATTCGGCCGGCGGCAAGAATCTTGAATCCAAGACAGGGCTGATCGACTTGCCGGGCCACCTCGGTCATCGCCAGTGGATCAGAGGCAAAGAACGAGTACCCGATTTGGGCAGTAACCACCGGGGGCATCTTCTCCAACTCCTCCGGAGTCCTGGTCAAATAGTAGAAACAAGTCATGAACAGATCGACCTCCCAACCCTCGTCGGCAATCCGCTTGATGCAGTCGGGATTGTGTGCCGAAACACCCACAAGCACGCCCGCGTCCTTGACACGCTTTACAAAATCATGGACCTCGTTGCTCCTGCCCTCGCGGAACAGTCTGTCGGTAACGCCGCCGTGATGAACGATGGCGATTGGCTGGGTCTCAGTCACCACCTTGGGCACCGGCATTTTGCCCTGCCCGCCGGCATGAAGGCAGATGAACTTCATCCTGGAACCGCGCTGCCTCAATGTTCGCAGGATCGGGGCCATTCTCTCCGGTCGACTGCCCTGATGTGTATTGATACCCTCGCTTTCGCAGCGCCCGAGGAACTCGGCGATCCTATCGTCGGTGAAGTACTCCCTCATGTGTCGGTCCATGATAGGGCCCATATAAGAATATCCGCTGATGGGATTCGAGCCGGCGATCAATCTGGTGACACGGTGCTCGCCGAGCCGTATCGTGGGCAGCAGAGGCGCCGATGAGCCAACATCTGCCGAACCGCCGCTCGCCGCCACACTTGTCCTGCCAAAAGCCAACATCGAACCGGTCGCGGCAACCGAAAGTTGTGACAGAAACTCCCTGCGCCCAACGCTTCGTACTTTGCTTGTCTCTGAACCCATATTGCTCTCCTAAAATCGTGAATACTGCGCCAATTCTACTATCTCGTTGGGCCGAGCACCACAAGAAACCTTTTCAGACAGCGACATTTGCAGGCGCATGCTCCGCAATATGCCGGACAGCCAACTCCACGTTTGCCGCAGTCTTGGCCACACCGAGCAGCGTATGTTAATTCAAGGGACGAATCGGTGTCCGGATCGGCCTGGGGAACAAGGGCAATCACGGCGCGCCGGGACTCGGCGGCTCGCAGACAATGTACCTTGACGAAGGGACCAGAACCGGTTGATCGGGTGCGATCTGACACAGGATCGCTCCACCCAGAACTTTGGCCAAAGGTCAGAGCGACCAAACTGCACGAGAAAAAACCCGGTGGTAAGTGGTGGGATGCCCAATGACCAAGCCTGGTGTTGTCCACAATATTGCCGTGACAGTTCGGCGTCCCATTCTAAGAATGGCCCCAAAGGCCAGAGGAACAATTCGCTGAAAAGTCGGCTGTGTAAATGCAATAGAAAGACTCGTGAAAAGCAACTGTGCTGCCGATGAAATAGAAAGCATGGTGGACCCCTTTCAGCGTGCAAAAAATCTACCAAGAAATATGTTACGTTGTTATGGGAAGGTGCCTTATATAAGTGAAGCCGACGATACACAAGAATTTGGCAGGATCAAAAGAAATTGAACATGCGCCCAATTCCTATTATGTGGACGCGATGAGTTTTCAATTTTCTGTAAGAATTGCACGGGTTAACCATACAAGTAAGCGTTTTCTCGGCGAATTTTTGATTGACGTCCAGATCATCTTAGTGCATAATATGATGACAAGAGTCAATCAAGTTGAGTTAGGGAAGTAACGCCATGCGGTGGACCAACTTGGCTGTGGCAGTTCTGCTCTTGAGTAGCCTCTTCCAGGTGCAAGCTGCTGGACAGCAAAATCAGAACCTGAATAAGACATTTCAGGACCTAGCCAATTCTTTTAACCAGGGCATTCAAGAAACGCAAAAGAACTTCAACAAGGCTACACGCGATTTTCAGCGTCAAATGGAGGATCAGAGAAGGCGGCAGCAACAGCGGCAGCCCCCCCGTCGAAGCCAAAATTCGCAGCAGAACAAGTGGTTGGAGGATCTCCAGAAGGGTCTGAATCAGAACCTTAGGGGGTTACAACAGCACATAGACAAGACTATCAGAGACAAACGCAGTCGTACGAGGAACTCTCGCGATCTATCACCCAAGTGGCGTGTGCCAACGCCTGTTCCCCCCTCCGTGCCTCGGCCGACGACGTACCGGCCGAGGCAGAGTCCACCTATTCTCCAATTAGACCAGGCAACACGAGTATTGAATGGGCTGTTACGAAATAGTGGCAACTTCCATCCGAATCAGAGACCCTCGCTGCAACATCACCTCGAAGAATGGCACAGGCATGTTTCGGAGAGCATTGATAGGGCATCTCAGCATTGGGCTAAGCCCCGATTGACCCCGCAACCATGGAGAGATTTGTATAGATCGGATTCCGAGACATCCGTACCAGACCTCTTCACGGCGATGAATGAACAACTTCGAGGAACGTATATCGATGTTGAGGTGGAGAAGTATGCACTGCAACTCACCGACAGGCTTCAAGACCGGGGCGTTCTCGGCCTCCGTCCCCGGGATGTTGTCCCCGAACAGGTCTCAGAGCCCTGCAATGAGCAACTCCGCCAGGTGTACATGGACAACCAGCTACCGTTGTGGGAGAGGCAATATGGTCGGGCAAAGGCGCGTGGAATATTGCGGCGATCACCTTATTATCGGGATCCTGCGGGTGTCTTGGTTGACTCGGCAGTATGCCATGATGTATGGCAGGCGTGGTATATATATGATCCCGCGAGCAACCAATGGGTAAGGGCAAGAAACCTGCCACTTGTGATGATGCAGAATCAAGTAAAGTTCTGGTCCGACAATTTTGTTTTGGCCAATTCAGTCGATATAGACGAAATTGACAAAAGTATCAGTCATGCTGCCCAGGCCAGTAGGGTCGAT
>CAZLTY010000082.1:0-17545 GCA_964562575.1 uncultured Pirellulales bacterium
TTGATGTCGGGTGTGTTGCCCGATACTGTCAAAATACCCATGAACGGTTACCCAGAGGGCAACGGCGCCGAGCAGGGCTACCACAAGAGCGACTTCGATGATTCGACGTGGCGGCAAGTGGCAACATATAGCACAACGCTGAACGCTCAGGGCATGCCTGACATCAAGTCCGTAATGTGGTATCGCACGTCGATGGAAGTGCCGCGCCGGCGGGGTAAACTTATCCTGTTCTTCACCGAGGTCGACGGCCAGGCGGTGACGGTCTATGTCAATGGCATTGAAGTCGCCTCGTTAGAAAGGGAGGCCCGGCGAAAGCCGTTTGAAGTTGATGTAACGGATGCCGTCAGGCCCGGCACCAACACGATGGCAATCAGAGTCGACCACCGCCGGATAACCGAACTCTTCCTCGGCGGGATCGTCCGTCCGATTCTATTGATTGACAGGGCCGGTCGTTGAAATGCGAATAGCTTTGCTCTGCGCAACGGACTTCTCGCCACGAAGGCACAAAGGTACGAAGAACCACGAGCAGAACAATATCGAAGATCCCGATCCCTCGGGAATCAATTGCACGGGCCAGTAGATTTCGCAGATTAGCCCAGCGCGGCTTCGCTTGGCCCCAAACAAATGAGGATAGAGTTTTAGCCATAAGAAAGGAGCTCGGCCGCTTTGTTACTGGGGAAAGTCACTCTCCACCTTCTGCACGCACTTTCTCACCAAGTTTCGCTTTATACTGCTCTACTTCTGCTGCCAGACGGTCACGCTCATTGTGGAGATCGTAATATTCTATAGCCTGGCGCATAGCGGGCTTGAACTCTTCTTCAAGCTTCCATGGTTTGGTGATGAACTTGTAGACCTCTCCATCGTTGATTGCCGTAAGCAATGTAGTTATCTGCGTATATCCCGAGAGGACCATCCTGATGATGTGGGGACTCTCTTCCTTGACAATTCTGAGAAGTTCGAGCCCGCCCATCTCGGGCATGCGCATGTCGGTTACCAGAACGTGCACTTCATTGTCGTGGAGAATCTCAAGAGCCTCCTTTCCGCTACTGGCGAAGAGGGTGTTGTACGGTTCGTCCATAAGTCCTCTCTTGAGCGATCTGAGGAGTTTTTCTTCGTCGTCTACAAATAATATTGTTTTCTTTTCCATCGTTCAATATCTCCCATACGTCTTTGGAATTCTCAGTGTAAATCTGCAAGCTTGATTGTCAACTCTGCGAAGCCACATTGCACTTTTGACGCCACTCATACATGCGCCTTTTTCGCTCCGATATTAACGTCTTAATAAGCCGAAAGTTCACTTCGTCCGGCTCATTTCCATCTACCAATTGTTCAAAGTAGGTCATTAGCATCGCACGTTCACTATGGAGATCGTAATACTCTATTGCCTGCCTGACGATCGTTTTGAACTCTTCGTTGGATTCCCACGGCTTTGGGATAAACCTTGAAATCTCTCCGTGGTTAATGGCGTTGAGCAGAAGTTCCCGGTCGGTATTCCCTGATAGGACCAATCTGATAATGTGGGGATAGCCATCCTTGACAATTCTAAGAAGCTCAAGTCCGCCCATCTCAGGCATGCACAGGTCGCTGACAATCACATGAACTTCCTCTTGCTCAAGGATTTCAAGGGCCTGGCTCCCACTATTGGCAAAAAGAGTTTCGTACGGTTCACCCAGAAGACTCCTCCTGAGAGAGTTCAGAATTCTTTCCTCGTCATCCACAAATAGTACGGCTCTTTTGTCCATTGCTTTCTATCTCCTTTCTATCGCTTGACTCTTTTTTAGTAATTGGCAGCCTCATGATAAATCTGGTTCCCTTGCCTACCTCGCTTTCTACCAGCAGCTTGCCATTGTGCTTGCGCACAATGATATCGTAGGACACGCTCAGTCCCAGGCCCGTACCTTTGCCGACAGGCTTGGTCGTATAGAAAGGCTCGAAGACCTTCGACAGCTTATCCGACTCGATTTCGGGGCCGTCATTACAGATTTCACAGACAACCTCTGTCTCCGTTGGGTACGTCCTGATCGTGATAATCCCCCTGTCCTCCCTGTCCTGAGACTTGATTGCCTGAGCCGCATTGACAAGGATATTCAAGAGCACCTGGTTTATCTGGCCGGCATGACACCATGTTGTGGGCAGTTCGGCAAATTCTGTTTTTACGTCGGCATGGTACTTGATTTCGTTTGTAGCCACGACGAGGGTGGCCTCAATGCCACCGTTAAGATCGTATTCATCGAGGCTTCCCGGCTGGTCGATTCTTGAGAAGTCTCTGAGGTTCTGGACAATGTCTGTGACCCTTGCCAGACCGTCTTTTGAATCGTCGAAAAGTTCCTGGATGTCTTCGAGAATAAAGTCAATTTTCATATCTCTGCGGCTCTCTGCGACAATGCCGGCTTTGTTGAGCAAGTCGGTTTTTCCCGAACCGTCAATCTCATTGATCAGTTTGTCATACATGCCAAGTAGCTTCTTGATTTTTGCCATGTAATCTTCCAGCGTCTGAAAGTTGCTGGCAATGAAACCCACGGGGGTATTCATTTCATGGGCGACACCTGCGGCAAGCTGGCCGATCGACGCCAGTTTTTCGCTCTGCACAATCTGAGTTTGCATCCCTTTCAGTGCCTTGTGGGCTGTTTCAAGTTCTTCGTAAGCGAGCCGTATGGCTCGCTCTGCCTCTTTACGCTCGGTCACATCTCTGGATGCGTGGACAACCTGTATGACTTTCCCGTTTTCATCTTTTATAGGAGCCGTAGAAATCTCCAGGTATGTCTTTTCGGCATCTCCTCTGTAATGCACGTGCTCGGCTACCGAGCAGTCCCCGGTCGCCGCTGTCTCAGCAAGGGGACAGGGGTGTTCAGGTGGTTCGCATGGAACCGATAGGTTATGGGTCACCTTATAACAGCACTTACCTATAACTTGTCTTTCCTCCAGGCCCACTTTGTTTGAGAAAGCAGCATTGCATCCGACTATCCCAAAATTATGGGCGTCAATGATTGAGATTGCGTCAGTCATGCAATCAAGAACTGTAGCCAGGAATTCTTTCGAGCGCTGGAGTTCTTTCTGAGCCTGCTTGCGACAGGCAATAGTTTTACCAAGCTCTATATTGAGCTTTCTTGTATGAATAGCAACGGCAAGAGCTGTCAGTATCACACCGGCAGCGCCGAGCAACCAGGGCCAATATTGCCCGATCAACTCTGCTGTGCTTACCTTGCCGTGATCTTCATAAGGGGCTATCCGAAGCTCCTTGAGACAGTCATGCACTGATGCATAATTGTGGGGAATCGTCCAACCGGCACATTTAGCAGCCTTTGCCGCATCACTATCAACAGACATCGATAGCAGTGCCACCGCTACCTCCTCTGCTATCTCATCGGGCACCCCTGCGGTCTTGGCAAATGGCCACTCTGGATATAAGCGGGTACTGTGTACGAAAGAAAAAGTCTTGTGCTTATCATCATGTTTCATTCGGGATATATGCTCATCGTGATCGAAAAGTACTCTATAATCATCAACATCTATCTTACCCTCTGCCGCCATTCTCTCCAGCGTATCAGTCCTTACCGTGCCTGCATCGACCTTGCCATCGCGCACCGCATAGACAACCGCATCGTGAGTACCGCCAAAGAGCAAATCGGCGAAGTTTTTATGCGGGTCAATGCCGCGATATTTTAACTCTCGCCAAGCCATCTGCCAGCCGCCCAAGGAAGTTTCCTTAACCGCCATGAATCTCTTGCCCTTGAGGTCGGTGAGCTTATTGATACTGCCGTCGGTTCTTGTGAATATCACTCCGCCAAAGATGGTGCAGATCTCTCCCTGTCGCAGATTCTTGAGCGTTGCTATTCTGCCGGCGCCATATCTGGTCTCAAGATTCACATAAAAGGATGAATTGGCGATAATAAAATCCACCTCACCGGCTTCAACTGTCGGATATATATGCTCAAAGTCCAGCGGCACAATCTCAAAGTCAGCGCCTTCGATCGCCTCGGTCAGGTACTCCGCCGTCGCTGCCCATTTAGCCAGACATGTTTCTGTGCCTCTTTTGGCTAATATACCGATTCTATATATCTTGGTCTCATCGGCAGCGGCAAGGCCCGATAAAAAGATACATATCACGAACACAACTGACAATATCCTGTGCTTGGCAAACATTTCCTTGCCTTTCACCCTTCAGATATTACTTTTCGCCTTAATTCCCTATAAATACTGGCTTTATCCTTGCTTTTGCCCGTTTACTCTGCTATATATCACGCTTCATTTGCTTCTGCGTCGGTTGACTTTGTCATTAAGTCGGCTTACGACGATTCACTCTATACTTCTCCCAATTCAGGAACCTGTCTTTCCTCCATACCGCTCGTTTTAGCATCAATATTATCGAAACAGTTTTCTTCGTTCGCCCTAAGTTCCTTGCTTTGTGGTTCTGTCTCTTTGATCGGAAGCTCTATAATGAACTTCGTTCCCTCGCCTACTGTGCTATCGACGAGAAGTTTGCCATTGTGCTTGTGTACGACGATATCGTAGGACACGCTCAGCCCCAGGCCCGTACCCTTGCCGGCAGGCTTGGTCGTATAGAAAGGTTCGAAAACTCTCGACAGCTTATCGGATTCGATTCCCGGGCCGTTGTCGGATATTTCACAGACAACTTCGGTCTCTGTTGCATAGGTTTTAATTGTGATGGTTCCCCTGTCCTCTCTCTCCTGAGAGTTGATTGCCTGAGCGGCATTCACGAGGATATTCAAAAGTACCTGGTTAATCTGGCCAGAGTTGCAATAGGTTGCAGGCACTTGAGAAAACTCGGTCTTGACATCAGCATGGTACTTGATTTCGTTTGTAGCCACGACGAGGGTGGCCTCAATGCCGCCGTTAAGATCGTATTCATCGAGGCTTCCCGGCTGGTCTATTCTTGAGAAGTCTCTGAGATTCTGGACAATGTCTGTGACTCTGGTCAGGCCTTCCCTTGACTCATCGAAAAGGTCCTGGATGTCTTCGAGAATAAAGTCAATCTTCATGTCCGTACGGCCCTCTGTGATAATGCCGGCCTTGTTGAGCAGATCGGTTTTTCCCGAACCCTCAATTTCCTTGACCAGTTCGTCATACATGCCAAGCAGCTTCTTGATTTTTGCCATGTAATCTTCCAGCGTCTGGAAGTTGCTGGCAACAAAACCTATGGGAGTATTCATTTCATGGGCGACACCTGCGGCAAGCTGGCCGATCGACGCCAGTTTTTCGCTCTGCACAATCTGAGTTTGCATCCCTTTCAGTGCCTTGTGGGCTGTTTCAAGTTCTTCGTAAGCGAGCCGTATGGCTCGCTCTGCCTCTTTACGCTCGGTCACATCTCTGGATGCGTGGACAACCTGTATGACTTTCCCGTTTTCATCTTTTATAGGAGCCGTAGAAATCTCCAGGTATGTCTTTTCGGCATCTCCTCTGTAATGCACGTGCTCGGCTACCGAGCAGTCCCCGGTCGCCGCTGTCTCAGCAAGGGGACAGGGGTGTTCAGGTGGTTCGCATGGAACCGATAGGTTATGGGTCACCTTATAACAGCACTTACCTATAACTTGTCTTTCCTCCAGGCCCACTTTGTTTGAGAAAGCAGCATTGCATCCGACTATCCCAAAATTATGGGCGTCAATGATTGAGATTGCGTCAGTCATGCAATCAAGAACTGTAGCCAGGAATTCTTTCGAGCGCTGGAGTTCTTCCTGAGCCTTCCTGCGCTCGGCAATTTCCTCATTCAGATTGTCCAACGATGTAGTGGTCGTCTTCAAATTGTCCACCATCTCTATGAAAGAAGTAGCCAACTGACCGATCTCATCATTTGACTTAACCTCTATTTTGGTGTTTAACTCGCCTTTGCCTACTCTAGCTACGGAATGCTTGAGCTTCATGATGGGCCGAGAAAGGGAGCGGGAGATGAATAATCCTGATAGAAGGGCAAACACTGTCACAAAAAATGAGATGGCCAGCAGAGTATTCCTTAACTGGACAACAGGGGCGAATATTCTCTTTTCTGCATGCTCTATCATAAAGAACCAGCCCAAGCCCTTATAGTCCCTATGTCCTTTTGAGTGAGCGTGAGCAAATAATTTCTCACCTTCGCCAGGCTGATCACCGGCCATAATAAAATAGCTCATGTCGTGCGAACAGCCTTCTCCCAAGAGGTGAAATGATGCATCTTCAGACATACTTTCAAGAAATTCATATTCTTCCGTTGAATAGAGGATATTCCCATCTTTGGTGAGTAATCTTAATCCCGAGGCCTCAGGTTTTGCATTTGCTCCGATGTTCTTCATAATGCTGATTACTTCAGCAATGTTCAAGACAGCTTTGACAACACCCAAGAAATCTCCATTCTCATCATCAACTCTTACTCCTATATCTATGGAATAGCTGCCTGTACTTAGGTCATATTCAACATCTGTCACAGATAATCCGTCTTCCCTTGCCCTTTGCCACCACTCCTCATCCGCCTGATAATAATCAGAGGTTTTTTGGGTTTGAGCAACGTTGACGCCGTATCTATTTGTCAGAAAGATTTCACCAAATACCGCATAACCGTATTTGGCTCGATAGGCTTCCTTCAACTCAAATTCTTCTCTTATTTGCTTTGACAGTTCATTGTTGATAAGATCCTGCATGAAAGGTGTTATTTCTTCTTTTCCTGCAACTTTCCATGCTTCGTCTTTCTCCTCAATGTATTCTTGAACATTGTCCAATTCTTCAAATTCCTGATTTGACTTGGCCAGCTCACTTTCCCCTCCAATGTCTTGAGAGTAGACCTGGACCTGTTCAATTCTATGGTAAATATTTCTGTCAATTTTAGCTGATATTGCGCCGGCTAATGTTGCAGACTGTTCGCCAATAGACTTCCTTAGTGCTCTCTCACTGGTACTGACAGCGAGGTACCCAACACCCACCACGAACAGCGCAACGCAGGCAAATCCAGAAAGCAATTTCTGTCTTATGAGCATTGCGCACTCTCCTGTTGTCGGTTGTTTTGGTCTTCTCTCTCAATCGGAAGCTTTATGATAAACTTCGTTCCCTTGCCTACTGTGCTATCGACGAGAAGTTTGCCGCCATGTTTACTGACTATTATGTCATACGATACGCTTAACCCCAGACCAGTGCCTTTGCCGGCAGGCTTGGTTGTGAAGAAAGGATCGAAAATCTTTGACAGCTTGTCGGCAGGTATCCCGGGGCCGTCATCGGATATTTCGCAGACTACTTCGGCCTCTGTCGCGTAAGTTTTGATTGTGATAGTCCCGTTTTTCTGTCTTTCCTGAGACTTGATTGCCTGTACGGCATTGAGAAGGATGTTGAGGAATACCTGGTTTACCTGGCCCGACTCGCAGAGAACAAAAGGCACTTGTGAAAACTCTGTCTTGATGTCAGCATCGTATTTGATTTCATTGCGCGCCACCACAAGTGTGGACTCGATACCGTCGTTAACGCAGAATTCCTCGCGAATTCCGGGTTGACCGACCCTGGAGAAATCCTTCAAGTTCCGGATGATACTGGTGACCCTCTCCAGACCCTCACTGGAATCGTCGAAAAGTTCCTGGATATCTTCAAGAATGAAGTCCAATTTCATCTCGTCGCGCATTTTGTTCGTGGCGGCCGCCTTTTTGAGCAGTTCTGTTTCCGGCACGGTTCCGATTTGTGTGGTGAGCTGTTCATACGCTTCGAGCAGGCCTTTGATTTTTTCTACATAGCTGTCCAGTGTCTGGAAATTGCTGGCTACAAATCCCACCGGGGTGTTCATTTCATGCGCTACGCCGGCGGCAAGTTCACCAATGGCCGCCAGCTTCTCACTTTGCACCAGTTGCGACTGCGTCTGCTTGAGTTCACGGTTGGCGCTTTGGAGTTCCGCATAGGCGAGCCTGGCCTCCTCCTCGGCCGCTTTGCGCTCCGTAACATCATCTCCCGAACTAAGGATCGCCTCAATTTCGCCCTTTTCGTCCAACAATACGGTATTGTGCCATGCGATAACTCTCTGCGTGCCGTTTCTTGCCAGAACCGGATTTTCAAAGTGTTTGAATTGCTCTGTTTGCCCGTTCAGCAACGCTGAAATAACCGATCGCACTTCTTCCCTGACATCCTCCGGGACAAAGTCATTGCACCAGTCTTTAGCAATGGCGTCTTTTTCTGAGTATCCTAAGATTTCACAGCCTTTCTTATTGATCAGCCGCAATTTCTTGTCTCTGTCGATAACGATGAGCATTACCTCTGCAATATCAAGGTACTTTTGAGCTCTGTCCCTTTCTCTCTGTAAAGCCATCCCTGTCTGCTTGCGCTCGACGATTTCCTGCTCCAATTGACGATTCGCTGTAGCCAGCTCGGCCGTGCGACGTTGTACTCGCATCTCCATATCGTCATTGGTTTCTTGTAGTTCATTCTTGGCCTTGTTAAGCTCGGAGATACGGTTGGTCAGCTCTGTGACATCTTCCACCACAAAAAGCGCGCAGATATCATTTCCGTCAAATGAACGTACAGGAATGACCACTGTCCGCTGAATCCTTAGTTCGCCTTTCGGCAAATATGACCTGAGAATGTTTCTGTGCAACTGGGGAGAAAGAAAGGTCGGAGCAGCGTTATCAAGTACGCTAGCAATACGACTCTGATATCGGGGCTCCTTAAAGCAGGGGAAGTAACTCGTGAAGTCGGCGCCGGAAATCTCGCTTCCTGGAATGCCGGTCCACTCCTCCATATAGGCATTCCAATAAACGACTGTATAGTCTTTGCTTATAATGAAAATGCCAACTGGGATATGGTCCAGTATCTTAAGGTGTTCATCTGCAACTTCAAGAGTGCTCATGGCCTCGTTGCCTTATCATAAGCGTCAACTAGTTCCAATAGTCTGTCAAACGAACCGATTTCGAAGAACAATACTATGTTCCCATCCACTTGAAGGTCTTCTATGGTAAAATGAGTACGAGCGAGCAAAACAGTTTCATCAGGCATGGTCGAGTGCAATGGCAGCAAACTGTCGAAGTCTCCAGCAGTATAAGAGGGAATCGAATAGACGAACTTGAGGCCAAAAAGGTTGCTGATACTCCCCATCACGGCATTCAGAACGATGTTGCCGACTTCGCAAAGAGTGCCTGCGCGAATCGGATCTATGTCGGCATTCTCCGGCTGGTCCTGAGTTAACGCGGCTATGAATTTCAATGCGCCGTCAGATGGAAAAAGCAGTTCCGCGATACCGGAAAAATCGCCCTTGAACGACAACTGGACACAGGAAAGCAGTTCTTGGTTGCTCTCTCCAATTTCTCGCTCAAATTCGCTCGCCGACAATATTTTCAAAGAAGGAACCTCCAGGTGAACATGCGACCGAACCATGGTGTTGAGGACATCCGCTCCTCTGCCGACACCAACATTGATTATCTCTTCTATAACGTCGATTTTGTCGATCGTCCGTTTCATGGTCAATCCTCCTATTTCGTGCAAAGAGTGCCCTGGATGATCTCCATCAACTCATTTTCATTGGGAGGTTTGTTCATGAAAGCAATTGCCCCAAGCTCCATGCACTCTTTCTGCGTAGTTTCCTGGATGTCTGCAGAAACGACGATGACAGGAATAGTGAGCCCTTTTTCCTTCAGTGCGCGCAGCACTTCAAGGCCACTCATTTCCGGCATCAAGAGATCCAACGTAATGCAGTCGGGCATGTGCCTTTCAGCTTTTTCCAATCCCTCAAATCCGTTAGCCGCCTCTATAACCTGGTGGCCTGCGTCGGTGAGTATGCTGACTAGTCTCTGTCGGGCAAATGATGAATCGTCTACAACTAGAATGGAACTCATGTTCATTCTCCCTTTTCTATTTCTATGCCGAGTAACTCAAAAAGGCACCGTGACTATTTCCATGACAGAAGTTCCCAAAGCCCGCCTTTACGCGCCGGTAAAGGACAGGCCGACCACTGCCTTTACCAGAAACCGCCCACGTCAGAACATCGGCCAGCGAAAAGAGGTTCTTTTCAAATAAAACCGGATCTGACGAAGTTTCCCCAGTTAAGGATGCCGGCATAACATAGGTGTTTGTCGAACGTGGGCTTATCGGACTGCAATGTCGCATCTCAAAGACTGGCGATTTGGGGCATGGACTGCATCGTCTGTACTGAAATCATTACTTCCCCGGGGGAACGTTTCCGGCGCAGAACCATTCAAACCGGACGAATAAATGCGCTGCGTTTTAGGTTCTGTGGTATAGGCTCCGTCGAGAAACTCCGTCGTCGGGTGCGAGAGCGAGCGGTTTTTCGCTTGGCAAATACGGCAAAGCAGGCGATATTGGTTCTATCGTCGATGCAGCTCCCGGCGCGCCGGGACAGCCAAGCGGACAACAGCGGCTGCCTTTATCCGACAATGGCTGTGGTAGCAGCATGAGACAGCTGAAGAAAACAAGCCGCTCTAAGCCAGATCGAGTTTTCCGACAGAGCCTATTGTTCATCGGGTTTTTCAGACAAATTCAGACAGATTAGGAGAGCCACCTTATGAAGAAGCTTCTGACAGATCGAAGTTGCCCGGTCTTTGGCGTAGTGTTCGTACTTGCGGTCAGTGGGATTACGTTTGGCGGATTGGCGCCCCAATACGGTCCGGTGGAGCTTCTGCGCGATTCGTGGGGCGTGCCAAACGTCTTTGCCGCCACGGACAAGGGCGCCATGTACGGCTTAGGTTATGCCTGTGCCCAAGATCGCGGCTTTCAGATGCACTACTTCCTGCGCATGATGCAGGGTCGCATGGCCGAGGTGTTCGGCGACATCGAGAAGCACAAGGCCGGCGGCACCGGTCCCAAGACAGCCCTGGAGCACGATCGGGTGATGCGCATGTTCGGATTTGCCCGCGCCGCCGACCGGGTCGTGCAGAACCTTGACCGCCAGACACTGGGCCTGCTCGAAGCCTACAGCGCCGGGGTCAATGACTACTTCGCCCGGCACGAGGAAGACGAGCATTATCTGTTCGAGAAAACAGGCCTGAAGCGGCAAGCCTGGAAAACGGCCGACTGCATTCTATCGTGGTGGCATTTTGCGCAGTTCTTCAGCAAGAACGGCCTGCGTGACACACCATCACTGACACCCCAGGCGCCTCGCCGGGGCGGGCCCGGTATCTTTATCGACGATGACGCCGCGGTTGTCCGGCGCGAAGATGTGTCGCAACGATGGATCGAGAAGGTCAACGCCTGGATGCGCGATACGGGGCTGACGCCCGGCGAGCCCCGGGGGCCCGACAATCCCGATCCCAAATTCAGCCACGCCTGGGTCATAGGTGGAAAGAAGACGACCACCGGCGCTTCGGTTCTGGTAAGTGACCCTCAAACTCCCGTATGGAATCCGAGTCTTCTCTACGAGTTTCACATTAATGGCAGCAGCTTCAATGTTCGCGGAGTCGGCGTGGCGGGCAGTCCCATCATCCTGATCGGCTTCAATGAACAGGTCGCCTGGGGCCTGACCGCTCTCGGCGCCGATCAGGCGGATATCTTCATCCTCGATACTGACCCGGCGCACCCGGATCAGTACCGCGTTGACGGCCAATGGCTGGATATGAACAAGCGGCAGGAATCGATCAAGGTCAAGGGAGCCGCAGCGCAGCGCATGGTCGTGCGCGAAACGATCTTCGGCCCGATTGCGTCTGAATTCGTGTGGCGCAATCCCCAAGGGCAGGAAGTGGCGCTGTGGCGGATACCCGTGGCGCAGACAGAGTCCGAGACTATTGAAGGCGCGCTGGCGATGATGCGGGCCGGTTCCTACGAGGAATTTGCCGCGGCGCTGCCCGGCTGGAGCTTTCCGACGGCAAACTGTGTCTTCGGTGACAGCCGGGGCAACGTAGGCTATTGGTCGCTGGGGGCGCTGCCCGTGCGTTCGCTCTTAACCGGATTCGACGGCGGCCACGCCCAGGACGGATCCACGCTGAGGGGGATGTGGCAGGGCATGATCCCCTACGATATCCTGCCTCACTGCATGAATCCCAAACGAGGCTATCTCGTAACCGCCAACCATCGGACTATTCAGTCCTTCTACAAGGTGCCCTTCGGCAATATGACCGGCTCATCGGGTGACACGGACCGCGGACTTCGCGTCAAGGAGCGAATTGCAGAGCATCTCGCCGAGAACGACCGCTTCTCACCGGAAGATGTTCTCGCAATTCATTACGATTCGGTGAACGCCTGGAAGCGCGAGATCGTTCACCTGGGATTGATGGTCCTGGGCAACACCCCGGACAAACTCTCACAGAATGCCAAACAGGCATTGAGGTATCTGCGGCCCTGGTACGACAAAGGGGCCCAGACGGATATGGCCGTCCCCGGAACCGAGCTGGTCAACGAAATGAACGTTATCTTCCGCGGCGGCGTCTTTGGACTCGTCCGCAAATACGGCGGCGGCGTCAGCGGGCTGGCCCGGTTCGCCAAGACCGTGAGCGGCCGATACGCAGCGAATCCCGCGGCGCCGGTGCCGGACGATGAGCGCACCTTTGTCGATAAGGTCCTCGCCCAGGCATGGACGCGAACGCAGAATCGATACGGGGCCGACCGCACCGCGTGGAATGCGCTGGCCCGTCAGGCCCTGTGCAAACAGACGCTCGGTTATATGGACGGCCTCGACGGCTTCGGCTCTCTCGACGAGCGAAACGATGTGCGCATGCCACTGCTAAAAACAATTGACGGCAGCACGATACTTTCGCAGAAGGCGCAGTCATACACGCAATTCGTGCCGCTGCATGATGTCGACGCCTCGCTGCCAATACTGCCGATCGGCAGCTCGGAAAACCCGAAGAGTCCGTATCGTTTCAGCACCTACAGTGACTGGGCCCAGGGACGGCTGCATGCCGCTCCGTTGTCCCGCGAGGCGGTCGAAAAGATCACCGTGCTTCGTTCGACGCTGGGTCCCAAACCCCGCGTGCGGCGGGCCGCAACCGCTTCTCGAAAACCCGGCGCCGGCGGAGCTACACAATCCGAGGAGTCGAGGCCGCCGCTTCCCGGCAAGAAGCCCGATGATCCGACTCTAGAGACGGCAGTCCGCTACCTCAACCGCCCCGAGCGAACCGAGCAGGAAGTTAAGGATAAGATCGAGGAACTGCGCAGATATGTCAAGGGAGATCGCAGCCTGAAGGGCGAGCTTATCGAGGGCCTGAAGCTCTTCATACACCTTATGAGCGAATCGCAGGCCGGACGCATGCCAATCCGGTACGGCACGCCCGAAACGCTCAAGCTTATCGAAGCCTTCTATCGTGAATTGACCTCGGCTACCGTCAGCCGTTCTGCGAAGCCGACCACCGGCAGCGCCGGGACAAAACCCCACGGGCGAATGGAAGTAATGGGCCCCGACGACCTGGAGGAAGTTCTTGCCAAAGGGCCCGTGGCCTTTGTGCCGCTGGGCACGTTCGAACATCATGGCTGGCACCTGCCGATATGCTTCGACGGCATCAAGGCTCACGGGTTATGTGAACGCGTCGCTCAGCGAACGGGAGGCGCTGTTCTGCCGACTTTCTTCTTCGGCACCGGCGGCGGCCACGTGGGTTACAAATGGACGCTCATTCTTGCCGAACAGAAGATCAAACCCTTGCTGGATGCCACGCTCGATCACCTGGCGAGACAGGGCTTCAAGGTAGTCGTCATCCTCACGGGCCATTACCCCGGTGAACAAGTAAAGCTTGTGCACGCGCTGGCGAGCGAGGCCGGCCGGCGGCATCCGGGCGTACACTTCATCGGACTCGCTGAGCGGGAGGTGACAACGCCGCAGGGCGGCGATCGGGCTGCCGGGGATCACGCGGCCAAGTACGAGACCAGCATTGCGATGGCGCTCAATCCCGCCTGGGTGCGGATGGACCGTCTCACCGAAGGTCGCAAGTCGGCCACGACTACATTGGCAACAACTCCGAAGCGCAACGCCCCCACTCACGATCCGCGACACCCGCTGTATGCGATCTACGGCCAGGATCCCCGGACGGCGGCATCGAGCGAACTCGGGGACAAAATAATAACCGAGATCGTCTCCCGACTCGCCGCGAAGGTGGAAGATGCCCTGGCTGGCAAGCCACAACGTTAGAGCACCTTACAGTCCAACGATGCGTTTGAGTCTTTTGGCCTCGTCCTCGATTCTGCCGCGTTCACTGGCGTTGGTCACACCGTATTTCTCACACAGATCCAGGAAGCGTTTGACCAGCGGCCGCATTCGACTGGCCAGGGCAGGTTCGATAGATGATTTATCGTTGGCGTACCAGATTGGTTCGATGGCAGCCCGGTATGCACAGATTGAGGCCTTTTCCACACGTGCACGAACGACATCATCTTCGGCCAGTTCCATCGCCTCGGCGAAGGCGTCAAGACCGGCCCGGGCGATAGTCTCATCTATTGCATAATCTTTCGCCCTGCCAAAACAGTTCGGATGCAAGCCGCTGGCCAGTGCGTTCTCGTGAGTCAGATTTATGAACCGCCGAACGGGAGCGGCCGCGCGGCCATAGTGCAGATCAAGGAACTCGTTGACCAACTTCTCGCTACTCCTGGTCGGGTCCCAAAGTAGATTAGCCATCACATAGTTGCGCAGATCAGACAGCTCAGCCCCTAGAGCGTTGCCCGCTGCCTGCATGAATATGCCTATCGCGTTGTTGGCGACAAAGTACCTGACGTTCGATTCTATCACCCTGAGATTGGGACATGGCAGCAGGTAATTGCTGAAGTTCGTGTTATAGTTCCAGATAGAGATGTTGCTGCAGATCTTGCCCCAGTCGGCCATATCCTGACAAAACTGTACGTTCTTGCGGCACTGAGGATCGTTGATAGGATGTAGAAGACAACACTCAATGCTGCACAACTGGATCTGAACGTTTGGCCGCGGCTTGATTGTCTTGGGCGGTTTGCGTGAATACCAGTAAGACAATGTACCGACCATCACGTCCGGGTACTCCTTAGCCACCTCATCTGCCACCGCGTTGACAAACGTCAGCAGCGAGCCCATTGGCGTTCCTTGCCGCTCATCAATCTCAGCACAGCTCCGACAGCGACAGTATTTGTTGTTGTCGTTCTGGCTAACCGATATGTTCTCCAAATTGGGGTTCTTGCTGAGATCATCCAGAACCGAGTCGGTGACTATGCGCAGAACGTCCGGGTTAGTCAGACAGAGTTCCGGCCCTCCGCCTCCTACATCCAGCTTGCGCTCGCCGTCGACAAGGGCGAAATACTCCGGATGCTCTTTTCCGTATTTCTGCGATGAGAGATGATGGTGAAAGCTGTGGTTTATGAGATTCAGTCCAGTCTTCCCGCCCAGCTTCTCATCGCCGGTTACAGTATTTACACGAATCCGGGCGGCAAAAGCGGGATTCCCGTTGGTCTCGCCGTAATAACTCCAGCGGAAGCGCAGGGGCGGATGATAGAAACGGTCCAGAGGCCCGACAACGCGCCACGTCCCTATCGCCGGTACATACGTGTGATCGACTGTGAGAAATCGCACGCCGACATAATCTTCTAGGAAGGCGTAGACGCCGTAAAGCGTTCCCCGTGCCCTGGCCTGTGACTTGCCGGCTATCGCAATATTATCATCGCGCACAACGATGCGGAAGTCCTCCTGCCCAAACTCGTCCGTTTCAAAACCGACGGCGCTTTCGCGCATGGCCGGGCTCGAGCCAATAAATACATGACGCTTTCGCCCAGTGGCTGGTGCCGGATGGCTGACAATCGGCAGACGAACGCCGCTTGCCTCGGCAAGATGGCTCTGGAATTCTTCGGCGGCGTAGACTTCACTTGGTGGAGCGTTCTCAGCTATTATTATGTCCCAGTTGGCCAGGTCAGACAGGTTCACGCCACTCGGCACGGCGGCAGAAACGCAGCAAACCATCAAGGTGCATAGCGCGTTTACCATGATAACAACATAGCGACACATCGTACTATCTCCTTTCGCAGCAATCATTCGGGTCAGGGTCCCTGTTCCTATCTCATGTAACATAATCTGACCTGCTGCCGCTCGTCAAACCATAATTCTCTCTGGTACAGTGGATGTTCTGTGATTCCTGCGCTATTACTCCAGGCTCTGTCTGAAAACTCGATCTGGCTTCGAGCGGCTTATTTTCCGCCTGACTGCATCCGGCTCCATCGACGATACAACCAATATCGCCTGCTTCGCCGTCTTTGTCAGGCGAAAAAACGCTCGCTCTCCGGCCGACGACGGAGTTTTCGGACAGAGCCTAGTAACGCCTGGGTATTGGCCAGTCAATCCTTGACGTTTCTGTTAACGCCCCGCCGTGCACGTGAATCTGAGCCCGGTTCCCTCATCTCTTTGGGTCCAAGTGACAAATAAACTCGATATAGTCAAGCTTTGCCTGTTCCTCTTGATCGGCCTGGCCCACCAGCATTATCTCGTCGCCTTCATTGACCTGGATGTTTTCAAATTTCATCTTAGTCTCCCAACGTATTGTCAGTTTCGAGTCCTCTCTTCTCAAAAGGATAAATGGATCTCCGCCGTTTATCCAGACATTTTGTGCGTGGAAATTCACGGAGTTAGGACGATTCTTCATAGTGGCAATTTCTGAAACGATTGAGTATGATAATTCGGTGATTCGTGCAGTGTATCTTAGCTGTGTAGCATTAGGCTCTGCCTGAGTGACAATGGCGTGGGATATGCACATTCTGGAAAGGAAATGTTCAAAATGAAAAGAGCTCTTCAATGCCTGGTAGTGTGGTGGTTGGTCGCGGTCTCCAGTATCACAGCAGCAGAGAGACCTGTGATCAGACTATGGCCGGATGGTCTGCCCAAGGGCTCTCGCGTGCTCGATCCGAAACGTGTAGCGGCGCTCAAGGCAAAACAAATATCGGAGCACATCACATACGTTGAGCAGCCATCGCTAACGCTGTATCGAGCCGCAGCCGAACGGGCAAATGGATGCGCAGTCGTAATCTGTCCCGGCGGTGGATACAACGTCCTGGCGTGGGAAAAGGAAGGCACAGAGATAGCCGAATGGTTCAATTCGCTTGGTGTAACCGCGGTCGTTCTGAAATACCGCGTGCCACGGCGTGATCCCGACAAGCCGCATATCGAGCCCCTGCAGGATGCTCAGCGGGCGATTCGCCTCGTGCGAAAACACGCGGCTCAGTGGGGTATTGACACGCGGCGCGTTGGCATCCTTGGGTTTTCGGCCGGCGGGCACCTGACGGTAATGGCCGGCACGCACTGGGATGAGCGGACATACGAGAGTATTGACGACGCGGACGATCTAAGCTCTCGCCCGGACTTCATGTGTCCGATCTATGCCGCGTATCTGGGTGACGGATACAAAGACAATCTCGCCGAGCTGGGGGCTTTGGTGCGCATCACGGCCAACACACCGCAGACTTTTTTGGCTGTGACGCAGGACGACAAGATGCGCGGTGCACAATCGGCCCTGTTGTTCGTCGAACTTAAGAAGGCTGGCGTGCCCGCCGAAATCCATGTATATACCGAGGGCGGTCACGGCTATGGAATCCGACCGTCCGAGAATCCGGCCTCGACCTGGCATCACCGTTTGGCTCAATGGATGCAAGCCAGAGGCTTGTTTGTCGGTCAATGACTGATTAGCGACAATTATTCTTGTTATCAGAC
>CAZLTY010000083.1:0-17458 GCA_964562575.1 uncultured Pirellulales bacterium
ACAAACGGCCAAAAAAACGTCACCTTACCCTAACACCCCCCCCCCCCCCCCCCCCAGGGAACTGAACGATGACTTGACGCCGCTCATATAAAGTATAACACATATTTCGTCTCAGGCAAATTTTAGCCTCTTGTACCTGAAAACCTGAGATGATATGAAATGATTCTTGCCAGAGCGGTCCTGGTCGGGCATTTCCGCTTGACTTGGCACGTCCGGTCCCGGATACTCTCGGCCAAACGCCGAATACTTCTCACTGATCGCAGCAGCCGCTTCTGGGAATTCAGGAAATGGGCGACTTCAAGAACAATTCAGGCAAAGATCTCAGAAACTGGCAGGCCAGGATATTTTCAACGGTCTGGATAACATATTTTGCCTATTACCTCTGCCGATACAATATGCCGTTTGCTAAAACGCGCATGTGTGAATCGTTTTCATGGGATGCCGTGCTGTTCGGGCTAATTCTGACGGCGCTACTCTTGATGTATGCTGTGGGGCAGTTTGTCAATGGTCAGTTGGCTGACCGCTTCGGGACGCGGATGATAGCAAGCTTAGGGGTTTTGGGTTCGGTGATTATGAACCTCTTGGTGTTTGCGGTGGTGATGGTATCGGGGGATGATGGATTGTCATCGAAAACGGTGTTGCGGTTGTTGATTGTCCTCTGGGGTGCGAACGGGTTCCTTCAGGCGATGGGATGGTCGCCGATGGTGCGTGTTATGGCGCACTGGTTCGGCGTGGCAGGCCGCGGAAGGCTGATGGGTTTTATGGGGACGTGCTATCAGTTTGGTGCTGCTTTTTCATGGTTTCTGTCATTTTTCATTGTCACACATTATGCTCAAAAGCTCGGAGGAGACTGGCGCATAGTATTTCTGCTGCCGTCAGTTCTGTTTGCAATAGTAGGAGTTATCTTTTATCTTCTGATCAGGAATACTCCGGAAGATGTCGGCCTTGCACCTGTAGGGCTGGAAGACAAATCGGAAGAAGGTTTCACCGGTAAAACACATCGAACGATACGGCAAAATATCTTTAGGACTTTGAAGAATCCTTATTTATGGGTGGTGGCGGGTACTTTTTTTCTTCTTGATGTGAATCGGTACGGCTTTGTTAACTGGCTGCCGGCATTTCTGGATCAAAAGGAGCTTTCGATTGGTGTTGGGGGATTCGGTTTTAAGATAGTGATGAAGCGATGCATTCATCCACTTGCCGGTGCTGCCGGAGCGATAATTGCCGGCTGGGCGACGGATACGTTTTTCAAAGGCAGGCGGGCACCAGTCATTGCGATTCTACTTCTGCTGCTGGGTTTATCTTCCATTATTTTCCCGTACATTGACCACAGCAATGCCGGTCTTGTAATTTTCATTGTCGCGATAGTCGGTTTTTGTACATACGGCCCGCATATTTTGCTGGTCGGCCATGCGGCTCAGGACTTTGGCAAGAAGAGCGGCGCAGCGGGGGCGGCAGGGTTCATCGATGGGATGGGCTATATCGGAGCGGCCCTGACCGGCTGGGGGGCGGGTGTGATTATAGAGCGATATGGGTATGAAGTTAATTTTGTTATTTTTGGTTTGGCTGCTATCTTGGGTGCTCTGTTGGTTTGCCTGATTTGGAAGGCTGGGCCTAAAACTCGTACTGTCGATTAGAGGGGGACATCTGTTTATGGACTCAAGGCAGCGCTTCAAACTCGCTATGGCTCACCAGCAACCCGACAGAGTCCCTATCGATTACTGGGCGACTTCGGAGGTCAATGCCAGGCTGTTGAAACACTTTGGTTTTTCATCACAGGAACAATTGCTACAGCACTTCGATGTTGATTTCAGATATATCGAAGGTCCGAAATACATCGGGTCGGGCCACACAATTCGCCAGGACGGCTCTAAGGAAGACCACTTCGGCGTCGTGAGAAGGGCGGTATCCTACGGCGAGGGGTCCGGAGCAGGCACCTATAGCGAAGTAGTCGAATATCCCCTTCAAAAAGCAACTTCTGTCGACGAAATCGAAAGCTATCCCAAGTGGCCCAGGCCCGAACACTTCGATTATGAGTGTGTAAGGCAGCAGGCTGCCCAGGCCCGCGAGACAGGTAAGGTAGTGGTGTTCATGGGCGACAGGCTCAACCGCTGTGCACAGTTGAAACCTGCTATGTACGTGCGAGGTGTCGAGCAGATCTTGATGGATGTCGTGGCAAACACGGAAATCGCAAAGACGATCTTCCGCAAGATTGCAGATTTCTACAGCGAATATGCTCGCAGAACGTTACAAGCCGCCGGCCGAAACATCGATATCTTCTTTACCGGCGATGACTTCGGCACACAGGATAACACCTTTCTGTCCGTCGATACGTGGCGAAATCTGCTGAAAGAGGGCTTCGATCGGTTTGTCAATATCGGCCACGAGTTTGGCTGCAAAGTGGCCCATCATACTTGTGGGTGTGTCACACAGTTATTGCCTGATTTCATAGAATCCGGCCTGGATATCTTGAATCCTCTCCAGCCGGATTGTGCCCAGATGGACTACCAGAGAACAAAAGAACAGTACGGTGACAAAATCTGCTTCCACGGTGGAATATCTATTCAAAAGACACTGCCCTATGGGAGCCGCGAAGATGTCCGAAACGAGGTGAAAGATCGTGTAAAGAAGTTGGCCGGCAAGGGTGGCTATATTTTCTGCACCGCACATAACCTTCAAGCCGACACTCAAATCGAAAACATCATCACCTTGTTCGAGGCTTATAGGGAATTCGGCAGAGATCATGTGCGATTATAGCTTGCAGCCGTCATATGGGCTCTCGAATGAATGTTCGCGTGAGCTCTAACTTTATTGTACGATGGGTAAGTTGTGTCTCTCCATATTCTCCCTTCTGGGTTTCATTGCCTGTCGATTTTGAGAGTACTCGAGGATATTTGGCTACAATCAGACGACCTTTTCTTTCCACTTGCCGCGTTTGAAGAGAATTATGCCTAATATGCCAAGCGCCGTTTCGGCAATGATGATGGACATGAACACACCAACCTCATTGAGTTTGAAGGTCAACGCAAGGACACAGGCCAGCGGTATTTCCAGCAGCCAGAAACAGAGAAAGTTCATTTTTGTCGGAGTCGCTGTATCACCTGCGCCGTTGAATGCCTGTGTCATGATCATGGCATAGGCATACGATACGTAGCCGAGGCTCAAGTATCGCAGACATTTCGCACCGATTTCTACTACCTTTGGTTCGGTCGCAAACAGGCGAACCAGGAATTCGGCCGAGGTGAAAAAGATAACGGCGATTCCCACAAGAAATACCATATTGACAAATCCTGCTATCCAAACTGACCTTTCCGCACGTTGGGGTTTGTTGGCGCCGAGATTCTGGCCCACCAGTGTAGCGGCAGCATTACTCATTCCCCAGGATGGCAGAATGGAGAAGACGATTATGCGTATCGCAATAGTATAGCCGGCCAGTGATTCACTGCCAAAGACTGCCATAACGCGCATCAGACCGATCCAACTCGACATCGCGATGATGGATTGGCCGATCCCGCCGAGCGACAGTCGCAGAACTCGTTTCATCACGTCGAACTTGAGCTTCATGTGTCTTCGGGCAATGTGAATGCGGCCGCTTTTGCGTTGCAGCAGGTACAACTGCAGCATAACGCCGGTCCCACGGCCAATCAGGGTTGCTATTGCCGCTCCCTTGATGCCCAATTCCGGGAACGGTCCCAATCCGAAAATCAGACAGGGATCGAGGACAATGTTTATGAGATTAGCCAACCACAGGATCCGCATGGCAGCCGCGGCATCGCCAACACCTCTGAAGATGGCGTTGACGTGCTTGACACATCCGGCGATGGGACGTAGTATTTGTGGCGCAAGTTACTTTCTGGAGTAGTCCGAATGGCAAAGTTGAAGAAGAGTTGGGAAAAGCGGCTATCCGGCGAGCCGGATGAGCTTATGGTTGGTTTTGTGGAATCGCTGTCGATAGACAGGCGTCTCTACAAGTATGACATTGTCGGATCGATTGCCCATGCGCAGATGTTGGCCGAGCAGAAGCTGATTACCAAGAATGAACTCAGGCAGATCAAAAGCGGGCTGATCGAAATCGGAGAGGAGATCGCCGGCGGACGCTTCAAGTTCAAAAAAGAATACGAAGATATCCACATGGCAATCGAGGCCGCGCTCGTGGCGAAGATAGGTCAGGCGGGTAAGAAACTCCATACAGGCAGAAGCCGCAACGATCAGGTCGCCACCCATGTCAGACTCTGGATGCGGGACCGGATCGAGATTCTGCAGGCCAAGATCACGTTGCTTCAAAAAGCGATTGTCAAACTGGCGGCCAGATATGCCGAGGATGTGATGCCGGCCTATACGCATCTTCAGCGCGCCCAGCCGATCGTCATTGCTGCTTACCTGCTGAGTTTCGCCGAGCAGTTCGAGCGAGACTTTCTCAGGCTGCGAAATTGTAGCGTCCTGCTCAACGTATCGCCCTTGGGCAGCGGCGCCGTTGCCGGCTCTACGCTGGCTCTGGACAGGGAAAGCACGGCGAGGCAGTTGGGTTTCTCCGGCATCAGTTACAACAGTATCGACGCGGTCAGCGATCGGGATTTCTGCGCTGAATTTATTTTCGATTGTGCGCTTATTGCGACGCACTTGTCACGCCTGGCCGAGGATTGGATACTCTATTCGTCCAATGAGTTCGGATTTGTTAAGATTGACGACGCCTATTGCACGTCGTCGAGCATGATGCCTCAGAAGCGCAATCCCGACGTCCTGGAATTGATCCGCGGGAAAACCGGTCAGGTTTACGGCTCGCTGATGGCAATGCTGACAATCCTCAAGGGCCAGCCGTCGGGCTACAATCGCGACATGCAGGAGGACAAGACCCATATCTTCGCCGCCGACGACACAGTAGATGCGTGCCTGGATATGGCGTGTGCGGTTGTTTCTCACACGAAGTTCGCGACGAAGAGAATAGCAGCCGGACTGAATGAAGGATTTCTGGATGCCACGGCCTTGGCCGAGTATCTGGTGTCCAGGGGTGTCCCCTTCCGCGAAGCGCACGGTGTCGTCGGCTCTCTGGTCGCCGACTGTGAGAAGCAGAGCAAGAGGTTGGCCGAGCTTGCGTTGGAAGAATTCCAGCAGCATTCGGATTCGATCGAGGCCGATGTGTATGAGCATCTCGGTGCAGCTTGCGTCGCAGGTAGATATGTCACCGAAGGGGCCGCCGGGCCGACGCAGGCAAAAGGGCAGGTTGCATACTGGAACAAACAGTTGGGGCAGCGATGAGTGCCGGTGAAGATGAAATAACCGCGTGGTTCGCTCAACAGAACAAATTGTCGAGTGCAGATTTCCCGATCGGCATTGGCGACGATATGGCCCAAATCCGGATAGGCGCCGAATCGGTTCTTGTCACTACGGATATGCTGCTGGACGGCGTTCACTTCGACCTGAGAGAGGCGACTTTAGAACAGGCCGGATACAAGGCCATGGCGGTCAGCCTCAGCGATTGTGCCGCGATGGCGACGATTCCCGTCGCTGCGGTCGTGTCTGTCGGTTTGCCGGCGAGTTTTGGCCAGGAAGAATTAAAGCGGCTCCATGCAGGAATTGTCAGCGCCGGCGAGAAGTACGATTGTGCACTGGTCGGCGGTGACATCACGAGCTGGAACAACGAGAACCCGTTTGCAGTGAGCGTGGCGATGCTCAGCAGAAAAGCGAACAATGAACCAGTGACAAGATCGGGAGCACTGATCGGCGACATCATTTGCGTGACAGGGTCATTGGGCGGATCAGGCTACGGCAGACACATGGAATTTGAGCCGAGAATTACCGAGGCAATGAAGATCGCTCAGATGGTCAAGATCAACTCGATGATTGACATAAGTGACGGGCTCAGCTCCGATTTGAGTCGTATCTGCAAGGCGAGCACGGTTGGTGCTGTAATAAACGCCGAGCGAATTCCAATATCCCAGGCTGCTCACAAAGGTGCCGAGCCGCTGGAATCCGCGTTGAACAACGGCGAGGATTTTGAACTGCTCTTCACTCTCTGCCAGGAAGATTACCGGAAACTGTCGGAAACGTGGGACGAGCCAACGGCTATCACACAGATCGGCTGTGTCACCGATAGTGGGAAAATGCAGATAAAAACGCCCAACGGCCGGCTAGAGAATCTGAGGGCCGCCGGCTATGAGCATTTGAAGAATTATGGTGCTCCCGATTGAAAATTCCCGTTTTTGCGCGGGCAAGCAGGTTTACAATTACAGTTTATGATCTTACTCGCGGGAATCTACTGCCCTTAAAGGGTATAAACCAGGGGGGGGGCTTCTAAAAGTAATGACAAATGATTATTGATGAATGTTTATCGGGCTGTGAGTAATACTATTGATATCACTACAAATTCGCCGAGCGAAACGATAGAATTCGGCCACAAGCTCGGCTTGAGACTCAAAGGCGATGAAGTGATTGCCCTCTGTGGTCCGTTGGGCAGCGGCAAGACACATCTGATCAAGGGGATTGTCGCCGGGGCGGCGGGGACAGAGCAGACGCACGTCAACAGCCCGACTTTCGTGATAGTTAATGAGTACACAGGCCGGCTGGACATCTATCATATTGATGCTTATCGGCTGGAGGCTGTCTCGGAGTTCGAGGCGTTGGGTTTTGACGATTTCTGTTACGAGCATTCCGTGGTTCTGATCGAGTGGGCCGATAAAATTGAATCGGCCCTGGAAGGTATCGACTACGTCCGGATAAGACTCGAACACGCAGGCCAGACTGCGAGACAGATACACATCGACAATACTCCCGAATACATCGATTTTTGATCGCTGCGTCATTTCCGATCATAGGCCGAAACTAGAAGTTCCGTACCATACTTGTCATCCATTTCCGCACATATTTCCGCATCCGAGAAGTTTGGCACGAAAGAGTTTGTTTTCTATATTTTGTGTGAATGGTCAGACATCAGAACAAGTCGTTGAAGTTGCTGTTACAGTTGATTCTTGACGTTTCTTTGTTTTTTGGAGGGTTTTGAGGACATAGAAGAAGGGTAGTACGCTTAAGTCGCGTATCGATTGGGTCGATACTGTGGCTGTGGAGAAGGCCACCAAGGAGGATGTTGTCAATCTCATCAAAAGAAGAATGTACTTTTTCTCAAAAAGGGGCAAAAAATGAAAGCTAGAAGCGGATTTACATTGGTTGAAATTCTTATCGTCGTAGTCATCCTCGGCATCCTGGCAGCTATCGTGATTCCTCAGTTCACAGAGGCCAGCACCGAAGCCAAAGAATCGAGTCTGTGCACCGATCTCCAGACGATGCGTTCCCAGATCGAGCTGTACAAGATTCAGCATAACGACGATCTGCCCGGCGCAGGGACGGCTTCGTTAATACTGGCTTTGACAGGCCCGACGGATATCTTCGGCGCAGTAGGCACCGATTACGGTCCTTATGTCCAGAAGATTCCGACGAATCAGTTCAACGATAGCGATGTTATTGTTTCGGGCACTGCAACTACTATACCGGTCATCACTGATGGGACTTCGGGTTGGTACTTCAATACTGATTCCGGAGCGTTTAACGCTAGTAGTACTGGCCATACGGGTTACTAAGAATTGAGCCGGGCTGAGTATGCCGCGAAGATTCAACCGGCAGATTCCGTAGCAGGTCCGTGAGAATCGCGGAATGAAGAAAAAATAGGCTGGCCATGCTGAGGTAATTACCAATAGCTGGCCAGCCTTTTTGAACAATAAGGGAGGGGATGTTATGAAAGAGAAAAGCCGCTTATCGTACGTCGAGTTGGTGACCGTGATGATCGCGTTGAGTGTGGTTTCGATGCAGGTTGTTCCCAGGTTCACCGCAGCGAGCGAGGCTTCCAAGACCGCCGAATTGATTGAAGGACTTCAGAGAATGCGGACTCAGCTCACTTTGTACCGTGCTGAGCATGAACATAGTTGGCCTCCTGCTGACTCGTTCATAAGTTTCGAGGCCGCTATGACAAGCAGCGAGGGACGGCGTGAGCCGTATTTGAGTGAGATTCCGACGAATCCCTGCAACGGTCTGAATACCGTCCGCTTTGACGGCGAACCGGCTGGGGCAGACAAAGCAGGCTGGAGGTTCGACACCGAATCAGGTTCGTTCCAGGCTGACAATAGTGACAGGTACGCAGTTCTTTGAAAGAATTGGGATTTTTCCGAAGGACAGGTGATGTGATGAAAGGGGCAAAAGCCTTCACGCTTATCGAAATTCTGGTAGTGGTGGTTCTGCTCGGCATACTTGCCGGTGTCGTTCTTCCGTTGGTTGCCGGCGGCGCGATATCGGCCAGAGAAAGCGCTCTCGCCATTGAAGTGCAGATGCTTCGCAGATATGTGCTGGTCTATACAAGCCAGCATCTGGAGGTCGGACCCGGTTATCCCAACGGCGATACGACTCAGGCGCCCACCGAACAAGCTTTCGTCGAACAGATTACGCTGTCAAGCAACTCAAACGGCCAGACGGCTGCCGTGGGCACGCCGGGCTTCGAGCGCGGTCCCTACCTGATGAAGTTGCCTGTGAATCCCCTGAACGGCTCGAACACCATCCAGATGCTCGGCGATGCGGAAAACTTCCCGGCCAACGCAGACGACAGCCATGGATGGATCTACAAGGCCTCTACCGCGGAGGTCCGAGCCGATAGCACGGGAACCAGCGACAGTGGAAAAGCGTACTATGACTACTAACGGCCATATAGGTTGCAGTGCAAGACGGCGAGGCTTTACACTTGCTGAGGCGCTGATGGCCGTAACGGTGTTGGGCATCGCCGCGGCGGGAGTGCTGCTTCCATTTGCCGGCGGAGCGCGCGTGCGGGCCGAAGGCGTTCACAAAACGCTCGGTGTCAAGCTGGCGAGCGACTTAATGGAGGAGATCTTAATAAAGCCTTTTCATGATCCTGATGGCACCGATTACAGTCCGGGGCCGGATGCAGGAGAGGTAGACTTCGGAGATTTTGACAACGTCGATGATTTTCATGATTACTCTGAACTACAGGGCCAGGTGAAGGATGCCGCCGGTAATACGTATGCTAATTTCAGCAGGAATGTGACATGTGTTTATCGCGCTATGTCGCCGCAACCGGCACCAGGCAGCCTGGCCGAGTGCGATTTTATCAGTGTCACGGTACAGGTGGATTACAGCGGCAGGCCAATTGCGACTATAAACAGGCTTGTAAGTGAATGAAAAACACGAGATACAAGAACGGTCTTACACTGGTTGAGCTTTTGGTGGCCATGGTTGTTACGAGCATAGTTATGACTGCCGTGGCGACTTTGGCTTTTGCTGTTAGTTCGGCGAACAAGGCGACGGACGATACGAGCGAAAAGCAGGCTCAGATTCGTTTCGCCACGCTGAAGATTTCCGAACTGATTCGGCACTGCAAACTGATATGCGGCACACCCGGTGGTGAGCTGGCTGTTTGGCGAGCTGATGACGGTGACGGGCAAATCAACATAAATGAATTGGTTTATATCGAGCGAGGAACAGGGAACGATTATCTGAGGCTTTGTGAATTTCCTTCAATCGACAGCTCGCCGGTGGATTTGGGCGACATTGAAACACTCTCAACGGTTAATTACGACGTTACGTATGTGCCGCTGATACCACAATGCAGCAATGTGCAATTTTATCTCGTTTATCTCGACGATCCGAGTACACCGCCGAACAGCAGACTCGTGACTATTTCGTTTGACATTGTTGAGAATGGCATCGCTCACCAATATCAGATAAACGCGATGCTTCGCGGCTGGGCGGGAAACCTGCTTGACGAAGGCGGCAATAATATTGTGAGCGATGATGATTAGTATGAATGCAAACAAGAACATAACCGCCAGACCGGGTATCGCACTGCTTGCGGTGCTGATGATCGTTATGGTGATAACGGTCATGGCATTGGGCTTCTTGTCGCGCAGCGACGTTGAGCTGGCCTGTGGCGAGAACATGGTAATGCGAACACAAATGGACTATCTGGCCGAATCCGGTTTGGAGCATGCCAGAGGACTCATTCTTAATCCGCAGGATGTTGCTGGCGAATACTGGGTCGGAGCGACGGCTCAGCAGCTGGCTGCGGGCAGCGCGGATTATTACGATCTGGTGGTCACCCGCGATAATACGGATCGCTGCAATTATACCATAGACTGCGATTCATACAGGCTGAGCGGTGGCGAGAGGAGCAACTTGAGAGCAACGTTGCGCCTTGATCCGTGCGTAGCCCTCTGGACGGATAAAGACGCGATACTCTGGAGCGGCTTCGAAGTCTACGGCGACGTCTACTGCAACGGCGCTCTGGAGAACGAGAACGCAGAGGTAATTGATGGCGACGTTTTCGCCGATACGCTCAGCGGAAGCATAAGCGGCAGGCATGAAACCACCGGGGCCCTGTCGCTCACCTGGCCGCGAGTTACGGTCCTAGATTTCACGTCGAACTACCCCACGCAACCCATAGGTTCGGCTAGCCTGAGCGGGCAAACACTCGGCCCGTATGATCCCGTGCGTGTGTGTTACCGCATCGGAAATCTGACGTTGGCCGGGAACGTCCAGATCGAAGGGATGCTGGTGGTCGACGGCGACCTGGTTTTACGGGGCGGTGGAAACAGAATCACTGCGGCCAAGAACCTGCCGGCGCTGCTGGTGATCGGCGATCTGGTCATAGAGGACAACGGTGTCTTGGACGTAAACGGCCTTGCGGTTATCAACGGCGATATGCAAATCAGCGCCGACACAGCGGACGTTGACATAGTCGGCGGATTGTTCGTCGGGGGCAAGATCGTCCAAACCGCAGTCGATGAGACCGGCAACAACACCGGCATACTGCTTAATGATCCGGTCTGGCGTCCTGGCAGTGGTCCCGTTGGCGGCGCCCTCGAATTCAACGGTGATGACACGGCTGTAGAGATCAATAGTCTCGATGTCTCAGGCACGGCTCTGACCATGAGTGCCTGGATTAATGCGGACCGCTTTGATCACTTGGCCAGCCAGGATGCTCGTATCATCTCCAAGGCCGTGGGATTGGCGGATCAGGATCACTACTGGATGCTTTCTACCATTGCGACAGATGGCCAGACGCGTCTGCGTTTCCATCTCAAAGCAGGGGGATCCACCACGGTGCTCATTGCCGATACGGGAAGCCTAACTACAGGCACATGGATCCACGTTGCTGCAGTATATGACGGCAGCGATATGAAACTGTATATGGGCAGCCTTGAGGTGGGAAGTATAGCCAAAACCGGTGCGATCGACACCAATTCTGGTGTACCGACGTGGATCGGCGGCAATCCATCCGGTGTTTCCGACCGTCCCTTTGACGGGCTTATTGCCGATGTTCGTATCTATGATCGCGTTCTGGATGCGGATGATCTTCCGCCGAGCGATGGTTCTGGTCTCGTCGCGCACTGGGGACTGGATGAGATCGGCAGCAACGTTACCATAACCGCCGCCCCGTCAAGGACGGCAATTATGACATGGTCGGCAACCGGTGACGCAGAGAAATGGGGCCAGGCAGGCGGAGCATTCTTCAGGAGCGTAGAAAGAAGATAGGACCCCCAAGAGGCTCCGGGCCGCAGCGGAAGATTGTAGACGTTTATCGGCCTTTATATCTGATGAAAAGAAAAATTCAAAATATGTCCATGACACCAATGCAGTGTCGGTGCCCCACGGGGCATCGGAATGGGCCGATTCTTTCTGTCGGATTGCCTTGACGATTGTGTCAATTTTGTTGGCCTTAACTGTCGGCGGTGTGGGAAATGACATCTGTACGGTCTTATTTGTATGTGAAAGAAAGAAAGCGTGCGAGAAAGAGGTGCCGGTCATGTGAATGTCAAAGGTTGGATAACACGGGGCAGACAACCAGACCATTGCATCGGCCGGCCGGCCGGTAAAGACGCACGTCAAAGAGGACGAAAAAAAAGACGGAGGAGGGTGATGATGTACAGAAACAAGAAGAGGAGGCTGATCGAAATGCCGAGTCTAACATATCCTCCGAGAGGGCTGTTCCATTCGCACGTTGAGGAAGGGGCCGGACACGATGTGCCCGGCCAAAGGAACGGCTTTACCGTGATCGAGATTCTTATTCTCGCTGTTATTCTCACAATCGTGGCTCTTACGGCGGTGCCGATGATGAGTTCGGCCTCCAGCGTGCAGATCCGCGCGGCGGCAAGCATGATTGCAGCGGATCTGGAGTATGCCAAGAGCATGGCAATCAGCAGAGGACAGCATTACTCGGTAGAGTTCGATGCGAGCACGGATAGCTACAGTATAAAGCAGGAAGGTAGCGATGACCCGATAAAGCATCCTGTAAAGAAGGGATTTGATTACGTGGTGAACTTTCAAAGCGATACCAGGCTGAACAGGGTTCACATCACCGGCGCGAATTTCGGCGAAGATTCTTATGTCGAATTTGACAGTATGGGAAGCCCCTACAACAGCGGAGGCACCGTCCTTTTACAGGCGGGCGGCACGACAGCCGAAATCACAGTTACGTCGATCACGGGATACATCTCGATCAATTGAGAACGAATACAGGCATGATGTGGATTCCTGCGAGTTGTTTGTGGGAATACGACAATCTTGCGCGATTTTGACAGAAGCCAAGCGAAAAGAGGAAGAGAAGTAGATGATAAGCTGGGGTTTGAAAACTCGCGGTTTGCGACCGATAGGATTGGATATAGGTCGTAATTCTATCAAGATGATCCAACTGGTGATCGACGGAGGGCAGATATCTGTTCTTGCCGCGGAGGAAATTCGCGTCGATGCCGCCGTAAGGGAAAACGAGCAGGCAAGAAGAAATTTTGCTGTTTCGGCAATGAAACGAATGCTTGAGAGAGGAAACTTTCAAGGAAGAAATGTTGTTTCGTGTGTACCGAACGGCAAATTGAGAATCACAAGCCTGCGTTTGGCCGAGGCGCAGGAGGATGGGATCGAACAGGCCTTGAGGAAAGAGGTTGTCCAGCGTTTCGGATTGGATCCCGAAAAGGACGCAATGGACTACGTGGTCGCAGGCAGCGTCCGGCAAGGCAATGACGTCAAGAATGAGTTGATTCTGCTGGCCACAGATTATGAAACAATCAAGATCCACATTGAGACAATAGAACAAGCCGGGCTCAAACCGGTGGCAATAGATACGGTTCCGTGCGCCCTGTTTAGAAGCTTCGAGAGGTCACTGAGACGTCAGGAGGATCGGGATTGCACTTCGGTCTTTGTGGACGTGGCAAGCCGCTTTACCACCGTGGTTTTCGGCCGCGGAGGACAGATCAGCTTCGTCAAGCAGATACCGATCGGCGGGGAGAATTTCGTTGGGGAAGTTGCGACAAAATTGGGCATCAGCACGGGCGAAGCTGAAATGTTGCGAGAGTCGCTTCGAGCCGAAAAAAGAGCGTCGGAGTCCAGGCCGGGGCCGGCAAATCGCAAGCCCGCCGACAAGGGGCAAAAGCTGGACACATCGACGCAGCAGATTATGGTAAATGCCATAAGTGCGGTCTGCGAAGACCTGGCGAGAGAGATATCATTATGTCTTAGATATTATACGGTAACATTCAGAGGCAAACGTGTCCAGCGGGCGTCTTTTGCCGGAGGCGGAGCATACGAAGACATTCTGCTCGATGTATTGCGGCGTCAATTGACGGTCGAAATCGACGTGGCACGGCCGTTGAGAGGCTTCGACTTGTCAAGCGACAGCGCGAGCGTCAATATTGACGGCGACAGACAAGGTCTGCTTTGTGAATGGGCCGTGGCTGTAGGGCTCAGCCTAAAGGGTTGGAGCCAAGCCAAAAGCAACGAGAGCCAGGCGAGAAAATGGGTCGTAAGACAATCATGAAAGACATTGATTTTCTTCCGGAATGGTACAAGAACGGCGTACGGCGTGAGGGCAGCTATCGCACGCAGTACATGGTCCTGGGAGGTGTATTCCTTGTGATGACCGTGTGGAGTCTCGTTGCCACGCATTCGATCGCGAAGGCCCGGGCCAAATTTGATGATATGTCCGCGATGCACACTCAGGCCGAAAAAGTCTCGGCAGAGCGGGCTGGGATTGAGAACAAATTGAGAAGCTTGCAGAGGAAAGTCGAATCCACAGAACAGATCGACTCCAGGATCGATATTGCAGGTGTCCTGGCGGAAATGAGCTTCCTGATTGAAGAGGCGATAGTCCTTAACAAGGTGGAGTTTGTCGCCGAGAAGTTTCCGGACATACAGCAAGACAAGGCATTGGCAGGCAGCTCCGCCGTTGTCAGAGCGGTCCGAATCAAGGTCGACAAAAAGCGGCAACTGCCGCTGGGCCAGGTGCGATTTAAAGTGGTGATTGCCGGCGTGGCGGCGGATGCAAGCGATGTGGCAGCCTTGATATGCAAGCTGGAAGACTCGCCGTATTTCTTTCAGGTCGTTCTATCTTTTTCGCGAAGCGCAGAGGTGAAGGCCGAAAGCACCCCGCCGACAAGCGGGGGCATACCTGATGCCGGAGCGAACATTGCGGTGAGTGAGTTTGAGATACATTGCTATCTGGCGAATTATCAAATTCTCTAAGAAGGTGAGAATAGAAGATGCTGTTTCGGGACAAACAACAAATAACAATATGTGTCATAGCCGCGGTGATTGTCTGCGTATTTGTGCTGTTTTGGTATCTGCCCCTGCGCGGCAAGACAATCGCGGCCAAGAAGGCCAAAGCCGAACGGGCGCTTACGATTGCCAAGGGCACTGCCGACGCCAGGCAATTGCCCCTGCTCGAAGAGCAACTGCTCAAGCTTGAGGCCAGGCTCGGAGACTACGAGGCAAACATACCCGCCCAGAGGGCCCACGGTGTGTTCCTCCAAAGAATTGCCGACTTGATGAAAGGCCATGATCTGAATGAACAGGAGATCAAGCCGGGCGAGGAAATAGAAGCCGACAGGTTCAACTGCATCCCGGTCAGGATGCGGTGCAAGGGCAAATTGGCGCAGATGTCCGAATTCTATCGTCGGCTGCAAACCCAGAACAGGTTGGTCCGCATCGAAAAGGTGAAGCTAAGCAACGACAACAGCTACAGCGGCCAGGTCAATATGGAGACCGAAGCAGTAGTCTATTACAGGGCAAAGGTCGGACAGGGGTAAGAGACAGAAAGCAGCAGGCAAGAGCCCAGATGAGACAAAACATGACAAATAGCAGTACCGGCGCCAGGAAGGTACTCGAGCGACTGACTGAGGAGAAGAAAAAGAGCGTAACGGCGCTGTGTTTGATTGCCGTGATGGCATTTATGTGGATCAGAGCGTTGACCAAGAAAACGCCACAGGGCGCAGAAGCGGTACCTGTGACGGAACAGTCGAGCACCGAAAATTCGCCCAATGAGAAATATAGAGTATCCTTTGTGGAATTGCCAAAAGTCGCCGGCCGCAATGATGTGATAGTCAGGGATTTTTTTGCTTCGGACGACTGGCAGCATTTTATAGACGGACAAGAACGAAAACCAGATGGTATTGAACAAGTGAGTGTCGTATCAACAAATGGCAATGAAGAAGTGATCAAAACAGTTGCGGAGAAAAAGCTGAAGCTGGGAGCGATAATGTTGAGCGCCGAGTCCCTGGTTCTTATCAACGACAAAGAGTTGTCGATGGGAGACAAAGTGCTCGTCAGGGATGGGACTGATATGTATGAATTTGAACTTGTCGAGATCGAAGAAAACACTGTCGTTCTAACGTGTGGTGAAGCAGAGATAACATTGAAACTCACTGATTGACAATCGATCATTGAATTTTGACTTTCTGAGTTGTGAAACGAAAAAGGAGCTAGGTCATGTATAGTGATAGAAGTCCAAAAAGTAAGACCAGAATCGGAACCAGGTTGTACCTGTCGAGAATTGTGCTGATCGCAGTGATGGTGGTCGTGGCCGCCTGTACGCAAAATGTGCATGCAGCAGAGGCTGCCAAGTCCATTGAATCCTTTAAGTTCGAGGAAGAGTTCAGTATTCGCAAGGCTCTGGCGATGCTCGGCAGCACGTATGAGAAGAATATTGTGCCCACGGCGGGCGTTGACGGCACGTTGGCGTTCAGAGGCCTGTCTAACGTAACCTTTGACGAAGCCATGGATGCGATTCTGGGCGAGAAATTCAAATACGAGCAGGTGGGCAACCTGGTCAAGGTGTACACCAAGGAAGAATATGAGACGCTGAAGGATGATCCAGATCGGATGGTGTACAGGCTCTTTACGCTGTACTACATCACCGCAGCAGAGGCACAGAACCTCATTACACCGCTGCTCAGCGGTAGCGATGAGGCTAAGATTCAGGTTACCACCCCCGCAGAGCAGGGCATATCCGGTGGCAGTGGGGGCGGCTCAGCCGGCGGCACAAGTGGCGGCGGTGGAGGCGGCTCACTCGGTTCCGGCGGTAGTGGTGATACGTTGGCGATGCATGTCTCCATCGTTATCTATGACTATCCTGAGAATATCGTGGCGGTCGGGGAGTTATTGGCCACGCTTGATGTCAGACCCAAACAGGTCCTGGTCGAGGCAACAATTCTAAGTGCGCTTTTGACCGAAGACATGAAGCTTGGTGTGGATTGGAACCTGGCAGCCGGCGTCGGCCTGACCGGTGTAGCGGCAACCGACGACATTGTCAGTGGAGGCAGCATCTCCAGAGGTACGACATCAACGTTGCCCATAGCCGGTTTGAAAGACGCGGGGATAACAAGCGGCACCCCGATCGAAACTTCCGGCTTTGCCAATCAGGGTGCCTCAGGCCTAAGGCTTGGGATCACTACGGGTGATGTGAGGGTTTTCATAACCGCATTGGAACAGATTACCGATACGACTGTACTTGCCACTCCCAAGATTATGACTGTAAACAAGCAGCAAGGATCCTTACTAATTGGAAGAAAGTTGGGCTATAGATCGCAAACCACTCAAAATCAAACTTCCACGACAGAGAAAGTTGAATTCCTTGAAACTGGTACGAGGCTTGTATTCAGACCTTATATCGGCAACGATGGTTATATCCGTATGGACATTTATCCCAAGGACAGTTCGGCGGTTCTCAATGAAGATGGTGTTCCGACGGAAACCACCACCGAGTTGCAGACTAACATCCTCGTAAAGGACGGCGAAACAATCGTCATCGGCGGCCTGTTCAGAAATGTCATAACCACTACGCGGAATCAGGTTCCGCTGCTGGGCGACCTGCCTCTTGTCGGCGGTCTGTTTAGAGGAACTTCGGACGCCAATCAGCGGCAAGAAGTGATCGTTCTGCTCACAACGCGCATAATAGACCATCCCGGCCAACTCGAGAGCGATGAACGTGCCGAAGATGTGCGTCGCAGGACCGAAGGCGCAAAAGATGAGCTGCAGAGCATCAGCAGAACCAAAATGGCTGAGGGAGCCTACGAGAAAGCGGCAGCATTCTACGTTGAAGGTGACATCGCGGGCGCCAAAAAACAGTTGGAGATTTCGCTTAAGCTTCGCCCGGCATACACCGAGGCCCTGCGGCTGAAGGACAAAATTGATGCCGATG
>CAZLTY010000084.1:0-17368 GCA_964562575.1 uncultured Pirellulales bacterium
GCGATTTCTTCCGGAGACTTGCCAGCTCCTATTTCCGTGACAATTCGCTCATGATAGGCTTCGGTCGACGCGGCGGCGGCCTCAAAATAGGCCTTGACCGCTTGGGCGCCCTTTACCGCAGCGTTGTGGCTCAAGCACACAATCTCGGCATCAAGAGCGGCAAGCCGTCGTATCGACTCAAGGTAGGCCCCATAGTCCGCGAAATAGTTGGGCCAGAAGTATCCGGAATCCGGAATGTAGTAGCCGGTCGCGTCGGAGATGATCAAGAGGCCTGTAGCGGATTCATGAAAGCTCAGACTGCAATCGCTGTGGCCCGGTGTCGCGAGTACGTCGAACTTGCGCCGTCCTACCGTTAGCGTATCGCCGTCGGACAGAATCTCGTCGACCGCGATCTGTTTTTCCGTGAGCGGCTCGGGCCTGTGTTTATCTTCAATAGAACCGACTTTGATAAGCGCCTCTGTGAGCATGCCGTCAATCTTCGAAAAGAAGCCGATAGCCTTTTCTATCGCGAGCGTTCCGGCAGCGGCTTTCGAGGCACAGACCGTAGCATCGGGGAACATTTCGCGAAATACCGGAACCGCCATGACATGATCGGGATGGGCGTGCGTAACGATGATCTGTTTGACGATATCGGCACCGACATCAAGGCCGGCGAACTGCTCCCTGACGAGCGCGCCGACGGCGCCAACGCCGCCTTCGAAGATCGCCCCTTCGCCGGCGTCGGTGACAAGAAATACCGGATACTCATTTGTGCCGAGCATTCGAACGCCCTCGGCAATTTCAATGGGCGGGTCTTTTATCAGCATAGCCTTTACCTCTTCTTCTGTGATTGGCGGTTACGTATTCGACTTCTGAGCCTGCTCGCAGGCAAAAAGCGCCGCGCCGAGCGCGCCGGTGTATTGTGCGTCTGGCGCAATATGCGCTTCGGTTCCGAAAGCCTCCCCGAGCAGTCTGGCCAGAAACGGATTGTGAGCTACGACGCCGCCGGTAGTGACCAACAGCCCGTCGACACGATCCATTTCCATGATCCGCTTGACGACAGAGTTGAACGCGCCGCGCACAATATCGGCCACGTCGACGCCTGCTCGGATCTTCTCGAGCACCTCGGTGGCGGCAAAGACCGTACAAAAGCTGCCGAGCGAGACGTCCCTTCTCGAAGCGGCGGCCAGCGCGTCGAGTTCGCAGACGTCCAGCGCCAGCCGATGAGCAATCTCTTCGATGAACGATCCTGTGCCGGCGGCACACTTGCGGTTCATCTTGAAGCTCTCTCTCCTGCCCGTCTCGTCAAGGTGTATGACCTTGCTGTCCTGGGCGCCGATGTCGATCACGGTCATGCGCTTTTGAAAATGGAAGAACGCCCCCTGGCCGTGGCAGGCGATTTCGGTCATCTTTCCATCGGCCCAGGGAACATTGTCCCGGCCGTACCCGGTCGAGAGCGATCTTGCGATCTGCGAACGATCAAACGATTGAGCAGCGGACAAATCGGCCAGAAGCTGTTCGGCCGTCTTTGCGTAGTCAATCCCCGAGCGCCCCATGGCCTTGGCGATTGTCTGGCCCGCGGTGTCGATTACGACGAGCTTCGCGGTTGAGGCCCCTATGTCAATGCCGCAGTAATACTGCATCGTGTCAGTCCATCCGCTTGTCGCGCCTAATCCTGAGAAAGCTGCTCGACAAACGCCTCAATGTTGGTCCGCGTCTGCTCCTCGGAGTAAAGCCTCAGGTCGTTCAGGTCGCCGTCGATGATGACAAAGGGCTTGCCTGTCCTGGCTGCGAGACGCTGGGGCATGTCATAACGGCTGTTGGAGTTGTTCGGACAGGTCTTGGCATTGTGGTAGAGAACGCCGTCGATCTTGAACTTCTCGATCATCCGCTCCATATAGCCCTCCTTGGGCTCGTCACCGCGACAAATGAACAGTTCGCTGTAGGCCCTGGCCATACCCTCAAACGGTTTATCGGGATCCAGGTCGTCGAATACCCAGCTATTGCAGTACGTCGAGGCAACGACCGTCGTCTGAAGCTCCATGAACTGGATGGCAAGATTCTTGATCTTGCCCCAGATCGGCATTCCCTCCCAGTAGATTCGATACTTTTCATTATCAACGGCTCCAACACCGTCGGCGATTCGCTGCTTCAGCTCGGCGAGAAGTGCCTCATAGTAATCGATCGCCGCCTGAGTACCGCGGAGAACTACCGCCGGACCCATCTGGATAGTGCCGTCGAAGAAAGTTATCGGCGCCGGCGCGGTCGCAGCCGTCTCCAGGACGGCCTTCCACAACTCCGTGCATTTCAGGGACAATTCGGTCACTTCCCTAAGCTTGTCCGTGTCGAGCTTGTTGCCACTGATCTTCTCGAGCGGTTCGACAAGCGCCTCGATCTGCTTTGCGACCGCCGTGACGATTATGTCATCCACGTCGCCGATCGCTCTCGGCGTGTGTACTCCGATACAAGGCACGTCCCATTCACGGGCGTAAAAGCCGAACCAGTCCTTTACATCCCTGCACTGATTCGTATTGAAGACGAGCACATCCGCCTTGGGCGGGCCGGGCAGTTTCATCTTGTTAAAGGGGCTTTCGCCTTTCAAGTACGAGCCTATGTCGCTGGTCAGGTACGAGCAGATATCGGGTGAGAATCCGCGTGCGTTGGCCAAAGGAATCAGGTCGGTGGCCATTCGTGTTGCGCCGAGCATTGCTCCGTGGTTCTCGGGGAAATACACCTCGAATCCCAAAGCCCTCAGCAACTCGGCGGGACCTACACTCGTACACCAGGCGATCTTCTTGCCCGAAGACTCCGGGCCCATCAGCTCTGTGAAATACTGGCCCATCACGCCTCTCATCTTCTTGCTGGCTTCGAAACCCTTTAGTTCTACCGATGCTGGCATAATCAAACTCCTGTTTCGTTTCGCAAAAACTCGCAAGGCCTGAACTGCTCGCCGGATCTTTCGGCAAGCAAGTCGAGCCGAGACACAACTGTTTCTAATCCTGTATCATTTCTCGGGAGTATAGTCGCCTTCCTCGTACCTGTAAACCCCAGAGCCGGTTTTCCGGCCGATTTGCTGTATTCGATCATTTCAATCGGGCCTTCGGCGCGGTGTCGGTTAGACTTCAAGCGTCAGTTTAAGCGAATCTTTGGCGCAGTCGGCGTACATCTCGAAGGCCTCGGGAGCCTTGTCCCAGGGCATTCGGGGCGTGACCATCTCTGTCAGAGCCGAAGCCCGATCATCAAGAACCATGTCCGCCGCTGTCTGGAAGAACGAACCGCACTCGGGGCCGACACACGTGTTGATCTGGATCTCCTCCCGGAAGACATGATACCAGGGGAATTCCTGCTGCTCATAATGTGGCATGCCGAACACGAACAGTCTGCCCCCGTGCCTGGGCAGATGCGCGGCGGTCTTGAGCGAATCAACAAAACCCACCACCTCGACCGCCAAATCAACCATCTGCTCGCCGGTCAGTTCCTTTACGACTTTGACGACATCTTCTTTCGATGCGTCGATAACGTGATCGGCACCGTAGCGTTTGGACCATTCCAGACGCCAGTCGAGCAGATCGGTCGCGATAACCATACTCGCCCCCATCAGCCCCAGCACATGCGTGAATATCAATCCCATCGGACCCTGACCGACCACGACGCAACTCTTGTTGATCACTCCATCCGTTCGCGTCAGGGCCCGGAGCACCGTTGCAAGCGGCTGAGCGACAACCAGTGCCGCCGGATCGGGTGCGTTCTGCGGCAATCGCCCAATCGCGGGAGGTCGAGAGATTATGTACTCGGCGAAACCGAAGTAACCGTGCGGCTGGGCGAGCACCAATTGCCCTTGCTCCCAGCCGTCGCAGCGAGATTCAACTATCGTGCCTATGTTCTCGTGACCGGCCCAACCGACAGGGTTAGGGAAGTCAATGTCACCCCAAAGGCCTTTGCCGGTGTATTGGCCCATGTTGCTGCCGCACAGGGCCACGTGGCTGCATCGCACCAGAACCTCACCTTCGGCCGGTTCGGGCTTCGGCGCATCGTCCAGCATCGCAATTCTTCTCGGTTCGGCTATCTGGATTGCTCTCATTGGTTACCTTTTCAATCTTAATTGCCAAAGAAGCATATAAACCATCCAATCGTCAATATCCGTACAGAGATTAGAACACACAATCCAGCTCCAGGCAAGCCCAATACCACTACCGACAGTTGTGGGCCTGGCCTTTGGGCCCAGAGTTCTTTCTCGGTGTAGATTGGCAATCCGCTGAGATACGGCGAGATAGCTGTCTTGCAGCATTTGCCTGGTATCAATGTAGTTCATATATTTTATGAAATGCCTGGGCAGAACCGATCATCGGGCCATCGCACATGGGAGGAAGTCGACACTCAACAACGAGCAAAAGCTATTAATTCAGTCATATCAAAAAGTCGCGCTTCACACTGCGCCATTTGCTGGTACCTAAAGCACTGGAGAGGGAGAATTCAATGATGGCAGAGGCTAAGATGCCGCTTACAAGATGCCAGAGAATAATTATTGCTGGTGTCCTTTTAGGTAGTTCGTTCATACTTCCTATCGGCACCGCCGGTGCAAGGATGGCACAGGCAAAGAAGACCTATACCCACAGCTCATTGCGAGCTATGGGCAGAGTCTATATGGCTTCCGGCAGCTATGACAAAGCACAATCTTTGTTGGCCAGTGCGCTGGATTTGGCAAAAGCCTCGAACGCCTCTGATTCCGATGTGTGCGCCTGTGCGCTTGATCTGGCGTATCTGTACAAAAATCAGGGCAAACTAAACGAGGCCGAGACGATATGCCTGTCGGGTCTGGAATTGCAGGAAAAGGTGTACAGTCCAAGGCATCCCTTTGTGGCATACACGCTGAGAATCCTGGGCGAGATATACCGCCGGCAGGGCCGTTTCAGAGAGGCTGCGGATTCACTGGAACGAGCGATGGCGATTATGCGCCGAGTCAGCAGCGCCGACGACCCCGACATGGCACCGCTCAAGGTCGACATGGCTCGCCTGCTGGTTGCCACCGGTGACTTTGCACAAGCGGAGTCCTATTTCAATGAGGCGATAACCGTAATTGAAGACAGCTATGGGCCCACACATCTCTACACGACAAGGGCGCTCACCAGTATGGCGGCGCTGCGCGTGCTGCAGGGCCGATATGCTCAGGCCCAAGCATTGATTTCCAGAGCGTTGCCTATCCAGGAAAAGATCTACGGCCCGAATCCTCACCTCCTCGTACCCGCCTGGTTGGTCATGTCAAAGGTCTACAAGGCCAAGGGTGACCTGACGAATGCGAAGATACTGCTGGCCAGATCTCTGAGTGCGGCGGAAAAACGCCCCGCTCCCGATCGCCTAATCGAAGTTCTCGATGCGCTTGTTCAGTTGCACAGTGAGACCGGCAGCACGAGAGAAGCAGCGAAGCTGCAGCAGCGTGTTCGCAAGCTCCGCGCAGGCAAGCACTTTGCCTACGCTGCGACTGCAACAACCGTTCAGTGAGAACGCGACACTGAACAGGGCATCACACAAATCATTTCCTCTCTCGAAAAAAGAACCCGCCCGTCTTTGACAGCAGCAGCGCACGCGGCTTGCTGTTAAGGGCTGATATTCCCGAGATGTTGAACGAGCTTGCGTTTGTGACAAAAGTCTGTTACTGTCAAGCGGCAGTCCTGGAGAAACCCCAGGTATACGACTGACAAATGAACCGTAGCTCAACAAGAAAACCCGACTTGGCGTGTGTCGTACTTGTCACAGCTCTCGTGCTGTCTCTGACGGTCCCAGTAGAGTTGAGAGCAGCTCCTTCACAGAACTTCGAGACAGATCCCTATAGTCTGCAGGTGCGCGAGCAAATCAGTAGGTTGAAATCGTCTGAGGAGAATACGCGAGCCGCAGCGGCTGAGGCGCTGGGATTCCTTCGGGCCTACCAAGCGGGAGATGCCCTCGCCGCGGCGCTGGATGATACATCGGCAAAGGTCAGGCAGCAGGCGACCATGTCGCTTGCCTGGTGCGGCGCCAGAGAGCACATCCGGCCGTTGCTCGAGAAGCTGGAAGATGAGGACTGGGTAGTAAGGCAGTCGGCATCTGCGGCGCTGAACAATCTGACGGCGATGGAATTTGCCTATGACGCACTGGCAGCGCCGGGCGTAAGGGCAAAGCGGACCGCACGCTGGCGCCGGTGGTGGTCGACAGTCCCGAACGACCGCGCCTGTGGCGAGGTGTTTCGTCTGGCTGCAGGAGACGATTTAGAAGGCCAGCTCAGGGCTGTCCGTGCCCTGGGCACCTTTGGAGGCCAAGAAGCTGCCGAAACGCTGCTTGCGCTGATCGAGCCCTATCGCAAGAGTGTATACGAGAAGCTGCAACCGATTGAAAGGACGATGGTTCAGGCGGCGATGCGGAGCCTTGCGCGTCTGCGCGAGCCGGCAGCGCTGCCGGTTCTGATTGAATTTCTGGACGGCGCAGGCTGGGCCAGATACACCGCCGACGCTCTTGGGCTTTATGGTGACCCCGTGGCAATCCGGCCTTTGGTGAAGGCCTACCCGCAATTTGCGAAGAATATGTTTAGAGAGTTGGCCGAGGTTTATCCTCGTGACGACATGGCAAAATTGGGCTGGGACCCGCAGGATCGAATGTATGAAACGCCGTATGCAATTATGGTTGCCATATCGCGATTGCCGCTCGATGACCCGAACGATCTGAGAGCTGTCGGCACGATTGTCCCCCTGATCGTGGCGAACATTCCATCGGACTGGGACGGCGGTCTGCTCTACGAACAGGAAGCCCATCAACTGATCACGGCGTACCTGCTGGAGCGAACGGGTTTTCGACGCGCCGCTATCGAGGCGGCACTGCACGCGGCCGCGAATTTGGACTGGATCGACGCCTACTACGACAACCGCAAAAGCGCAAAGCGGATACTTGGCGAGAAGTCAGTGACACAAATGGACTGTCTTTCCGATTCAAGATCGGTAATCGAGGATAATCTCAAACTGATCGCCCGGGCACGCCACGGAGACGTGCCGTATCTTGCGCAGTGGCTACCCGCCCTGTGCCGGAACGAAAGAGATGTTCCACGGCTTGTCGGTTTGCTCGATCACGAGAATCATTGGATAAGGATAAATGCCGCCAAAGCGCTGATGTTCATGGATGCAAGAGCTGCTGTCGAGCCTTTGGGCAGACGGCTGGCCGCCTCGCACCCCGAAGGCGCCTATCGCTTCTCAGGCGTCTTGGAACACGCAGAGTACAACGATCCGACGCCGAGATGGCGCGAGGCGTTCGTCCGCGCTCTCGGCCGACTCGGAGCAACTCAATACGGGCCTTTGATTGCAGGCATCCTGGAGGACGAACGAAATGTCATCGACGTGCGTCACGCAGCGGCGATTGCGCTGGACGAGCTGGGTACGCCCGAGGCCCTGGCGGCGCTGGCAAGGGCTGACAAGCAGCATGAATTTCACACGGTACGGCTCGTAGCCCGCGAGGCACTCTGGAAGAGGGGGCTGGCGACCCCGGCTAAACGGAACCCGGTTCCAGCCGAGCCGAAGAACGCTGCAAAGATGGCTCCTGAGAGTAACCGGCCCCGAGCGGTGATATTTATAAAGGGCCGGAACAAGTTGCGTACCGATTTCAACGATCAGAGCGGCGTCGATCCGTGGCGCGAGACCTATTCTGTCACCAACTCCGGTCCGACGATGCGCGTCGGAAAGAATATCTGTATCCTCCGGCCCGCCGCACCGGACGGACAGGTGAGACCGCTGACAAACTTCGACGGCTGTTTCGTCGCCGACTGCGAACTATCCTGGGATGCAAAGAGGGTGATTTTCGCGCGGCGGCTCAATAGCGAGGACCGTCACTGGAGCCAGGTTCCCTATGAAAAGCCTGTTCTTCGAGAACCGGGCGAGCCCGTGCTGGGCGGCAAGGACGATCCGTGGTGGCATTTGTGGCAGATGAACATTGACGGCACCGGATTGAAGCAGCTTACGTTCGGGCCATATCACGACGTCAATCCTATATACCTGCCCGATGGTCGTATCGTGTTCTCTTCGACACGCATCGGTATGCGGGACGAATATCACGGCTTTCCATGCACAGGATTGAGCGTCTGCAACCGCGACGGCAGCGATATCCATTGCATAGGTTTCAATCTGGGAGGCGATAGAGAACCCGCCATGCTAGATGACGGGCGCATCGTGTTCTCACGTCTTGATCTTTTCTATTCCAGGCTGAAAACCGAAATTACGGTTCAGGCGGTGTTCCCGGATGGGACGAAAAACGTCACGCTCTACGGCCCGGAACGGCGGGACTTCTGGCATCAGGTCACGCGCAGGAGCAAGGTGAACGGCTGGTCGGAGTCGCCCCCCAGACACCGTCCTTTGCGCCTGACTCAGCCGCAGCCCTTCGACAACGGGCGCATCGTTTGCGCAACGCAGGGAGGGCTCACACTCATAGGTCCGGGCAAGAATCGAGAGACGATTATCCCCCATGACAAGAAGATGGCGGTAACATGTCCCTATCCACTGGGCGATGGCAAGATTCTCTGTTCGGCATCCATCAAGCAGTTCGAAATTGAAGGCAAAGTCTATACCCCGACAAGCGACGAGTACAGCGACTACGAGGGGACATTCCATCTCAGCAAAGCGACTAACGTCGACCTGGGTTTATACATTCTGGATGCCGGCACGGGCGAGCTGGATTTGCTCTATAACGATCCGGACTCGGCCGAGTTCGACGCCAGACCTGTCAGAGCGCGACGGCGACCGGCAGTGCTCGCCGAAGGTCTCGAGACGCGCAATGATTCGTACACGGCCCGCTTTTTCTGCAATTCGGTGCGAACATCGCGACAATCGCGGGTTACAACTCGCGGCAAGTTTGTGCGTGTCGTCGAAGGGATGCCTGTCGTCTCTCGCCACAAGACGCAGCAGAATCCACCGGGCATACTCTGGCGCAATCACGGCGGCGTACACGCCCGCGTCCTCGGCACTGCGCCGCTGGCAGCGGACGGATCATTCTACGTCGAAGTCCCTGCCGACCGGCTTATCCACGTGCAGGTCCTCGACAGTGACCGGCGGGTGGTAGGAAACCAGCTAATCTGGATGTATGCGCGGCCGGGCGAGAAACGAAGCTGTGTGGGATGCCACGAAAAGCCCGACACGAACCATCTGCCCAATCACTTTGCCCCCACGACAAAGATCGAACCGGTCCGAATGCTCCCCGATGGCGACGAATTCACATACCGGGCCAAGGCATGGCTCAAAGGCACACTGCCCGATGAAACCGAGGAACGTGCACGTGTCGTGCGGGCCGTCAATCTGATCGGAAGGCATTGAAACCGGCGACCGTTCCTTTCGCAAGCAAGACTCTTGTTCATCTGCAAACACTTGAATTTCGGGGCAACGGGAGATAACATACGCAGTCTGTTTTCCCTGTAGCTGTCGAGATTTGTGGTTTATGGCGATTGTAACATTAAATGACATTCATGTAGCCTTCGGCCCCGAGGTCGTTTTGGACAAGTTGAATCTTTCGCTGCATGCGGGCGAGAAAGTCGGTATGGTCGGAGCCAACGGCGCAGGTAAGAGTACGATCCTGAAGCTGATCGTAGGCCAGATCGCTCCGGACATGGGCCGTGTGGTCAAGCAGAAGGGCCTAGGCATCGGCTACCTGCGGCAGGAGACAGCCTTCAGCGGCGAGCGCACGGTCACCGAAGAAATGCACGCCGGCGTCGGGCATCTGCTGAAACTTCAACGCTCGATCCATGACGTCTCCGGCGAAATGGAAAAGCTCACCGGCTCAGCGTTGCAGGCCAAGATGAAACAGTATGATCGCCTTTGTCACGATTTCGAGATTGCCGGCGGGTACGCGTATGAGATTCGCATCCATGCGACTCTGGCGGGGCTTGGTTTCGCACCGGAGCTGCATCACGCCAAAACTTCGGGACTGTGCGGGGGACAGTTGTCCCGTCTGGGTCTGGCCCAGGTACTGATGCTGGAAACCGAGCTGCTGCTCCTGGATGAGCCCACCAATCATCTGGATCTGCAGGCAATCGAATGGTTGGAGCGATTCTTAACAAACTATGGCGGCGCTGCGGTCATCATTAGTCACGACAGGACTCTGCTGGATAAAGTCGCGTGTAAGATAATTGAAGTTGACAAGCGGGGAGCCCGAGTCTGGAACGGCAACTACAGCAGCTATATGCAGACCAAAGACACTGTGCGATTGCACGAGGAGCGGGAGCACCGCAAACGCGTCGAGATGGTCGAACGAACGTTGGACTTCATCGCCCGTAACAAGGACCAGGAGGGCATGCGCAAGACCGCTCACGGACGCAAGACCCACTTGAATCGCCTGCTCAAGGAAAATCCCGATTTCCTGGACAAACCATCCGATCGCAAGACGATCAGCTTTTCGTTCGGTAAGATCGATCACACGAGCAATTTGGTGTTGCGCTGCGAGGGACTAGGCAAGTCCTTCGACGATTTGACACTTTTCGAGGACCTGACATTCGATATTCTCAGCCGGCAGCGCATAGGAATCACCGGACCCAACGGGACGGGCAAGAGTACGTTCTTGCGACTGGCTCTCGGTCAGATCGAACCGTCGGCCGGCAGTATCCGAATGGGCAAGAGCCTCCGCGTAGGCTATCTCGACCAGCACGGCGACGTGCTGGATTCATCTATGAGCGTTCTGGATGAAGCATCGAGCGCCAATCCGAAGCTCTCGTCGCAGCAGGTTCGCAGTCGGCTCGGCGCCTTTCTCTTCATGGGCGACGACGTATTCAAAAAGTGCGGAGATCTGAGCGGTGGCCAGCGAAATCGTCTGATGCTCTGCAAGTTGGTTCTGGCCGAGCCCGATGTTCTGGTGATGGATGAGCCCACTAACCACTTGGATATTGCCAGTCGAGAGATGCTCGAGACGGCACTGGGTGATTACACTGGAACCATGATCGTGGTTAGCCATGATCGCTACTTCCTGGACCGGGTGGCCGATAGACTGATAGTCGTCGGCTCCGATGAGTTTGGCGATCGGTGTCTTGGCAGGACAGAGTTCGTCGATGCCAAACCCGTGTACTCGCACTACGCATCTCTGGTTCGCAAGCGTATGGAGGCCAGGGGACAGAAAGCTCAATCGCGAGCCGCAGGCCCCAGAAGACGCCGGTCGGCCAGTGCCCAAGACAAGGACCGCCCCAAGACGCCTGAAGAACTCAGGCGGTTCAACAAGTATTCGGTCGAACAGATCGAAGAGCTGATCACGGAACTTGAGAAGGAACTGGCGAATATGAAAGAACGTTTCGGTGACGCATCCATTTACAAGAACCCTGAACAGCTCTCGGAATTACAGAGAGGTTACGACGCCAAGACAGAGGAGTTGGAGCTTCTATACCGGGCGTACGAACGTCACGCTTGAAAGATCAAAGACCTAGAACCTGATCCATTTCCCTGGACAATTCAGCCAGCCGCTCTCGGCCGCCTCCGCGGACCTCCGCAGTCGCCCAACCCCGATAGTCCACCTTCTCCAACTCTTGCCGCACCCTGAGCCAGTCGATGCTTCCCTTGCCCAATGGAAATGCAAAGCCCTTGTACATCCCTTGGTTCATGCCGACGTCCAGGTTGTACTCCTTGATATGTACTTTGACGGTTCGTTTGCCCAGGACCTCGATCCAGTGCTGAGGCCAGCCCCACCGAACTACGTTGCCGACGTCGAAATAGGCCTTCACATAAGGGCTGTCGAGTTCATCGATATAGCGAGCCATCGTGAGAGGCTCGATCAGAAAGGTAGCCCAGACGTTTTCCACCAGGATATGGATGCGTTTCTTTTCCGCGTGCTCAATGGCCTTTCGAATTGTCTGCTGTGTGCGCTGATAGTTCTCCATGAACGAACCTTTGGGGTCGGCGCGTACCACATGAAGAACAGAAGTCGCGCCGTAAACGGCTGCTTCGTCGATGGCTCCTTGGAGGTCCGGGTGACTAGAGTTGACGACGCCGTGAATGGGGATTCCCACCTTCTCGCTGGCGCGTGCGAGGACTCTCGGCTCGGGCATTTTGTTGTTGCGAAGATGCGTGGGCGTCTCGACGCCTTCGAATCCGAGGTCTTTGACCAGTTTCAGCTTGTCTTCGACCGATAGATCACCCTGGATCATTGTAAAACCCAGGGCCTTCTTGAAACGCTTGGAAGACGTCCTCTGGCGGGCGACTGATTGCCCGCCAAGAGCCGACGGCAATGCGGCGCCGGCAAACAGAAGCCCGCTTGTTTGAAGAAAGTGACGGCGATCGATCTGTGATTTCATAGGTCCACCCTTAACTAAAGCCGGTAACTTGTCAAACTTGTTCCTTACACTATATACGCCGCCTGTGCCGAAATGTCAAGTGAGTCCGGGTGGCGATTTTTCTGGCGAAAAAGAATCTTACCAACTTGTCCGCAGAGCGGCGATGTGGTACTATCGACTGCCGGTAAATGGGCTCCGAAGGACAGTTGGGCGGTGAGCCAAGAATAACTTATGGAACAAACATAGAACTCAAAATAGACACAAAACAATAGGAGAAGACCCATCATGAGCGAATCCAATGAAAAAAACACGTCGCGCCGTGAATTCTTGAAGAACACCGGACGCCTTGCCGCCAGCTCGGCTGTGGTGGCGGGCATTGCTCCGCGCATCTATGCAGCGGGCAGCAGCACCGTCAACTTGGCCTTGATCGGCTGCGGCGGTAGAGGCACAGGGGCGGCGGCGAACGCCCTGTCGGTCAACAACGGCCCGACCAAACTCGTCGCCATGGGCGATGTCTTCGAGGCTCGCCTCAAGAGCAGTTACACAAACCTGAAGAAATCGCACGCCAGCCAGATGGATGTGCCCGAGGATCGCCGGTTCGTGGGCTTCGACGCCTACAAAAAGGCGATGGATTGCCTCCGCCCCGGCGACGTCGCGATCTTCGCAACGCCTCCGGGATTTCGCTGGGTGCATTTCACCTACGCCATCAAGAAAAACCTCAATGTCTTCATGGAAAAGCCCGTCACTGTGGACGGCCCGACCAGTAAGCGTATGTTCAAGCTCGGCAAACAGGCCGATGCGAAGAACCTCAAAGTTGGAGTGGGCCTGATGTCTCGTCATCAGCGGGATCTCGAGCAACTGCGCAAACGTATCCAGGACGGTGCACTCGGCGACATAATCCTGCAGCGCGGATACCGGATGCACGGACCGATCGGGTTCTTCCACTCGCTGCCCAAACCGCCCGGCATCAGCGACCTGATGTATCAGATACAGCGCTTCCACAGTTTTCTCTGGGCCAGCGGGGGAAACTTCAGCGACTTCAACATTCACATCATTGACCACCAAGCCTGGATGAAGGATACCTGGCCGGTAAAGGCCCAGGGAGTGGGCGGTCGCCACTACAAGACGAGTCCCGAAGGCATCGCTTACGTTGATCAGAATTTCGACACGTATTCGGTGGAATACACATACGCTGACGGCAGCAAGTTCTTCATGGACGGGCGTTGTATCGAAGGCTGCCACAAAATCTACTCCAGCGCCGCTCATGGCACGAAGGGTATGGCGATCGTCTCCAGAAGCGGCGACTGCGGGAGGCCCTCCAGCATCTACAGGGGTCAGAATCCGGACCGGGCAAACAGGACATGGGTATCCCAAGTCAGCCGGGCCGAGCAGAATCCATATCAGAACGAATGGAACGACCTGATGGATGCCATCCGCAACGACAAGCCCTACAACGAGACCGAGAGCGGCGTCAAGACCAGCCTCGTGACGAGCATGGGCCGGATGGCCGCCCACACAGGCCAGGAAATCACCTACGACCAGATCCTCAACTCAGACCACGAGATGGCGCCGGGATTGGATAAGCTGACGGAGAACTCTCCTGCACCGCTGAAATCCGACTCCAAAGGCAGGTACCCCGTTCCGCAGCCCGGCATCGTGACGGATCGTGAGTACAAAGATTTCGCATAGCAAATTTCCATCAATTCAGGAGGCAAACATGACTGAATCCGCCAAGAAATCCAGCGTAAACCGCAGAGAGTTTATCAAGCAAAGCGGTGCGGCCGCAGGTGCTGCAGTGCTCGGGAGCATCTCGCCCGTCGCTTTTGCCCGCGACGACGACACTATTCGCCTGGCCCTGATCGGCTGTGGCGGTCGCGGCGCCGGGGCCGTCGGCGATGCTCTGAGTGTTCCGAACGAAGGACCCATCCAACTATATGCAATGGCTGACATCCATGGAGAGCGAATAGAGCCGCGACTCCAGGCACTGAAGAAGAGGTTCCCGGACAAGGTGGACGTCAGTGCAGATCGCAAATTCGTCGGTTTCAAGGCCTACAAGCAGGCCATCGACATACTCCGGCCCGGTGATGTCGCCATGTGCACGACGCGCGCCTACATACGTCCGGTGCACGTAGAATACGCAATCAGCAAGGGTATCAACGTTTTCTTCGAAAAGCCGTTTGCTTCCGATCCGGGTGGTCTGCATCGACTGCTCCGAGCCGGCGAGATGGCCGACGCCAAGAACGTCAAGGTCGCCGCGGGACTTCAGTGCCGTCATTCTCCGGCGCGCCAGGCGCTGATTGACAAGATCCGCAACGGCGAGATGGGCGAGATACCGCTTATCCGCGCGAATCGCCTCGGAGGCGGCGGGTGGATGAAGAGCCAGGGCGACAGGTCGAACAGCCTGATGGATCAACTGCAGTTCGGCAGGATACATCTGTTCTGGATCGGCTCCGGGCACATGGTCGATTACCTCATCCACCAGATCGACGAGTGCTGCTGGATCAAGAACGCTTGGCCGGTCTCCGTCGTCGGCATGGGCGGCCGGGTGCCCAACAGCACGGACCACGGGCAGAACATCGATGTCTACTCGATGGAATACACGTTCGCTGACGGCACCAAGGCCTTCTGCGGATTCCGCCGGATCGCCAAGACGCGCAGCGACTTCGCCACATACATTCACGGCACTAAGTGCGCCGCGCAGTTCTCCGGCAGAACCCACGCCCCCACCGTCCACATGTTCAGGGATCAGCGGATCGCGCAGGACAACATCTCGTGGACACCCACGAAGGACCGCTACAGTCCATGGCAATACGAGTGGAACGACTTTATACACAGCATCCGAACCGGTCGAAGACACAATGAAGTCAAGCGTGCGATCTACTCAGACCTGACAACGCTCATGGGTCGCGCAGCCTGTCATACGGGGCAGGAAGTCACCTGGGACCAGATGATGCAGTCCCGATTCCAGTTCTGCGACTATCTAGACGACCTGAGCTACGATGCCGCGGCGCCTGTCAGGGCCGATGCGAACGGCCAGTTCCCCCTGCCGATTCCCGGTCAGTGGACAGAGATTTAGCAGTTGGACTTTCGTCAAGCCGAAATACGGTGAATTTTTTGGACAGAAAGAATCTTCTCTTTGGATTCTTTCTGTCCAAAATATCGAGAGCAATCGGTGAAGCAAACCCATCTCCACTTTTTGTGGGCATTTCATAGAACCATCCTACCGTTCTCAGGCTCATCGGAAAACGACTTGAATCCGCTCACTCAAACGGATATCATGGCGGATCGGCGTGGCCGGACACCGTGCGCGGCTGGGTCGATCGGCGTTTGTGCGAACATTACTGCCAATTTCATGGAGGATTTCGACCTCGTGAAATTAGGAAATGTGATCTGACAAGTAAAGATAGAAAAGGAGACAGAATGGCAAGTTCAAATGAATCGGGCAAGAATGCGGGCACATCGCGGCGTGAGTTTTTGAAGAATACCGGTCGGATTGCGGCGACCTCCGCCCTGGCAGCGGGAATCGGCTCGAGCGTCTACGCAGCGGGCAGCAGTGAGATCAAAATCGTCTTGATAGGCTGCGGCGGACGAGGCACCGGCGCAGCGGACAACGCGCTGTCCGTAAAGGGTGGCCCGATCAAACTCGTCGCCATGGCCGACGTTTTCGAGGACAAGTTAACTCGCAGTTATGACAGGCTCAGGAAACGACATGGCGACAAGGTCCAGGTGCCCGAAAATCGCAAATTCCTCGGCTTCGACGGCTACAAGAAGGCGATGGACTGTCTCAAACCGGGTGATGTCGCGATATTCGCAACGCCTCCGGCCTTCCGCTGGGTGCATTTCACCTATGCCGTCAGGAAGAACCTCAACGTCTTTATGGAAAAGCCGGTTACAGTGGACGGACCGACTACGAAACGCATGATTAAGCTCGCTGAACAGGCGGACGCCAAGAACCTCAAGGTCGGCGTCGGCCTGATGATCCGTCACTGCGCCGGCCGCAAGCAACTGAAACAGCGTATCGACGATGGCGAAATAGGTGATATTGTCTCAATGAGAGCCTATCGCATGGGTGGCCGGGCATGCGCGACAGGCCCCAAGCCGGATGGCATGACCGAGCTGATGTACCAGATCCGCAAGTTCCACAGCTTCCTCTGGGCCAGCGGCGGGATGTACCACGACTATTACATCCACCAGATCGACGAGTGTTCCTGGATGAAGGGTGCCTGGCCGATCGAGGCCTATGCATCTGGAGGCCGTCATTATCGCGGCGATGCCGTCGACCAGAACTTCGACAACTACTCAATCGAATACGTCTATCCTGACGGAACCAGGTTCTTCTACTACGGCCGGGCCATGCAGGGGTGCAAGGGCCGATTTGACAGTTACGTTCATGGCACCAAGGGAGTGGGTGTGGTCTCGACGAGCAGCCACTATCCAGGCAAAGTCCGCACGTACAAGGGCCACAACATGACCAGAGAGAGCCGGATCTGGGCGTTCCCGCAGCCCGAGCCGAGCCCGTATCAGCTTGAGTGGGACGATCTGATCGACGCTATCCGCAACGACAAACCTTTCAACGAGGTCAAACGAGGCGCCGAGGCGAGTCTGGTCAATACGATGGGCCGCATGGCTGCCCACACAGGCCAGGTGATTACCTTTGATGATGCACTCAACTGCCCGCACGAGTTTGCCCCTGATGCCGATAAGTTCACCATGGATTCGGCCGCTCCTTTGCTCTCCAACTCCAAGGGCGAATACCCCGTCCCGCAGCCGGGCATCCTTAAGAACCGCGAATACAAGGAATTCGCGTAGCACCGCACTGCAATGTGTGTTTCGCTGCCGGTCTTGGCCCAGCCGAGACCGGCAGTTTTTTTTTGACCACCTGGGGGCCGAGAGTCTGTCTTGCTCAGCCTTTGGCGACTTTTCCAAGACTTGCGTTTGCAGATGGCAACTCACTATGGTAGAATACCGGGCAGTTTCGCTTTGTAGGGCGATTTGTCGTGGAACAATGCAATTCTGGTGTGGTTAGGAGTCTGTAATATGGTATCACGCGTTTGGGAAAAGGTGGGGGCAAGATATGGAACAAAAGCTAGGTGTTTGACAGTCGGGGCGGTTGCCATCGCCGCTCTCTTGAATGTC
>CAZLTY010000085.1:0-9374 GCA_964562575.1 uncultured Pirellulales bacterium
CAACCAGGCACGAATCGTTTTACTCAATGCATGCGTGGAACAAAGAAAGGCATGTCCAGAGAGATCAACATAGACATTCGGCTTGACTAACATTGCACCCGCTTCTTTAACAAACGGCCACGCGCCATGAAGCATCACAAACTTGGTATTTCGTTGGTCAGGATCATTAAAGACAGACTCCAATAGCATCGGATTCGACCCGCTTATGTTGAAATATGGACCGCGACCGATACCTGTATGGATATGCACTATTAGGTCTAAGCGCCCAGCTTCCTGAGTTATATAGCGGAAAAGATAATCTTGGAGTTTGCGTTGTTCGCTAATTGGAACTTCCTTTTCTTGAAGGAGCTGCTCATAGACTGAGTCCGCTTCGGCACTGGATACTTTTTCGAAATTCAGTGGACGACCATAAGCAGCATGAAGAAGGAACTTAATGGCTATTGCACCTTCTTGCTTAAATGATTCAATCGCCGGAGTCACAACAGTTTTTGTATATTTTTCCAACGTCGCTGGAGGTTCTATATCGCTTGGGAAGGGATTCAAGAAGTCATCTGCAAATGCGACCCAATAAAAGCGAGGTGGCGTTTGTCCAAAACCGAGTTTTTGCCAAACTAACGCAGTTTCTATTCCTAATTTATCTAAAACCCAGGTTTGGTAATTCTCACCTTGCTCACGTTTGATGCGTTGCTTCTCCTTAAAAAGAAGGCTTAGATGTCCTTTTTCCATGTCATTGTATTTATATCCGTATAAGTTACGCCAGACACCTATCCAATGAGGATTATCAAAACGAAGATTCACAGGAAGGTCAAAAGGTGGCTGCCCAAGTAAGTCGGCAGGCTCTTCTTCGGTACCCTGGTTAGGAGTAGGTGACCACATGTAGGAACAATTATCTATGGCTTTAATTTTTGCGATTTGTTCAACCAAATTAGGGTCTGGAATTGTATGTGCACTTGATTGAAACGACATGAAAACTAAAATCGTGAACGTTAATCGCCAATAAATTCGATGTATTTCTTTCATGACTCACCCCTTTGATATTATCCGAGATTTCCCATTTAACTTCCTAAACCGCACTTCTTCCGCCCATGAATTGCCGAGTGGAAGACCAACCGACCAAACAAATAAAGTAACCTCAAAGACAGGATGCGTTCCGTGTTTGTGTCTCACATCGCATACTCCTGATGTTGAGCGCTATTTGTTCTTTATGTCGTAGGCCATGAGGGCCTCTCCGTGGCGGATATAGAGTCGGCCGTCGGAGATGGCCGGATGGGCCCAGTGTTTTCCGGAGCCTTGAGTTACTGTGAATGTGCTCACAACCTCAAAGCCTTTTGGTGACGCCTTTGCCAGTCCGACGTTTCCTTCTTCATCGTAGCAATAGAACATTCCGTCGGCGTAGACGATCGAGCCTTTGCTGCCGTTCCAGGTGGTTTTGTAGACAACCTCGCCGCTATCCCAATCGAGACAGATCCAATCGCCTCTTGTGTTGTCATACCAGTTAGAGCCGTACAGGTAGCCGTCAAGGAGAATGACACCTCCGTGCTGACAGTCCAACGTTTGGTCGTTCCACTTCTCGTTGACCGACGTGTCATCCGCTGACAACTCGAACATTGTACCGGCCGACGTTACACCGCGATTGACAACACTTGTGACGTAGAGGCAGCCGTCGTGATAGACCGGCGTGATGGTGCCCGTATCGGAGGGCGCCGGATAGGGCTCGCGCCAGAGGAGCCGGCCGTCGTCAGCCGAAACACAAATGACAGACTTCTGTATCATGGTGATAAGTAAACGGAAGCCGCCTCTTTCAATGAGAACAGGTGAGCAGTAGGCAGCAGGCTCGTCAAGGCCGGTAGTGGCCCAGATGGTCTGGCCTGTCATTTTGTCCAGCGCTACGATTGTCCCTTTCTTGCCGCCGGGCGTGCAGTAGACCTTCCTGCTGTCGATCAGGGGCGAACAGCTCATTCCCCATCTGATGTTCTTGCCCTCGAATTCTTTCAGGGCATCCACCTGCCAAATTCTCTTGCCGTTCTTGGCGTTGAAGCAGGCCATGATCCCGATGCCGCTAAACATATACACCCTTCCGGCGTCAACGGTTGGTGTCGTCCGGGTTCCCTTGTACGAACCTGTCCATTCGGGGCCGTAGGATTGTCTCCATTTCAGGTTGCCGGCGAGGTCGTAGGCAAATAGAAATCCCTCGCCGTCGATCATGCCGGTTGTGTAGACGAAACCATCCGCTATGGCTGTCGAAGAAAAGCCTATCCCGAGCCCATCGACCGACCACAGAAGTTTGGGGCCCGCTTCGGGCCATTTCTTGAGCAGCCCCGTCTCGGCCGATTTCCCATTGCGGTTGGGGCCTCGGAACTGGGGCCAGTCATCGGCGAGACAGGTGGTCGCAGTCAGCAGAATGCTCAATAACAATGTTGATATGGGTTTCGTGTTGTTCATATACCGTATCCTCAGTTTGTTTCGTCTTGCGTAAGCCGTCGGTGATTCTATTACTGTAGTGTGCGACCATCAAGAAGAAACACGCACACCGCAACTGCCAATTCTGAGAAATACCCTTCAGGGTAGTAAATTTCCGCGAGCAAGATCATAAACTGTTATTGTAAAACTACTTACCCGCGAAAGAACCGAAATCTTCAATCGGGAGCGTTATAAGAAAAAGCAAAATGACCATCTCACGGTTGCTATTGCCAAGCCGGATGTGCTATACTACCGCTTCTTTGGGAATTGAGAACTGAGAATGGAGAATTAAGAATTCTCAATTCAAAATTCATAATCTTAAATTCAAGAACGGGAGATTTGTGGCATGGGCTTTGGTGTTGAGGATACTCGAAAGAAACCGCAGGCGAGCTTGAAGGAGCTCATAGACAAGGGTTCGGTCACCGTCGGCGACGCGACCGACTGGCTCAGGACTATTTATGAGATTCGGTTCTTCGAAGAGAAGGTCTTCGATCTTCTGGGTCAGAACATCATCAAGGGCGCCTCGCACCTCTATGCGGGCGAGGAGGCGGTTGCCGTCGGCGCCACGGCGGCTATCGAGCACGGGGATGTGATCGGCTCGACCCACCGTGGACACGGCCACTGCGGTGCGATCGGCAATAAATACGCCGAAAGCGAACAGGATCGCCAGAATCATTGGAACCAAATGATGGCCGAGCTGATGGGCAAAGAGACCGGCTACTGCAAGGGCAGGGGCGGCTCGATGCACATTGCCGATGTCGACAGGTGCAACAACCTCGGCTCGACCGGCATCGTCGGCGGCAACCAGGCGCCGGCCGTCGGGGCTGCTCTGGCGGAAAAGTACAAGAAGACGGGCAAGGTTGTGCTCTCGTTCTTCGGGGATGGCTCGACCAATTGCGGCAGCTTCCACGAAGCGATGAACATGGCGTCAACTCTCGCGGTGCCTCTGGTGGCCATCGTGGAGAACAACCTCTACGGAATGAGCGTGCCATTTTCCGGCAGCGAAGTCGATGGAGCCGTGAGGGCAAGCAATATCGAGGACATCACTGTCAGAGCGAGTTCCTACGACATTCCTGCTATGATTGTTGACGGCCAGGATGTTGTGGCGGTCTTTCTTGCGGTTCGCGACGCCGTGGCCAAGGCTCGTCAAGATAATCAGATGACTATGATCGAGGCCAAGACATACCGCTGGTACGGGCACAGCCGCAGCGATCCTCGAGCATATCGAACCAAGGCCGAGGAAAAGGCCTGGCACGATCGAGATCCGATTATCGTTCTGAGGAAGAAACTGCTCGCCGACAAGCTCCGCACTGAGGCGCAGTTGGATGAAATAAAGGACAATGCGTTTGAAGCAATCGAAGCGGCGACCACGTTTGGCATAGACAGTGCCTGGCCGGACGTCGCCGATCTCGCCAAGGACGTGTACGTCGATGAGACTTATGCCGCTGAGATCGTAGAATCTGACAAGGCAAACTCGGGGAAGGTTGCCGAGGCGACGGCCGCCTTCGAGGCTGCAATTGCTGCGTCTACTGCCAAGACAAAGAAAGAGGCAAACCAGCGGGCCAGAGATCAGGTCAAATCGACGTTCGGCGTGGACGTTATGACTATCGGCCAGGCTGTAGCCGCGGCCCAGGCCGAAGAGTTGCGACGGGACCTGGATGTCATCGTAATGGGTGAAGACGTCGGCCTGTACGGGGGGGCCTATCAGGCAACGCGTGGTCTGCTTGCTGAGTTCGGCACTGAGAGGGTCATAGATACAGCGATATCCGAGGCTGCTATTGCCGGCGCCGGAGTCGGTGCGGCCCTCCGCGGCATGCGGCCGATTGCCGAGCTGATGTACGTCGATTTTGTCACTATCGCGATGGACCAACTCGTTCACGTCGGCGCCTACAACCGCTACATGTTCGGAGGCAAGGCCAAGGTCCCGATGGTGCTGCGGACTGAAGGCGGTGTCGGCAGATGCATCGCGGCTCACCATTCTGAATCGCTCGAAGCCTGGCTCATGCACACGCCGGGGCTTTATGTCGTGATGCCTTCGACGCCCTACGATGCCAAGGGACTGCTCAAGGCCGCGATACGCAGTGATAATCCCGTAGTCTTCATCGAGCATAAGGCCACTTACGGCCAGTTGGGCGCCGTGCCCGAGGGCGATTACATCATCCCACTGGGCGTTGCCGATATCAAGAGACCGGGCACCGATGCCACGATTGTCAGCTACAGCAGAATGGCGATGTGGTCGCTTCAGGCTGCCAAGAAACTGGCTGCCGAGCACGGCATCGACGCCGAGGTGATCGACCTGCGGACGCTAAAGCCGATGGATATCGATACGGTGGCCGAGTCGGTGCGCAAGACAGGAAGGCTGATCACAGTCAGCGAAGGTTTCTGCACCTGCGGGGCGGGCAGAGAAATCAGCGGCAAGTTCATGGAGTACGAATTCGAAGACGGCTCGCATGGCTTCGATTATCTCGACGCGGCCGCGGTGAATCTCGCCGCCGCCGACGTGCCCCCGCCAATGAGCGAGCCATTGGAAACCGCGAGTATCCCAAGCGTCGAGAGAATCGCAGAAACCGTCAAAAGAATCGTCAATGCATAGCTCCCGTTTAATGGAATGTTAAGTACGCGTGAAAAATAACAAATCCTAATATCTAAATCCTAAACAATGTCGAAAGTTCAAAATGCAAATTCTCAAAACAAAAACACTTCTGTGGACCTGCTGTGACGAGCTGCCGGAACGACGGGTGAGACGGCGTTTTGAATTTTTGTCATTAGAATTTGGAATTTGTTTAGAGTTTAGAATTTAGGATTTAGAATTTCGAACATAGTGAGGATGTTATCAATGGCTAAGGAAGTGAGATTACCCCAGCTCGGCCAGACGATGGAGGAGGGGACGGTTGTCAACTGTCTCATCAAGGTCGGCGACGAGGTCAAGAAAGGTGACGTGATTTTTGAGATTGAAACCGACAAGGCGACCCTCGAGATGGAAGCGCCGGCGGAAGGTTTCGTAAAGCACATTATAGTTGAAGTCGATGAAACACTCGCTGTTGGGGCGCCTCTCCTGGTCCTCGGTGACGAAGACGAAGACGTGCCACAGAGCTTTGTCGATTCGCTCCCGGACGCCGCTCCGGCGGGCGCTGAAGCTGCTGTGGCTGACGAGCCGCCTCCAGCTCCTGCTGCCGAGCCTGCTGCGCCCGAGCCCGGGCCGGCAAAGCCGGCGGGCAGAGTCATGGCGTCGCCGCGGGCAAAGAAATTAGCGGCCGACCTCGGCGTGGATCTCGCCGCACTTACCGGCACAGGGCCGGGCGGCAAGATCACCGAGCAGGATGTGAAGAGTGCCGCCGAGGGCAAACCGTCAGCGCCCGCTGCCCCACATAGCCTCGCGGCATCCGGCGCAGAAGTTCAGCTTGGGTCATCGGTTCCCCTCAACAGGCTGCAGAAGATCACCGCCCAGCGCATGCTCAAATCGAAACAAGAGATTCCGTGTTTCTACCTGACGGTGAGAGCCGATGTTACCGACCTGGTCGAGTCGCGTGCCAGGATGAACAAGGCTGGCGACGTTAAGGTTTCCTACAACGATTTCATCATCAAAGCAGTCGCGACCGGACTGGAAAAGTACCCGATCATGACCGGCCAGTTGGCGGGCGAGACCATCAAACTGGCAGGGACGATCAACGTCGGCCTGGCGATCTCAGTTCCCGACGGACTGGTCGCGCCGATCCTCAAAGACGTCAATAAGAAAGACGTCAAGCAGATTGCCAGCGATAGTCTGGCTCTGATCGAGAGGGCCAGGAGCAACAAATTGGCCCCCACGGACGTGGAAGGCGGCTGCATCACGGTAAGCAATCTCGGCGCGTTCGGTATAGACAACTTCATCCCGATAGTCGTACCGGGCCAATGCAGCATACTGGGAATCGGTCAGATATCCGACACGTGTGTGCCCGACAACGGCAACATCATGGTCCGCAAGCTGATGAACATGACATTGTCCATCGACCACAAGGTCGCCAACGGAGCGTATGCAGCCCAGTTCCTGGACTTCGTAAGGAAACTGCTGGAGGATGCTTCGGCGTTTTAGTGGTCGGTCAATGTAGGTCATGCAGTTGTCATTCCGCACTTGATGCGGAATCCAGTATGCCAGCGATTCTGGATTCCCGCTCCCCGCTTTCGCGGGGACAAGTTTACACCTGCGAAAGCAGGTGCGGGAATGACAAAGCACAGAGTGAATTGTCACGAGATACTTGTTTTGAATCCTGCATGTTGAGCTTGGCGAATTAGCTGAGAAGGAGCGTTTGAAATGGCCAAGAGAATTGAGGCAAAACGCCTGCCGAACATAAGAAAAGCGACGCCGAAGGTTCCGGTTATTGGTGTCTTTGCAACGAGTGACCCGCGGATTGGCGATGCGAGCCGGGCTCGTTGTCAGAATATTGCGAAGATGGCCGCCGATACGATCAGCTCAGCGGTGGTGCTGCCCGATAAGACGCCCGTGCCGGTGGTGTATTCGACCGTGTTGGTTGACGGCGAGGCGCAGGCCGACATAGTCGCTCAGCAATTTCGCAAAGCGGGTGTGGATATTCTGGTTCTCGTTCCCGATACGTGGGCCTTCCCTCAGCTTACTGCGATCTCGGTACTGCAGCAGTTTCCGCCGAATACGCCGATCAATATAACGTGTGGCAACAGCGGACCAAAGCCAGGCGTGGTCTACGCGCATGCGCTCAACGGCGCCATCAGCCAGTATGGGCGATTGGCCGCTCTCAACGTCGGAACATGGCCTGACACCGGAATGAACCCCGAAATGACCGAGCAGACGGCGAAGAACCTGATCGACTGGTGCTACGCGGCCGTGACGACCGTTGCGCTGAGAGGACGCAGAGTCATGGTCCTCGGTCATGACTCCATGGGGATGGAAACTGCCCTGGCGCACATTCTTCCGACCAGAAACACCTTCGGTTTGGAAATCACGCGTCTGGATATGAAGCTTCTGGCCGACATGCTCACCAAGAAGGCTTACAGTGAAAAGGAGCTCAAGGCGTTGCGCGGTTGGATCAACAGGCATATCGGCAAGCGGCTGGAGCTTCGCGACCGGGCCGACAGCGACCGGTTCGATCAGTCTCTTGGGATGTACCTGATCGTTCGCGATTTGATGGCGGACTTGAACGCCGTGGGCGGCGGGTTCATGAGCCAGTTGGAGTGGGGCAGCGATCTGCGTGGTATTCCGCTGCCGGTCGCCGACGTGATGGAAAGTCTGTTCAACTCGACCTTCGACCATGACGGGCGCAAGGCCCCGATGCCTTTCGCTACCGAAGCTGACGTGCAGGGACTTCTAACGATGCTGTTCATGACGTATCTATCCGGCGGAAATCCGCCTCTGTTCATGGACTTCAGGAAGGTCTGGGAGGCGTGGGAGATAAAAGAGCTTGCCAAGAAGATCGGCGTCAAGAAGCTGGATAAGAAGGCGGACTACTACAACAAGGGTCTCGTGGATGGTGACAACTCAGGCAGTGCCTCGTTCGACTGGGCCAATGTGCCCGGCTCTTCGGTCAAGAACATCATGTCCGGCATTTCACTTCCCCTGGCTGAGGAAAACTACTTCCCAGGCGGTGGCAACGCCGTCAATCTTCTTACCCCTGCGGGCATCAAAGGCATCGCGGCCAGATTGGCCTACAGCAGCGCCGCCGGTCTGTTCAGCATGGTCTGGGACGAGGCGGTCACCACCGAGGTGCCGGCCAAACTTGCCAAGGCGATGTGTGAGCTGACCACACCCATCTGGCCCCACACGTTTGTCGTTCCGAAATATGCCAGCATGGTCGAGTACAAACAATACCCGCCGGCCAACCACCTCCACATGACCTGGAATCTGCCGGTCGCCCGGATGCAGCACTGGATGGATATCACCGGTGTGCTCAGCGTCACGCCCTGGGCTGCCAGGCCAAAGTTCATCGAGGGCGTTGACAGGCCACAGCCTCTGATCCACCTCATAAATGGCGGCGAGGCTGCTTTCAAACTGCTGTCGGGCAAGTAAATCAGCGGCGCGGCTCCACGTACCGATAGCTGCCTCTTTCTGACCGTTGCGGCTTCAAGTTGAGGGCACGCGTGCGTCTTTTTTGCTTGTATTCCAGCCACATAATTGTACACTCATATAGAATGTCTACAATTTTGTTGTTATGCCTTTTCCTGTTTTTTTAGCGGAGAATTTGTCATGAAAGCAAAACTTGCCAGAGAAGCGGAGTTGTTGGGCGACATATCAAAGGCCTTCGCCGAGTCACTCGATCTCGAAGAGACTTTGACGTCTATCCTCAAGTTACTCGACACTCACCTCAAACTCAGGCGCGGGACCATAACCTTGCTGGATCCGGATACTGAAACGATAAATGTCAGCGTTGCCCACGGGCTCAGCAAGAGATCCAAGAGTCTGGGCAGCTACAAGGTGGGCGAGGGAATTACGGGGCTCGTCGTCCAGAGCGGAAAGGAAATTGTCGTGCCCGATATTTCCAAAGACCCGCGCTTTCTGCACAAGACAAAGGCGAGAAAGCAGGAAAAGGGCAGGCGGGTGGCGTTCTTTTGTGTGCCGATAAAGCTGGAGGGCGGTACGATTGGTGCGCTTAGCGTTGACAAGCAGAGCGACGCCAAGGATGATTTTGAGGCAAATGTCAGACTGCTGAACATCATCTCCACGATGATCGCTCAGGCGGTGAAGCTGAACAGGCTCGTAGAGTCCGACCGCCAGCAGCTTCGAGATGAGAACGTGCGTTTGCGCCGTGAGCTGAAAAGTCAGTTCAACATCCACAATATGGTTGGCAGCAGCAATGCGATGAAGGATGTCTATCGGCTCATAGAGCAGGTGTCCAACAGCAACGCAACGGTACTCATTCGCGGCGCAAGCGGGACGGGCAAAGACCTCGTTGCCCACGCTGTTCACT
>CAZLTY010000085.1:9393-17236 GCA_964562575.1 uncultured Pirellulales bacterium
GCTGACAGACCGTTCGTGAAGGTCAATTGTACGGCGCTGCCCGATACCCTGTTGGAAAGCGAGCTTTTCGGTCATGAAAAGGGGGCTTTTACCGGCGCCGCAGAGAAAAAGATCGGCAGGTTCGAGAGGGCGCACGGGGGGACCATCTTCCTCGACGAGATCGGCGATTTTTCACTCAACCTGCAAATAAAACTGCTGCGCGTGCTCCAGGAGAAGGAGTTCGAGAGGGTCGGCGGCATCGAGACGATAAAGACGAAGGTCAGAATCGTTGTCGCTACGCATAAAGACCTGGAGGCCGAGATTAAGGAGGGCGTCTTCCGGGAGGATCTTTACTATCGGATTAATGTCTTCCCCATATACCTGCCGCCGCTGCGGGAGCGCAAGGACGACATCATGCTGCTGGCAGACCACTTCCTCGATAGGTTGGCCGCTGAGAACAACAAGAACATTTCGCGCATTTCGACGCCTGCGATCGAGATGCTTACAAGTTACCATTGGCCGGGCAATATTCGAGAGCTGGAGAACTGCATCGAGAGGGCGGTCCTGTTGTGTGACGGCGAGGTTATCCGTTCCGAGCATCTGCCGCCGTCGCTCCAAATGGTCAAGAAGACCGAGCCAATGATCAAGCGATCACTTTCGGAGATAATTGCCAACACCGAGAGGGAGCTTATCGTCGATGCACTCAAGAAATTCGATGGCCAGCAGCGAAAGGCCGCACAGGAATTAGGCACAACCGAACGCATCCTGGGCTATAAGATCAAGAAGTATAACATTCACCCCAAGTACATCTGACCCAGCGCTCCTGTCAGGTCAGGGTACTACTACTTGAATGGAAAAGGTTTTCAAAGGCTCAGCATCTTCCCAGGATCTATGATAGAAGAATAGAAGGAGCATCTGTCCTGCGCTTACGGCCCTGAAGCGGAAAATTTCCCTGCCGCCGGCGCCGACAATCGGAGGATCAGAAGTCTCGGATGACTTAAACTCTGGCTCGCCGATCTGCTCCAGGATAGACTCGTTGTTTTCGGCCTGCTCCCAACGATACCCGGTGGAGGGATTTGACTCGAGCGTAATGACAAGTATCTGGCCCCGCTCAAGCTCGACCTGTCTGCCGCTATCATCTTCACTGACTTCTACAGATTCTGCCGGGGGATACTCCTCAAACAAATGCTCAGAAAGAACAACCAGGTCTTGTACATCGACAAATCCGTCGCCCAAAGGTGCCGGGGCAATATCACAGAGTTTGCTCTCCGTATGCCAGTTGTCTACTATTATACACATGTCTTGAGCATCGACAATTCCGTCACCATTGAGGTCAACGACTGGTTCGATTGGCGACTGTAAAATGTCAAAATTGCTACCTCCACTGAGTTGATTGGAGTGGAAGTAGAGGGTCGAACCGTCGCCCGAAATGTGCGGTGCAGCCTCCAAATAAGCCGTGTTGACCTCTGAGCCAAGATTCACTGGCTTGCCCCAATTTTCATTCGTCGTTGGGCGTGTCGTTACCCATAAGTCGTAATCACCATATCCACCCGGTCGTACGCCGCAGAAAAAGAGAGCCAAACCGTTGGCCGAAATGTCCGGTGTAGCTTCTTCAAATGGACCGTTGACAGGCGGCCCGAGATTCATCGGTTCTCCCCACGGGTCATTTTTCGTTGCCCGAGTCAATATGTAGATGTCATAATGCCCGAATCCGCCAACCCGGCCGGAGGTGAAGTAGAGCGACAGGCCATCCGTCGATATGTCTGAGAAAGCGGCTAGCCCATCGTTGACAACTGCCCCAAGATTAGACGGCACACCCCAGGGCTCGTCTTTACTTGTCCGAGTCGACACGTATAGGTTATAGAAATCGAGCCCGAGTCGCTGGGAAGTGAAGTAGAGTTCCAGCTCATCGGTCGAGATGCACGGTCCCTCGTCCCAACTCGAAGTGTTGAAAGTTGTTCCGAGATTAACCGGCGTGCCCCAGTCGTCGTCTATCGTTTCGCGCGTCGCGACCCATAGGTCGCCCAAGCCATACCCGCCGGGCCGGTTCGAGGTGAAGTAGAGTGACAGGCCGTCAGCGGAAGTTTTTGGGCTCAATTCCCAGCCTGAACTGTCGACAGTTGGCCCGAGATTAGTGGGAGTACCGAAGGTAAAATCCGCCTTCGCAACCTCCACAACCATACACAACACCAAAACCAATAACGCCACAATTCTCTTCTTCATCCTGCTCCCCTTTCAGAGTTGTTGATATTGTCACAGCGCACACCTACCCCTGCTTAGCCTTACTTTGAGAAGACAACGCTGGACGAAAGCCATTGCTTACCTTCCTCCAAGAGCCTATTGAAAGCGAGTCTTAGAAGCCACTGATATCATTGTGCGATTTCCAATGATGCCTGTCAAGTGCCAAATTCTGCAAACGTCGCCACCTCTTGGGCTAACAACGAGGATCAGGGCAATCGGATAGAGGTTTTCGTCACTTCCGGCGAACTATCACTTCGGGCCCTCACGGGCCGGGAAACAGACCCAGCCAAAACAGACAGGATCTGCTTCTATTTGGAGCAAAACTACATAATTGTTATCTGTATGGATAATATCTACAAGTATGTAGGCAACGAGGTACTGGGGGCAGGCTTGCCGAATTGCTGTAAACATTGGTTCGAAAAGTAGTTACATCTCTATTTGGAAATTCTTCTCGGCTTGGCACGTCCGTTGCCTAATGTAATCTGTGCGTTTGTCTTCGGTTAACTGGAAGTAATTGCTGTTCTGAGAAATGAAAGTAGAAGCCGGTCAAGAGTTAAGAGGAGATTGGTTCAATGAGAGATGCGAAGCTATTGGTAGTGGTGTTAAGTGTGGTGGGATTTTTTGGCGGCGTGGCATATGGTGAGGGCGAAGCTGAAATCGGCTTTGACCTGAGCGCTGGCTTCTTTGATAAGTACATCTGGCGAGGACAGAATCTGGTCGATGACTGGGTCTTCCAGCCGGGCGTGGGAGTCTCGTACGGCGGCCTCAGCGCATCGTTCTGGGGCAATTTGGATATGACGGATGAGAACGGAAGTAACGGCGAGTTCTCCGAGATAGACCTTACACTCGATTACTCAGGACAGTTCCCCGGCATCGATATCCTGGGCTACTCGGTGGGTATGATCAACTATGACTTTCCCGTCAACGGCGCCGCCGATGACACAACCGAGCTGTACGCGGGGCTGAGCGTGGATGTACCGGCCAGTCCGTCAGTAACGGTCTACCGTGACGTGGACGAAACCAAAGACGGGGCGTATATCTCCGTGGGCGTCGGACACAGCTTCGAGAAAGTCTTTGAGCTTGGCCCCGACACGCCGGTCGGCATGGATATCGGCGCCACCCTCGGGTGGGGAAACACTGCTTACAACAAGTTCTACTGGGGCGCGGCACCGGATGGCAGCACAATCGGCGGCGAGATGAACGACTTGGTGCTGACCGTTGCCTTTCCATTTGAGCTGGCAGGCCTCAGTTTCTCGGCAAGTGTGAACTATGTGACCCTGGTCGGAGATGATATTCGCAAGACAGATGCCTACGGTAAGAGCAGAGACGACAATATTGTTGCCGGTATAGGATTCTCGGCGGGATTTTAGAAGTGATATTTCGAATAGGGGAAAGAGACATGGCGAGTAAAGTAATTCCGATTGTATTGTTGTTATTGATGGGTTCGTGTGGGTCGGTTTCCGGGGCCGAGGGATCCGGCGAGGTGGCCTCAGCAGTGGAGGCAGCGAAGGAAGAGTTGCAGTTGAACGTCAATATTGTCTGGACGTGCATAGCGGCGTTCCTGGTGTTCTTCATGCAGGCAGGCTTTGCGATGGTCGAGGCGGGTTTCACCCGGGCCAAGAACGCAGTGAACATCCTGATGAAGAATCTGATGGACTTTTCCGTCGGGACAATAGCGTTCTTCCTGATCGGTTTTGGCCTGATGTTCGGCAAGAGCAACGGATGGTTCGGCACGACACTGTTTGGTTTGTCCGGGGTCGAACCCGGGTCAGACTGGAACTGGACGTTCCTGATATTCCAGACGGTTTTTGCTGCGACCGCAGCGACCATTGTCTCCGGAGCCATGGCCGAACGGACCAAGTTCGTCGGATACCTGGCTTACAGCTTTGCTATAACACTGTTTATCTACCCGATTTTCGGCTCCTGGGCCTGGGGTGGCCTGCTGGATGGCGGCGGCTGGCTCGAAGGACTCGGATTCCTGGACTTCGCCGGCTCGACGGTTGTGCACTCGGTAGGAGGGTGGCTGGCGTTAGCAGGTGCGATAGTCTTGGGCCCTCGTATAGGCAAATACGCGCCGGATGGAAAGCCAAAGGCAATCCTGGGGCATAACATACCGCTGGCAGCGCTCGGCGTTTTCATTCTGTGGTTCGGATGGTTCGGATTCAATGCGGGCAGCACGACCACTGGTGACGGTTCGATAGGCTACATTGCCGTGACCACGAACTTAGCTGCGGCTGCCGGTGCGATTGTAGCGATGAGCGTATCCTGGGTGGTGATGAAAAAGCCTGATGCCTCGATGGCGCTCAATGGCGCGCTTGCGGGCCTGGTCTCGGTCACAGCTCCATGCGATGGGGTCTCTCCGATCGGTGCGATTTTGATCGGCGCCATCGGCGGCGCTCTGGTGGTTGGCAGCGTGCTGTTTATCGACCGCAGGCTGAAGATCGACGATCCGGTTGGTGCCGTGAGTGTACACGGTGTCTGCGGTGCCTGGGGGACACTTGCTGTCGGTCTGTTCAATACCGACAGCGGCCTTCTGTACGGTGGCGGCCTCAAGCAGTTGGGCGTACAGTTGCTCGGTGCCGGAGCGGCTTTCTTCTGGGCGTTCGGCCTTGGGTTCCTGCTGTTCACCGTGATCAAGAAGACAATCGGTCTGCGCGTCACTTCCGAAGAAGAACTCAAGGGCCTTGATATCGGCGAGCACGGCATGGAAGCGTACAGCGGGTTCCAGATCTTTACGACCACGTAGATCTTTGACATTTTGTTCGGGAGACATAACAATGAAACTAATAACAGCATATATTCAGCCGCACAAGCTACAAGATGTGAAGCAGTCACTGTACAAGAATGAAGTCTTCAAGATGTCGATAACGAACGCCCTCGGCTGCGGCGAACAGAAAGGCTATCACGAAAGCTACCGCGGCGTGGACTTCGAGGTCAATCTTCTTAAAAAGATAAGGATTGAGATCGCCGTGAATGAGGAATTTGCCGACAAGACGGTGGAGGCCATAATCGAAGGCGCCAGGACCGGGCAGATTGGAGACGGAAAGATCTTCGTTACCGACTTGGATAAGTGCGTGAGGATACGTACGGGTGAGGTAGGCAGTAAGGCGATAGGATAGACGTATTTGTCACTTCCGAAGCGCTATCACTTCGCGCCCTCGTGGGCCGAAAAGCAGGCCCTGCCATCGCAGGCAGGGCCTGCCCCTGTTATGCAAGAACTACAAAAGTGTAGTTTGGTTTGGCGAAATCGACGGTAATGTAGAAATGTGGGAAAATGGAGCTTCTCTCGTGGGGATGGATAAGTGTTTAGCGTAGAGGGGGTTAAAGGGATCTTTGGCTCGGTGTCGGATATTGGCACACGGCTTGCTGATTTGATATTGTCGTGATCCGGTGAAGTCCGTTGGGCGGTATCCGGTTTCGAGAACTGTTTCGCCGAGTTGTTTTCTTTCGGCCAGTAGGGGACTAAAGAAGTGATAGCGAAAAAGCGAAGTACCAGAATCGATTTGTGGAGAATGTGCGTGGCGGGCCTTCTGTTGTCGGCCGTGCTGAACGGTAGCGTATTAGCCGGCGAGGAAGGCTTGAGCCTTGAAGAGGTCAAACAGAGCCTCGATACGGTCTGGGTCCTGCTCGGAGCGTTTCTGGTGTTCTTTATGCAGGCCGGCTTCGGGATGGTGGAGGCTGGTTTTATCAGGGCCAAGAACACATGCAATATCCTAACGAAGAACTTCCTCGACTTCTGCATGGCCTCGCTGGGCTTTTTTCTCATTGGCTACGGCCTGATGTTCGGTGACGGCAACGGCTTTATGGGGCTCGATGGCTGGTGCCTGTTCGGGCTTGAAGAAACCAAAGACGGTCTGCCGCTGTATGCGTTCTGGTTGTTTCAGGCTGCGTTTTGTGGAGCGGCGGCGACCATCGTCGCCGGTGGAATGGCTGAACGCATGAAATTCCAGGCCTACCTGATTTACTCGTTTCTCATCTCGGCGATTGTCTATCCTATCGTCGGACACTGGATATGGGGCGGTGGATGGCTTTCCAGCATGGGCTTCGCGGATTTTGCAGGTTCGACCGTGGTCCATACCGTCGGCGGATTCGCCGCTCTTGCAGGCACAAGGATGCTCAGGCCCAGAGAAGGCAAGTACGGCCTTGACGGCAAGCCAAAAGTATTGGCCGGCCACAGTATCCCGTTGGCCTCGCTGGGTGTGTTCATTCTGTGGTTCGGGTGGTTCGGGTTCAACGCCGGTTCGACACTCGGTGTCTCGGGTGGCGCAGGGATCGCGAGAGTTGCGATCAACACAAATCTGGCGGCGGCGTTAGGCGGGATTGCCGCGATGGTCACGGTGTGGATGAGGTTCGGCAAACCCGACCTGTCCATGGCGATGAACGGCGCCCTGGCGGGATTAGTGGCCATTACGGCGCCGTGTGCATTTGTTGATCCTTGGGCCGCGTTGGTCATCGGTGCATCCGCCGGGTACATAGTGGTAAGGGCAGTTGAGCTTCTCGACAGTCTGAAGATCGACGATCCCGTGGGAGCTATTCCCGTTCACGGCGTTTGCGGTGTCTGGGGCACGCTGTGCGTCGGCATCTTCGGCAAGGCTACACTGGGCCTGGAGCACAACGGGTTTGTCTACAGCGCAAATCCGATGCAGTTGGGAATTCAGATGGTGGGCAGCGTTACCACTATAGTCTTTGTGGTTGTCAGTATGTGGGGAGTGTTCAAGCTGATTGATATGACCGTAGGCTTGAGAGTCAGCCGGGAAGAAGAACTGCGAGGTCTGGACATCGGCGAGCACGGTATGGAAGCCTATGGCGGCTTCCAGATATTCAGCACCAGTTGAGGCAATAGTCAATCAAGATCAGAAGGTGATTCGATGAAACTTGTAATTGCATATATTCAACCACATAAACTGCAAGACGTTAAGAAGGCCCTTTATGACGCAAAGGTCTTCAAGATGTCCGTCACCAACGCTTTAGGCTGCGGTGGGCAGCAAGGATATGAAGAAAGCTATCGAGGCATCAAGTTCGAGGTCAACCTGCTCAAGAAGGTCAGGCTCGAGATAGCTGTGAATGACGACTTCGTGGATGAAACGATCGAAGCCATTGCTAAAGGCGCGCGAACAGGGCAGATCGGCGACGGTAAGATCTTTCTGTTGGACCTGCCGCAATGCGTGCGAATAAGAACCGGTGAAGAAGGCAACAAGGCGATTGGATAGTAGGCATCCGGCCAGAGACGGATGCCGGAGGCGCAGCGTCCGGATTTGCCATCATTTTCTGTGCCCGCTTGTTGGGCATTTGAAAGCGAGCCCCGCCTTGATTGGCGGGGTTCGTCCTTTCGTGGGTTCTAACGCATATACACAATTGTATAAGAGGTCTTGGTCAAGCTACAAAAATGTAGATTTGAGAAATCCTCGGCAAATTACCTGTCTATCTGTAACTGCTTGTGCAATAACTGGTTATATGCAATCGAAATGTCTTTTCCGGATTTGGCACGGCTGTTGCTTATTATCCATGAAGTGGTTGTGGCCTAGCCAACAGGCAAAGCAACAGAAAATGATGGTGTAGAAAATGATGGGAGTTTTAAGATGAACAAACCGGTTGAATCAGTAACGGAGGTATTCGGTTCGAA
>CAZLTY010000086.1:0-17198 GCA_964562575.1 uncultured Pirellulales bacterium
GGGTAGTAAATTCCCGCGGGCAAAACCATAGTCTATTACTGTGAAGCTACTTACCCGCGCAAAAACGGGAAATTTCTATCGGGAGCACTGAACATCGACAGATTCTGAATTCGAGGTGGCAAAGTGGAAAAGGCAAAACTTGAAGAATTCGAACGGGCGCTTCGTGATCGCGTCAAGGGCGATGTCTCTTTCGATGAGCTCACGCGAGGCATCTACGCCACCGACGCCAGCTTCTACCAGATCACGCCTATGGCGGTTGTTCTTCCTCGCGATGAAGCTGACGTGCGCGCGGCAGTGAAAACCGCCTCAGCGTTCAATGTCACAATAGTCCCCCGCGGTGGCGGCACGAGCCTGGGAGGTCAGGCAGTCGGGCAAGGAATGGTCATCGACTTTTCCAAGTACATGAGCCGTATCCTCGAACTGAACGTCGAGGAGCGCTGGGTCAGGGTCCAGCCCGGGGTTGTCCTGGACGAACTTAACGCCGAGCTTGCCCAACACGGCCTGCTCTTCGCCCCTGATCCGGCAACGAGCAGCCGGGCTACCATCGGCGGCATGATGGGCAACAACTCCTCCGGGACAAAGAGCATCGTTTACGGCAGGACGTGCGATCACGTGCTGGCCGGCAAAGTCCTGCTCTCGGACGGGACGACTCTGGAATTGGAAGAACTTACGCTTGACGAGTACGACCGCCGGGCCGGGTCCGAATCGACGAATGCTCGTGAAGCGGAGATACTCAGGGGATTCAAGAAGATTATTGACGACAACAGCAGCGAGATCGCCAAGCAGTTTCCCAAGGTGATGCGCCGCGTCAACGGCTACAACCTTGATTCCTTTGTCAACACCGACCGCTGGAACCTGACGAACCTCCTGGTCGGCAGCGAAGGCACGCTTGGCATATTTCTCGAAGCGAAGCTCAATCTGGAGCCGCTGCCGAAGCACAAGGCCTTGTGCACCGTTCACTTCGCCGAGCTGATCGAAGGGATTCGCACAGTTGAGGTGATCCTGAAGCACAAACCGTCTGCCGTTGAGATACTTGACGCCGACGTGATCGTCATGGCCCGCAAGAACCTCGGCATAGCACCGCTGTGTGGTTTTGTCCAGGGCGACCCGCAGGCGATTCTCGTGGTGGAGTTTTTTGGCGACACAGCCAAAGAGGCCGAGAAGAAGAGCAAGAAACTTGCCGCGGATTTGAAAAAGAAGAAACTCGGATACGCTTGGCCCGTGATAACCGAGCAGGCTGAGCAGGCAAAGGTCTGGGCCGTCAGAAAGAACGGCCTGGGGCTGATGCTCGGCGTCAAGGGCGACCGCAAGCCGATTGCCTTTATCGAAGACGCCTGTGTTCCGATCAAGGCGCTGCCCGAATACGTCGATCAGATGTTAGAGTTCTGTAAGCAGCACGACGTTCGGGTGGCGATGTACGCTCACGCCAGCGTCGGCACGATCCACGTCAGACCCGTCCTGAATCTCAAAGTTCAGGAGGACATCGACCTCATGAAGGCGATCGCCGAACATGCTTTCGCCCTGATAAAGAGCCATGGCGGCGCCTGGAGCGGCGAGCACGGTGATGGCCGCGTCCGAAGTCCATTCCTGGAAAGGTTCTTCGGCGCCCAGGTATACGATGCGTTGAGGCAGACGAAGAGACTCTTCGATCCCGCCGGCCTGATGAATCCTGGGTCAATCGTCGATGCCAATCCGATGGATCAGGACCTGCGTTACGGGGCCGACTACAAGACAGCAGTCGAATCCACCGAATACCACTACCGCGAGGACGGCGGCTTTGCCGCCGCCGTGGAGATGTGCACCGGCGTGGGCGCGTGCCGGCAGAAACGAGATGGGACCATGTGTCCGAGCTATCGCGCAACCCTCGACGAAGAGCACTCGACACGCGGCCGGGCAAACGCCCTGCGCCTGGCGATGACGGGCCAACTCGGCCCCGACGGGATGACCAGCGACCGTGTCTTCGAGGTCATGGACCTGTGCCTCTCGTGCAAGAGTTGCAAGTCCGAATGCCCCAGCAACGTGGACGTGGCCCGGCTCAAGAGCGAGTTTCTTCAGAAGTGCCACGATGCGAACGGCGTCAGCCTCAGAGAGCGAATCATCGCCGGCTCGACCACGATGGCCCGAATAATGGCCGGGCGAAAGGCTCCAATAGTAAACTTCCTTCAGGAGACCTGGCTGTTCCGCACCATTCTCCAACTGATCGTAGGTTTTGACAGCCGGCGCAAGCCGCCCAGATACGCTGCCGTGCCGTTTGGCAAGTGGTTTGCGGCGCGCTGCCAACCGAACGGGCAGGCTCGCGAAAAGGTCGTTCTGTTCGATGACACCTACATGAATTATCATCAGACTGAGATTGGCATTTCTGCCGTGGAATTGCTGGAGTCCTGCGGGTACGAGGTGATTCTGGCCCGTGCCGGATGTTGTCAAAGGCCCAGGATCAGCCACGGCTTTCTCCGAGACGCCAGAGTCAGGGGCGAGCAGACTCTTCGCAATCTGGACAAGTACATCGGGCAGGGTCTAAAGGTAGTGGTTTGCGAGCCGGGCTGCTGCTCGGCCCTGACTGATGATCTGCCCGATCTGATCGACGACGAGCAACTGGGCGAGCGCATCAGAGAAAATGTTATGATGATCGACGAATTCCTGGCTCGCCAGGTCAGTGATGGCAATCTCAAGTGCGAATTCACATCGCCCTTCGAGAAGATCCTCATCCACGGCCACTGCCATCAGAAGTCGCTTTTCGGCACAGGCGCTATGAAGCAGTTGCTCAATCGCGTACCGGGAATCTCCGTATCCGAGGTTGATTCCGGGTGCTGTGGCATGGCGGGCTCATTCGGCTACGAGAAAGAGCACTACGAGCTTTCCGCTCAAATCGGCGAGGACCGTCTGTTGCCGGCGGTGCGCAGCGCCGAGGCTGGAACGGTTACGGTCGCCTGCGGTTTCAGTTGCCGCCATCAGATCGCCGACGGCGCCAATGTCAAAGCCTTGCATTGGGTCGAAACCATCCGGGGGGCGGGCGTCTCCGATTGAATGGCTGCTCAACATTTGCCAAAACGAGGCAAAACTGGTACAATCTCACACAGAAGAAGAATGACGATTGTTGGCGTCTGCAAATGAGGAGTATGTCATGGCCAAGCAAGATAGACTGGGGTCTGCTCCACCAGGAAGCGCTCTGAAGCTCGATTCGGCGGGGCAAGCCCCGCCCTACATGATCGTGTCACTTTTGGCTCTTTGGCTGTGTTTGACGGCCGTCACTGATGCCGCCGATGTTCTGCCTCTCGCCTCACAAAAGATCATCCAGAACAGGCAGGGTCTGCAGCGCCTTGCTCAATTGGGCATAGACCAGGCGATCTTCACGACAAGGCTCAGTTACGATGACGGTCATTGGTACGCAAACATTGGATACTATTGCGATGACGAAAATAAGAAAGCCTATTCCGGCAACGGCAAGTCCGATGAGAGCATGCTGTACATACTCAATGTCACCGCCGGTAAGGTCAGGATTCTGTTCGACGGCAGAGGCGGCAGCATCCGCGATCCGCAACTCCATTATGACGGCAAGACTGTGCTGTTTTCCTACCGCCGACCGGACTCGGATTACTACAATCTGTACGAGATGCAAATCGACGGCACGGGCCTGAGGCGAGTAACCGATGTACCTTACGATGATTTCGAGGCGACCTACCTGCCTGACGACGACATCGTCTTTGTCTCGACGCGGAGCAAACGCTGGGTCGGCTGCTGGATGACCCAGGTCGGCACACTTTTCCGCTGCGACAGGAACGGGCGCAACCTTCGCCCGCTATCTGTCAATCTCGAGCACGACAATACTCCGACAGTTCTGCCGGACGGGCGCATCCTCTATACCCGATGGGAATACGTGGACCGCTCCCAGGTGGGGTATCACCATTTCTGGACGATGAACCCCAACGGGAGCAATGTCGCCGCGTATTTCGGCAATCAGGAGCATTATCCGCTGTACATCGAGCCCGAGCCGATCCCGGGAACCGACCAATTGCTCGTGATCGATTCTCCAGGCCACGGCCGAACCGATCATCGCGGGTATGTCTGCACAATGGAAGCCAAGTACGGCCCGGACGACAAACGCGGTTTACGTCGCATTACGCCCAAACCTCAATTCAACGATCCTGCGCCCATCGGCAGCAGCCATTTTCTGGTAGCCTCTTACAAGAAGATCATTCTCGGAACACATTCTGGTGAGCTTGTCCCGCTGCTGACATACCAAGGCCAGGCGAACATGCATGAGCCGATCCCTGTGAGGCCGCGCCCGCGGGAGCGGATTATTGCTGAGCGCGGCGATGAGAAGGAATCAACCGGGCGAATGGTCCTGGCCGATGTTTACATCGGTCGGAATATGGAAGGAATCAAACGGGGCGAGATCAAGGAACTGTTAGTGTTAGAGGCCTTACCCAAGCCGGTGAATTTCAGCGGGGGAATGGACCTCACTTCATGGCTCGGCACATTTATGCTCGAACGCGTCCTCGGGACCGTGCCCGTTGAGGCGGACGGCTCGGCGTACTTCGAGGTTCCCGTGGGAAGAGCAGTTTTGTTTGTCGCTCTGGATGCCGACGGCATGTCAGTCAAGCGGATGCAGAGTTTCACTAACGTCATGCCGGGCGAGACGCTCGGCTGTGTCGGATGCCACGAGCAGCGCATGCAGTCACCCGTTGCCTCGGCCGGAGATAACACCCTGATGGCGCTAAAGCGCCAGCCGAGCAGGATCAAGTCGTTCGAGGGGCTCCCGGACGTGATCGACTTTCGAAAGCACGTACAGCCCGTACTGGACGAGCACTGTATCTCGTGCCACAACTTCAAGGATCGCGAGGGGCAGGTATCTCTGACCGAGGACCTCGGCTATTGCTGGTCGATGGCCTACTACGTGCTTCTGGCAACCAACCAGGTTGCGGACGGCCGCAACGGTCATGGCAACCAGAGGCCGCGAACGATTGGCTCGTCGGCGAGCGAGCTTATGCGCAAGATCGACGGTTCTCATTACGATGTCACCGTTACGCCCGATCAATGGCGGACCGTTTGGATGTGGCTCGAAAGCGGTGCGCCGTACGCCGGAACGTACGCCGGGCTGCGCAACGCCGCCGACCAGCGCCGGGACAACATGACATGGGCCGTTTTCGCCACTGCCGGGATGAACCAGCGATGTCGGACGTGTCATAAGGGCGACGGCGATGCTCCCCAGTTACCTCTGACGATGCCGGATGCGAAGCGCAGGAAGATCGTGAAGGAGTTGGGGATGGCTCCGCATGAACGCATCGTGCAGAAGGACGACTTCCGCTTCTCGGGACATGTCCTGCTGAATCTATCGCGTCCGGAGCTGTCACCACTGCTTTTGGGGCCGCTTCCTAAGGAGGCGGGCGGCTGGGGCACCTGCCCATCGGCGTTCGCCGGCAAAGACGACATCGCCTATAGAGCTCTGCTGGCTGCCATCGAAAAACAAAAGAAGCGGCTGGAGGATGTGCCGAGATTTGGGACGCGGGAGTTTAAGCCGAATAAACAGTACGTCCGAGAGATGAAGAGATTCGGCGTTCTACCGCTGGAGTTCGATCTGAGCCGGGATCCGATCGACGTTTTTGAAACGGATCAGCGGTACTGGAAGCAGTTCTGGTACCGGCCTCAGAGTGATGCCAAATGGGCCTATCTCGAATGATCCCTTCGCACATATGGGGGCTTTCCAGGCATTCCAATCTGAATTTGTCCGGGCTGGTGATGCCAGCCAATACGAAATTTGTCAACAATGCTTCGCCCTGATCAGATAGTTGTCTCTTGATGATTGCGGCGATTTTTGGAAATACATAGGATGAATACCAAGTACATACGAAATTTTTCGATCATAGCGCACATCGATCATGGCAAGAGCACGCTCGCCGACCGCATGCTCGAGCTGACCGGCACGATTTCCGACCGCGAGAAGGTCGATCAGCTCCTCGACAATATGGATCTCGAGCGTGAGCGAGGGATAACCATCAAGGCATCTGCCGTTACGATGAGTTATCAGCACCAGGGCGAGACGTACATGCTGAACCTGATCGACACGCCCGGACATGTTGACTTTCACTACGAGGTCTCGCGGGCGCTGGCAGCTTGCGAGGGGGCGCTTCTTGTGGTCGATGCCAGCCAGGGTGTCGAGGCCCAAACAGTAGCTAACGCCTATCTTGCAGTTGAAAACAACGTTGAGCTTCTAAGCGTGATCAACAAGGTCGATTTGCCGGCCGCAGATCCGCCCAGGGTAGCCGAGGAGATCGATCATATTATCGGAATCGGCGCCAATGAGAGCTTCAAGATAAGCGCAAAGAGCGGCGTGGGAGTCGATGAGCTTCTCGAAGCGATAGTGACGTTTCTTCCGCCGCCGCCCGACAGGAGGGAGGAGCCGGCCGCGGCGTTGATCTTCGACAGCCACTGCGACCAATACCGGGGCGTGATCTGTTACGTCAGAGTCTTTGCCGGCTCTTTAAATGTAAAGCAGAAGGTCAGCTTCATGCGCAGCGGCAGAACCTATATCATCACCGAGCTGGGGAAATTCACACCCGAGATGACTGCCGTCGAGAAGCTCGGAACCGGAGAGGTCGGCTACGTCATCGCGAATATCCGCGAGTTGGCCGATGTAACGATAGGCGACACGATTACCGACCAGGCCGAACCCGCTTTTGAGCCTCTGCCCGGCTACAAGGCCCCGATGCAGATGGTCTTCTCAGATTTCTATCCGGGTAACAACACCGAGTATTCGGCGCTGCGTGATGCATTCGACAAGCTCACTCTCAACGACGCCAGTTTTTCGTTCAGTCCGCAGAATTCGCCTGCGCTCGGCTTCGGCTTCAGGTGCGGTTTTCTCGGCCTGCTCCATCTGGAGATAGTCCAGGAACGACTCGAACGTGAGAATGACATCGAGGTCATTCAGACCGCGCCGACGGTGAGCTATGAGATCGTGACAAAGGACGGTGCCGTCAAGAGGATCGAATCACCGGGACAATTACCCGAGCCCAATCACATCGAAGAACTTCGCGAGCCTTTCGTTCGCCTCGAAGTCATTACCGGCACCGATACGATCGGCGGGATCATGAAACTTGCCGAGTCCAGGCGCTGCAAGCTTGTCAAGACCGACTATCTCAGCCCGACCAGAGTCATGCTCGAATATACGGCGCCGCTGGCTGAGATCGTGTACGATTTTTATGATCTTCTCAAAGGCATCAGCCGAGGCTACGCGACGATGGATTACGAATTCACCGACTTCGAGGCCAGCGACCTTGTCAAGATCGATATTCTCGTAAACAAGGTTGCAGTCGACGCCTTGAGCTTGATTGTTCATCGCAGCAAGGCCGAGGCCCGAGGGCGCAGGCTGATCATAAGATTGCGACGAGCTATTCCGCGGCACCAGTTCGAGATTCCTCTGCAGGTTGCGATTGGCGGCAAGATAATTGCGCGAGAGACGATCAAAGGCTTTCGCAAGGACGTTACACAAAAGCTGTACGGCGGAGACGTCACGCGCAAGATGAAGCTGCTCAAGAAGCAGAAGGAAGGCAAGAAGCGCATGAAAAGCGTGGGCAATGTTCAGATACCGCAGGAAGCCTTCATGACGATCCTCGACAACAGCGAGTAGCTGCGCAGAGGCCGGCTTTCACTTCTTCTGGCGTTTCATATCAGGAGCCGGCGAAGCCTCTGTCGTAGGCAGCCAGCGTTTCAATCGGTCAATTGTCTTGGCGTTTGCGGGCCGGCCCGCCACATTGTGCCATTCGTCAGGGTCGCTGTCGTGGTCGTAGAGTTCTTCGGTGCCGTCGGCGTACCGAATGTACCGCCATCGCTGGTTCCGAACGGCGTGGTTGCCGCGCTGATACGTCATCAGAGCAGGGCGGTCCCAGGCGGCGTTCGGATTTCGTAGAAGCGGCACGAGGCTCACACCATCCAATTCGTCCTTGGATCTGAGTCCGCACAATTCGATCAGGGTCGGATAAATATCGATCAGGCTGACCGGTTCTTTACATCGCGAGCCGGCGCGGGTAACGCCCGGCGCGGCAACAATGAATGGCACATGGTTGGTCTTTTCCCATAGCGCGAATTTCTCCCAGTGCTCTTTCTCTCCCAGATGGTATCCGTGGTCGGACCACAGCACGATGATCGTGTTGTCGGCGTAATCGCTTCTTTCGAGCGCGTCCACAATCCGCCCCACCTGGGCGTCGGCAAAAGTCGCGCATGCCTGATAACTTCGAACGGCCTCCTTCCATGTGCCGGGTGACTTTTTCTCTATCTTCATCAATTCGGAGAAGAACCACTTCTTCGAACCAAGCAATGCCCCGGCCCCTGTGGGAAGATCATCGAGGTCACCTTCGAATGTCTTCGGCATTGTGACATCGCCGGGCGGATAGAAGTCGAAGAATCGCTGAGGGGCGAAAAAAGGCATGTGAGGCCGAAAAATTCCCGCCGCCAGGAAGAACGGTTTCTTATGCTTGCGAGAGAGCGACTCGATCACGTAGTTGGCTGTCTTGACATCGATCGCATCGGCTTCGTCGGCGGGCCACGGCCCCCAATCCGTATTGCGGCTGCCGTATTCTGCGAGGCCGTTGAGTTTCTTCTCGGGCATAGGCGCGTCCGGCGGATCGGGCATCATGAGGAAATCGTCGAATGAGGCTCTGTCGTGAAATGCGCCGCCGTAGTGGTGGTGAAAGATCTTGCCGGCTCCCGTCGCCCTGTAGCCGTGCGTCCTGAAATGCTGTGGGAGAGTAACGGTACTAGGCAGGGCGCGCCGCCAGTCGGCTTTATTACCGTAAACGCCGCTTGTCGTCGGGCGCAGTCCGGTCAATATTGCGGTCCTCGACGGGTTGCACGCCGCCGAAGCACAATAGGCATTCGTAAACAAAGTCCCTCGTCTGGCCAGACGCTCTATATTCGGTGTCTCGATCGGTGCTTCGGGATTGAGCACTTTGATCCAGTCGTTCAAATCGTCCAGCGCTATGAACAAAACATTGCGCCGGCTCTCGATAGATTCTGCACCTGATGCCGGTAGAAAAGGCACCACTATACTGCACCCAGAACATTTGAGAAAATCGCGCCGATTCATTTAGTCAACTTCCTGGTCCACCTGTAAGTTCTGGGGTCAAAATTGTATGCTCCTTTGACCGGCACCCCGGGAACATCGTTCTTGGGCAGCCAGCGAGCCATAGCCTCCTTGACTGCGGCATACTGGGGCTTGTCGGCCAGATTTGTCCACTCGTTCGTGTCGTTGTCACGATCGTAAAGTTCTTCGGTGCCGTCGCGGTAGCGGATGTAGCGCCAACGCTGGGTTCGCAACGCATGGTTTCCGCGTTCGTGAGTTGTCAGTGACGGACGCTGCCACTTCGTGTTCGGGTCTTTCAGCAGCGGGACAAGGCTGAGGCCGTCGAGTTGGGGTTTGGCCTGGAGGCCGCACAGCTCAACGAGTGTCGGATAGATGTCAATCAAGTTGACCGGACGCTTGCAGGTTGAGCCGGGCGATGTCACCTCGGGCGCTGCGATGAAGAACGGGACGTGCGTGGCACGCTCCCATAGAGTGCGTTTGTGCCAGGTGCCTTTTTCACCCAAATGCCAGCCGTGATCGGACCAGAGCACTACGATTGTGTTTCGGGCATAGTCGCTGCGCTCCAATGCGTCCAGCAGGCGGCCGACGAGCGCATCGGCAAAGCTGATCGATGCCAGATAGGCCTGCACGGCCTGGCGGTACTTGCCGGTCTTCTTCACCAGCTCGAAATCCGCCCTCCTCGCCTTGGCCATAGCGAGGCCGACAGGCGGCACATCGTCGAGGTCGTTTTCGTTCAATGCCGGCAGTGCGATCTCGTCGATCGGATAAAGGTCGAAATACCTCAGCGGCGCATACCATGCCAGATGGGGGCGGTATATCCCCGCGGCAAGGAAGAACGGTTTTTCGTGGGGCTCTTTCAGAAAATCGAGCGCCCAGGTGACCATTTGGCCGTCACCGGTTTCCAGATCAGCCTTGTCCAATGGTCCCCAGTCGAATTCCCGGTAATTGGCCGGCGGCCTCTTGCCAAGCCTGACGTTTTCGATTTGGTTGAGGGGAAAACCTTCGGGCCAGTGAATACCTTTCTTTGGTACGTGCTGGCCCGGTACGGGATAATCGTAATGCCAGGCGGTATCCTGAACCTGGGCGAAGTACTCGTCCCAGAGATCGGGTGGGTTGTTGCCCAGTGTGTGGTGGAAGATCTTCCCTCCGCCGTGAACGCTGTAGCCATTGGAGCGGAAGTGCTCGGGCATCGTGACAACATCCGGCATCGCGGGACGCCACCATTGTCCATTGCTGTACACGCCCGTGGTGGATGGTCTTAGTCCCGTCATTATGGCCGTCCGGGATGGATTGCAGACCGTCGAAGGGCTGTGGGCGTTTGTGAAAGAAACGCCTCGCCCGGCCAGTCGGTCGAAATTGGGCGTGTGGATTTTTCCACGATAGCCGCCCAGATAGCTGACCCAGTCGTTCATATCGTCGACGGCGATGAACAGGACATTGGGCTTGCGCTCGCTCGGCTTTGCCGCCCGCGCAAGCGACGTCATGGTCAGTGCCGCCAATTTGAGAAAGTCACGCCTCTTCATGATCTACCATTAGTTCTTGCCTCCTTGTTTGCCGCGATTGGCACTTGGTTTTTGAGGGGCAAATCTTCGGTGTGTGTGAGACGGCCCCGAGAGATATCGTCTGAACAATCATTTCCAGTCATTGCAGCTCCATGATAACAGATATGCCTCGTTTTCGGTATCCTTGTTTGCGTGCGTGTCGTCAGGGTTTGCCTTTGGCTAGCCAAGATGATAGAATCTGGCAGTTCCGGCAATACTGTTGGAGTTATGCAATGGTAAAGGAGAAATGAGATGTGTTCAGTGATGCGAGGGCCGGTTGGCTTGGGATTTCTTTTGATGGTTTGCCTGTCCGTCGTTGGGATCGGTTACGGGCAGAATGGCCTGGGAATCCTTGACGCGACTGGAATCAAGGGAGGGCTGGTCGTCCATATTGATTGCGGCGACGGTCGGCTGACGGCCGCTCTGCGCGCCAATGAACGCTATCTCGTACTTGGTCTGGATACTGACGCGAGTGACGTTGAGAAGGCGCGCGACCATATCCGGTCGCTCGGTCTCTACGGAAGCGTGTCGGTACGGACATGGGATGGCAGGGCTCTTCCGTATGCCGACAACATGGTCAACCTGATTGTTTCGGAAAGCGCCGGGCCCATTTCAAACGATGAAATAATGCGCACCTTGCGCCCTTTGGGCGTCGCATATCTCAAATCCGGCGGCACGTGGACGAAAATAACCAAGCCCTGGCCCGCTGAGATCGATGAATGGACGCACTGGTTGCACTCGGCGGACGGCAACGCAGTCGCGCGCGACCGGGTTGTGGGGCCTCCCCGTCAGATTCAATGGGCCGCCGCACCGCTGTGGGCGCGCCATCATGATACGGTGCCGAGCATGAGCGCCATGGTCTCAGCCCGGGGGCGATTGTTTTACATATCCGACGAAGCGCCGCCGGGCCTGGATGGGAGCTTTCCCGACAAGTGGTTTCTCGTGGCCCGTGATGCCTTCAACGGTGTCCTGCTCTGGAAGCGGCCGATGCCCGAGTGGGGATGGCGCCAGTGGAACACCGAGTGGAAGGGCCGGTTCAATACCCCGCCGCACGTTCCGAAGCGGATTGTCGCCGCGGGCGATCGGCTCTACGCGACGCTGAACTTCAACGCTCCGCTGACGGCGCTCGATGCGGCCACAGGTAAGGTCTTGCACGTTTATGAGGGGACAGACAACACCGACGAAATCCTCTACGACGAGGGGCTGCTCATTCTGTCGATCAATGAGGAAGCTCGCAGACCGGACAAAGCCAACAAGACTCCGGTGAAGAAAAGCGTTTGCGTGATCGATGCAGCTTCGGGCCGTCAGCTCTGGAGAAATGGCAGATACAGCGGGCTGCGGGCCAAGTACGATTCGTCCGAGCCGTTCGGGCGTCTGGAATTGATCGCCGCCGGCGGGCAGGTGTTCTTTGTGGACCACGATGCGATTGTAAGCCTGGATTTGAAATCGGGGCAAGAGAAATGGCGCGTCCGCCGGCCTCAGTTCGAAGAGCAGCTTAGAATGTACAGCATCCGCATGAGCGACCAATGCGTCCTCGTATACCAGGACGGCGTTGTGCTGTTCGCCCAGCCCGAGATGGACAGAATGAGATCGTGGCACACGCTGCCGGGGACATTGTACGCCTACGACGCGAAAGATGGGACATTCCTGTGGAAACATCGGTACGGCGGCTGGTCTCACAACTGGCAGCCGGACGTCTTTGTTATTGAGGGGCTCGTCTGGGTACACGAGCACATTGACGTTGAGATGAAACGTCACGAACCGCCCAACAAGGAGGACGTCGACTATGCAGTCATCGGGCTCGATCTCAAGACCGGCCGGCTCGAGCGACGATTCTCGACCGCCAAGACGAACAGAGTCGATCACCACCACCGATGTTACCGCGGCAAGGCCACAGAGCGATTTCTGCTGCCCTCGCGTCGCGGCGTGGAATTCCTCGACCTTGAAACCGAGGAGAACCTCCTGCACCATTGGGCCCGCGGTGGATGCCTGCACGGATTCGTCCCCTGCAATGGCCTTATCTATCTGAACCCTAACCCGTGCGAATGCTACATAGAAACCAAACTGAACGGCTACTACGCCCTGGCCCCGGCCGGACAAGCAAGAATCGAAGATCAGGAACCATCCGCACAATTCGAACGAGGCCCCGCATATAGAAAAGTCGAAAATCGACAATTGACAATCGAAAATCCAACTGATTGGCCCACGTTCCGTCACGATCCGCTTCGCAGTGGCTCGACAACGGCGTCGATCTCCGAGAAGCTCAAACCTTCGTGGCGAGTTCCCGTGGGCAGCCGAATCACTCCGCCTGTGGTAGTGGCAGACAAAGTCTTTATTTCGTCGATTGACGAACACACGGTGACAGCACTCGCTGCCGGCAGCGGAAAGGTAATCTGGAACTTCACTGCAGGCGGGCGAGTCGATACTCCGCCCACAATCCATAAGGGTCTGGTCCTATTCGGCTCGGCCGATGGCTGGGTGTACTGCCTGCGAGAGGCCGACGGTCGACTCACCTGGCGCAGGCGAGTGGCACCACGCGAGCGCCTGGTCGGGGCCTACGGGCAGATCGAATCGGCCTGGCCCGTCCACGGCAGTATTCTCGTAAAAGACGACGTCGCTTACCTGAGCGCAGGACGGTCCTCGTATCTGGACGGCGGGATCATCCTTTATGCCGTCAACCCCGTCACCGGGGCGGTCATTGACAGACGCACCCTCTACAGCCCCGATCCCGAGACGGATGAGATGCCGCTGCCGACTGTCCACAGGAGGATCATCCCCGGCACTCTGTCCGACATTCTGGTCAGCGATGGTTCTTCGATTTTCATGCGGCAGGAAAAGGTCTTCGGTGACGACTCTGCCGCGAGGCCGCATCTGTTCTCCACCGCCGGGTTCCGCGACGACGCATGGTTCAACCGCACGCAGTGGGCGATTGGCGCCGTGTCGGGAGCACAGCTTGTCGTGTTCGATGACAAGATAGCCTGTGGAATCGCGGCATATTCAAGAGGCAACCGGGCGCACTCCTATCGAGCGGGCGGCAATGGATACGAACTTTTCGCGGGCCGATGGAAGACGCAGGTGCCCCGCAAGCCTGTGACCGATAGCAGCTCAAAGTCAAGGAAGAAAAAGAAATTCGAGCCGCTCTGGAAGAGGCGCGCGGCGGTGAGTTTCACCGCGATGGTGCTTGCAGGCAGAAAGCTCTTTGCCGCCGGGGGGCCCGATGTTGTCGATCCGAGTGACCCCTTGGCTGCGCTGGAGGGGCGCAAAGGTAGCAGACTGTGGATAATCTCTGCCGATGACGGTGAGAAACTCGCCGAGTATGAATTGGACAGCCTGCCGGTTTTCGACGGCATGGCCGTCACCGATGGCCGGCTGTACATTTCGCTCGAAGACGGCACGATAGCGTGCTTCAAGGGGCAGTAGGACAAGGAGATTTGGAATGAAGAAGAATGTGACGCGACGTGAATTCCTGAAAAGCATACTCGGAGGCGCTGCTGCGCTATCGCTGAACCCAGGTGCATCTGCCAGGGCTTCTGCGGGCAACAGGAAGCCTCTCAATTTCGTGTTCCTGCTGATTGACGATTTCGGATGGATGGACTTTGGCGCCAACAATCCCCATTGCTTCTATGAGACGCCCAACATCGACCGGCTCGCGCATTCGGGCATGAACTTTACGGACGGCTACGCCGCCAATCCGGTGTGCAGCCCGACGCGCTACAGCATCATGACGGGTAGGTACCCCTCCCGCGTCGACGCGACCAATTTCTTCAGCGGCAAACGCCCAGGCCGGTTCAATCCCGGCGAACTGAACGACAGAATGTCACTGTCGGAAGTCACCCTGGCCGAGGCCCTGGCCGAGCATGGCTACAAGACGGCGTTTGCCGGCAAGTGGCACCTGGGTCCCGACGAGCAGTATTGGCCTGAGAACCAGGGGTTCGACGTAAACATCGGGGGCTGGGCGACCGGTTGGCCCCACGGAGGGTATTTTGCACCGTTTGAGAATCCACGGCTGGGGGACTACCCGAAAGGTTCGCACCTTCCCAAGGTGCTGACCGATGAATCTCTGGCGGTCATGGATCAATACAAGGACAAGCCCTTCCTGCTCTATCTGGCTTACTATTCGGTTCACACCCCACTTCAGGGCCGTGAGAACCTTGTTGCCAAGTACCAGGCTAAGAGGGACAAATTGTTAGCCGAAGATGCGACGGAGTTTGGTCCGGAAGAACAGGTCTGGCCCGGGGGCAAAGAGCGTCGTGTGCGCATCCGCCAGTGTCACGCTGTGTACGGCGCGATGGTCGAGGCGATGGATGAGCAGATCGGCCGCGTGCTGAACTAGCTGGAGGAACTCGGCATCGCTGACAACACAGCCGTCATCTTGATGTCGGACAACGGTGGGCTGTCAACCAGCGAGGGTTCACCGACGTCTAATCTGCCGCTGCGTGGAGGCAAGGGCTGGCTGTACGAGGGTGGTATCCGCGAACCTTTCCTGGTCCGCTGGCCCGGTGTCACAAGACCCGGCTCAAGGTGCGACGTCCCGGTAGTCAGCACGGATTTCTATCCGACCATTCTTGAGATGGCCGGATTGCCGGCAAAGAATGACCAACATCTGGACGGCGTATCATTGGTGCCCTTACTCAAAGGCGGCAAACGAATCGACCGCGATGCCATTTACTGGCATTACCCGCACTATTCCAACCAGGGCGGTTTTCCTGGAGGCGCCGTCCGCATGGGCGATTGGAAGCTCATCGAGCGTTTTGAAGACGGGCGCGTTCACCTATATAATCTCAAACAAGATATAGGCGAACGCAAGGACCTGGCGCTCGAGTATCCGCAGCGAGTCAAGCGGATGCGTAAAAGGCTCCATGACTGGTACAGCCAAGTCGATGCGAAGTTCCTGCGTCCTAAAGGTGACGGCCCACAGCCGTGGCGCCCGCAATAAATGAGCTCGGTCGACAACAGTGTATGATCTTACTCGCGGGAATTTACTACCGTGAAGGGTATAACAGACTACAATTTTGGATTTGACTTACCCAAATTAACAGATAGAATTGTCTTGAGAATTCGTAGGTCCGAGGGAAGTACAATTTAGCAACGAGATATACTATAGGTGCTGGAGTGTTCTGCCCATACTACTTGAGATTGCATCTTTTGCGCTGTACCGGACAGGGTTAGGTCGCGCGGTTTGATCTTCAGACCGTTGACACCTAAAGAAAGGGATTCTTTTTGCGCCCGAGGGGGACGGAGTTTGCGCGGCCGTAGGCCACGAAAGGATGAAGGGAGAATGGAGAATAGTGAAGAGAGAGGTGAGAAACCAACCGATCGCTATCCTGACAATTATCATCAAGAAGACAAGAGCCAATGCCTGATCTTTCACCCTTCACTCTTCGAACTTCCTCTACTCTCCACCCTTCGCAGTTCACTCGTGCTAATCTCGGCATTGGCGAGTTTTACTGTTAATACTCATAATTGCGTGTTTACAGATTAACAAGTACACTATTTCATCAGTGTTTTTGTGGTCAAAAGGAACTTTTTGGTCAGTGTATCCGGTATTGACAGTAAAAGCATATATCCTGTTATGTCGCTCGACCAACGTCATCTTGTACCGCCCATGAAAGCTAAAGAAACCGAACGTACAGATCGATGCGGCGTGGCATTGGCCATGGGTACCTTCGAGTCCTTGGGGTTCGCGTTTCGCGAGCAAACGGAGAGCGATTACGGAATCGACGGCCACGCGGAACTCATCGCCTCGGAGCGACCGACAGGACAACTGCTCGGAATTCAAATCAAAACTGGGCGAAGCTACCTGTCCGAGCGTACCGAGACAGCAATCGTCTTCCGCGCTGACGCAGATCATGTGGACTACTGGCTGAACCACGCCTTGCCCGTAATCATTTGTCTTTGCGGCGCAGACAATCAAACGATCTATTGGCAAGCTGTCACCAATGAAACCGCAACCTCGACCGGCAAGGGATACAGATTTGATATCCCTCTATCTCAGATTCTTGACGCTTCGTCCGTTCCGCAGTTAACGGCTTTGCTGACGCCTTTAGTGTCACCCGATCGGTACACAATCTTTAAGACTGAGGACGTCAGCCACGGACTTGCCAAACGATACTCCTTCAAGGTGGTCGTAAACGGGACAGCGTCAAAGGCTGAAATCGCGTCAATTGTTCGCCAAGTGAGCACGGAAGGGGCAAAACGTCGGTATCATCGCAATCATTGGGTCGAGGGGCGTTGGGGTGACGCTGAAGCGCACGTCGTTTGGACCTTCGTATATCCCAGCGCTGAAGACGAAGCCCGATGTAACCACATTTGTCGCAGTCTTTGGATACATGACTCACTCGATGAATCAGCACGCCCATTACCGCTGAAGGGCGAGAACATCGGGGACGACATAATCGTTAACTGGAGTGAAAGCTACAGTTTTCTAGCACAACACACGTCAACGAATACCTTGACGAAGGAAGACTACCTCAATGTCGTTATCCCATGGATCGAAGAACTGAAGCAACTGCTTGAAGACGTTGGATCACACCTTCTCTTGTTGAAGGCAGGCGACATTACGGAAGATGCGTTCCTTAACG
>CAZLTY010000087.1:0-16780 GCA_964562575.1 uncultured Pirellulales bacterium
CGCACGCGCTCGCACGAGGAAGAGATAAATGGACCGTTTCAAGAGAGCGATTCATCGTGTGTGACTCAGCTCACTGTTTCAGAACGATCCTACGGTAGCGGTAAAGAGCAGGGCGGCCCGTGTCCTTGACTTCCAGGATTATGTGTATTTCCTCACCGGCCCCAAGCTTGGGCATCACGAAACCAGCATATGCACGGTTTGCGTTGTTGATAGCGATCTTGCCCTGGTAAGGCTTGTCGCCGGCTTCTGGGTAGTGAAACCAACGATAGAATACCTCATCGGCGTCCGGATCGCTGCTGCCCGCGGCCGAGAGTTCCACATTGTCGCCAGCTTTGACCTTGAGGTTTACGTATTCGCCACCTGTGTCATTGTCGAATGCCGCCACTGGGTTGTGGTTGGCCTGTTCGTATGAATCCGCCATGCTCCAGTCCATGCGGGCGGCAAAGTCATTCTGGAATGCTTCGCGCCATCGGAACAAACTTGCGTAGTGACTGTTGTAAGTTTCGCCCCTGTAGTGCCAGGTGTCTCTCGCCCCGGTGTGCATCTCAAAATCGTGGTATTTCTTCTCGGCCTCTGTATTCCTCTTGCTAAATGTCGCGGGATTCTTAGTCTTGACGATATTGAACCTGTCTCCCCAGCCGCCGTGCGTGAACCTTTCGGGATCGTTGAGTCCTATCGGAAGCAGGTGGAGGTAGGCGGGTGTGTCGCCTTCGTATTTCCACTTGCGCTCGGGATAAAGCGTGCCGAGCGGACCGTGATTGCGGACGTTGTTTGCGACCCATTCGGTGGTGAAGGTTTCGAGATTAGGCCCGGTGACATGTGGCGGGAACGGCCGGGCGATCCTCACCGATATTGCCTGGAACATGTCCACACTGCGAAGCCAGAATATGTCGGGGAAGTTGTGGCATATCCAGCCGCCGCAATCGTCCTGGCCGGCGATGTCGTATACACGCATCCTAGAGATGAACGCGTCGACCTGCTTCTTACTGCGATCATGCGAAACATCCCACAGGGCTTGGGCAAGGTCGGTAGGGCCCCCCCAGACAGTGATCCAAACAGGCCTGTCGTCCTTTTTGTCCACGACAGATATTATATGCCTCGATCCTTTCGTGCTCTTGCCCCGGCCGACACTTGTCATATTCCTGTCTTTTACGCCGGTCCTAACCAGGCTTCGCAGGAATTCAGCCGTGGGGTAATCATCTTTGTGTTTGACCAGATTGGGACGGACCTCGCGATAAGCCTCGATTCGCTCGTATATCTGATCCGGATTGACCTTGGAGCGAACCGAGGTGGCGATCAGGCCCTCGAGATCAAACTCGTTGGCGTAGAGCAGCAGCCGGACCATAGATTGCTGGTCATCGGGATCGCCGCCGATGTCGGTCAGAACCAGTAGTCTCTTCTTGTCGCCGGCACCGGCAAATGCAATAGAACACATGGTTAGCAGTACGAGAGGCATTCTCAGCGCCGAAAGCCGCACGAACCTGGTGAACATCGATCTCATGTGAATCTTCTCCTGAAGCTCAGGGGTGATGAATGTCACTTCATTCTTTGCAGTTCGCGGATTCTATCGAGCGAGAGTGCCCCGCGCCCGCCCAAGCGACTGGCGTAAATCTGAAGTGCCCGAATTTGCCCGCGGAATTGCCTGTCCAGCCCGGCGCCCTGCAAAGTCTTGTTGAAGTTACCGATCACCAGATTCGCGCTGCCCTCATCGACGGAGCCGTTGTTGTAATCGGTCTTGCGGTCAAGTTCCGCCTGAGTGTTCTCATCCCCGAAATACCAGCAGACATTGTCTTTGGGCTTCGATGCATCGTATGTCACGGCGAAGAACACCCATTTGCCAATTTTTACCTTGCCACCGGAACTGTCATTCTTGATCCTGTCAGGCCATTCGTTGACCGCCAGCCGCATCGCGCCGTCTGCATGATGGACCAGATCGATGCCGGCGCGACTGTGTTGCAGGCTAAAGAGTATTCTGTTACCTCCGGAGCCGACCTTCATGCCGGAGGCCTTGAGCCAGCCGGTGATGGTAAATGACCGCGCACCTTCCAGTTCTCGCATCGGTTCTTCGCCGACCTTGATCCACGTAAAAGGTTTGCCGGAACCGAGATCGTAGGAGCCGTCCGGCGATCTGGTGACCTCTCCACCGTGCAGCGTGACCTGTGGGTAATCGCCGTCGGCAAAGCCGAACTTGACGACCGGATCCTTCGAATTACGATCCACACTCACCGGCAGTGTAGCGCAGCCCACCGAGCCATCGGTGTCCGTAACAGTCAGGGTGACAGTATATACCCCTGGCTTGACGAAGGTGTGGACGGGCGATCTATCGGTTGAGCTACGCCCATCGCCAAAGTCCCAGCGGAGCCTCTGCTTCCACGCAGTTGTGAACCTGACCGTCAGGGGGGCTATGCCTTCGGCCTTGTCCGCTCTGGCTTTGGCCTCCGGGCGCATTTTCTCACCCGGGCCGTATCTTGTCAGGCGGATCGCGTAGTCCTGCTTGGGCGGTGTGAAAGTGAATTCGCCCGCCCCGGCTGAGCCTATCGGCAAAGTCTTCATTTCCCACGTGTCGATGCCGTCAACCTTGAAAGGCCTGCCCCCGGGCAGATCAAGCGTTACCTGCTTCTTGCCTGCAAAGTACAGCAGATAGCATTCTGCCTTTTTGGCCAGGATGCAAATCTCAGGATGATGACTGAAGTCTGGCTCCATTTGCTGGTACGGCAGTCCCTCGATAATATCCTTCATGAACTGAATCCTAACCGGGCTCTTGCCTCGCAACACTCCACCCTTGGCCCACCAAAGCAGGTCTTTGGGATGCTTGTAGGTCTCGCCGTGCCCGACGTAGCAGCCGGCCAGTGAACCGGCCCAGAAATTCCGCGTCATCTGCTCGGCGCTGATATGCCCCCAGCCTTGCGGGATGTCACCCTCGTACTTGCACTCATCATAAAGCACCGGCTTGCGATATTTCTCGCGGAAGCTCCCGGCCGATTTGAAATCGCTGGTCTGTATGCTGCAATGTGTCACCCAAGGCTTGCTGTGATCGTACCACGTCCGGCAGTTGTGTATCCCGCGCAGGTGGTCATACAGATCGACTTGCTGCACCAGCTTCATATACTGATCCCAATGTTCCGTGGGCCATTTCAGAAGGTCGAACTCGTTTGCAAACGACCACCATACGTTGCGATACGCAGAAAGTCTCGCGACGAGATACTTCAGGTAGAACAGGTTGTTTTCGTGTCCCATCTTCTTGAAATCCCAGCGGTCGTAGGGATGGAAGATTATGATATCCGCCTCGATCCCCATGTCGCGCAATTGCCTCACGCGTTTTTCAAAATGATGCCAGAATGCCGGGTTGAAACGCTTGAGATCCCAGTTTTTCGCAGGTTGCCCCTCGTAGGCATAGTACTCAGGCTCGTTCTTGTTGTATGAATATGACTTCGGGAACACGCACATCCGCATCTTGTTGAACGGCGCGCTGGCAAGCGTCTCCAATGTCTGCTCCTCCATCTGATCGCCCTGATGCACCCAGGCGTAGCAGGTTGTCCCTACAGAGAAGTGCGGTGTGCCGTCGGCATAGGCCAGCTTGTACGTGTCGCGGACGCGCACAGGGCCATGATTTTCAGGACCGGCCTTTGTGCAGGTGAAGTTGCCCTTCTTGGCGTCCAGTTCTTTGCGGTTACTCCTGGTCGTATACGTCCACTTGCCTGTCTTGTTGGGCATGAAGCGGATCTTGTACGTCCCATCGCCGTCATAGAATCCCGCCGGCTTGAAGGCTTCACCCTCATGGCTGAATTCCGCACTGAGTGTGACATCGACGAATGGATTTCCGGCCGATGGTCCCTGCAGCGTCAGCTCGAAGATGTCCCACAACTCGATTTCGACACCCGGCGCGCGGCCCGAACAAACGAGTATCAGCAATGCAGTGACCAACAATACTTTCCGTATCATGCTCCAGCCCTTTCCAAGGTGAATGTTGATGTATATCTGTATTTTGTGTCAATACTGCGCCGAATGCAAAACTATTCTTGAATGCAAATGCTCTGACAGTACAATCAGCCAAACAATGGTCGAAGTAGCCATGAGGGTCTGTAACAGATGCCTGCAGAATACGACATAGGCCTTGAGAAGGCTTTGTCTCAAATGTTGGACCGCGTGAGAAGGCTTGCGCCTGTGGAACTTGAAGTCGGTAAGGCTGGAGGATTGGTGGCGGCCGAGAACTGCATTGCGAACGCCGACTGCCCGTCTGCGTCGACATCTTCTAAGGATGGTTATGCCGTGGTTTCAGCGGACCTGAAAAATGCGTGCCGGGACCGAGCTGTCAGACTGAAGGTGTGCGGCTCGTCCTTTGCCGGCGGCGGGGTGTCGGCGACGGCAAAACCAGGAACTGCGGTTAAGATCATGACCGGAGCGGTGATTCCTCCCGGCGCCGATGCAGTGATCCCCAACGAGTTTACGGAAGAAGAGGGCGATTGGGTGTTGTGCCATCGAGATGCCGGTCCGCGAAAAAATATAATCGAACAGGGATTTGACGTCGCCAAGGGCGAGCGAATCGTCTCACGCCGAGAGCTTATCGCCCCGGCTATGACCGGCCTGTTGGCTGCGGGGGGGCTTTCCACCGTTTCAGTCTATCCGAAACCAAGGGTCGGGATCATTGCCACCGGTGACGAAGTAGTTGCGCCTGGCAGGCCGCTAAAGCCTGGGCAACTCTACGCCAGCAATCTTGTCACGCTACTGGCATGGCTGAGACATTTTCAAATGGAAGCCGAGGTTGCGGTGGTAGGCGACCGCATCGAGGATCTTTCGAGGACTGCCAAGGGCATGTTCGAACGCGTCGATGTTCTGCTCACCAGCGGCGGCGCCTGGAAGAGCGATCGAGATTTGACCGTCAAGGTATTCAAGGACGCCGGTGGAGAGATTATTTTTCATCGCGTTAGAATCGGACCCGGCAAGGCCGTGGCCCTGATCCTGGTTAACGACAAGACCGTTTTCTGCCTTCCCGGCGGCCCGCCTTCCAACGAAATGGCTTTCCTGCAGATCGCGCTGCCAGGCTTGTTTCATCTGTCGGGCAGACGGCCGGACCCTTTCGAGCACAAGACGGCGACTCTCATCAGGACGGTGAGCGGACAGGAGGACTGGACCCAGTTCTTATACGCGACGATTGAAGAAGATTCCGGGCAGTTTCTTGTCAGCCCCGTCGAAAAGGGCAGTCGTCTTCGATCTCAGACGAATGCGGAGGCGTTGATAAAGATACCTGAAGGAGTAGAAGAACTTCAGGAGAATGAGCGGATAAACGTTCAGGTCTTGTTTGGCTGTTCAGGGCCTGGCGGTTGCCCGAACCGAAGCACAAGCCCAGGACGAAGGTGATGACAGTCCCGAGCACGATCAGCCAGTTCCAGGCCAGATTGATCTTGTCCAGTTTTATCAAGATCAACATTATGACACATACAATTGTGCTTGTGATCATCGTTGGAATTTTGCCCCCAACCACAGCCGGGGCTTCTATGGCCGTTTGTTGCCGACGAGACAGCCCAGAACCAGCGTCATAGCTGTGCCGATGGGGAAATGCCAGGGCCAGGCGAGCGTCAAGTGTATGGGCTCGCCCTCCGGCGTTCGACCGACAACCACCAGGGAGATGACCAGGACGAGTACTATTGCCAGAGCAACGCAGACGATCCGCATTGGGTGGGCGCGGAGGTGGCGGACGGCCTGGACAAGCAGGATCAGGCAGGCGATCAGGACGATCCACTGCGGAATACTGAAGACCCACCGCAGGGTACTCTCGTGCCAGTTCAGGGCAAAGACGATGAGCATCGACAGCGGCACGCCCCACATCAGGCCCAGGTCGTCGCGCCTGGTGGGCAGGAAGGCCAGCAGAAAGACGCCCAGCAATGCGCCGTACGTGTAGGCCGCCATGGCCAGCGCGAACTGGATCAGGTCGGCGTACGACTGGGCGATCGTATCGCAAGAAATCGCAAACGCCGTCACCAGGACACCCCAGATCACCACGATAACCCGCGAGGCCCGGACGTAGTGCCGGTCGCAGGCTCGGGGCTTGATGTACGGCTTGTAGAGGAGCGAGATGGTCGACTGAGACAGGGCCGCCAGGAGGGAGTCGAGCGTCGAGATCGCGGCGGCGAATATCGACGCCATCAGCAGCCCCGAAAGCCCTGGCGGGAGACAATCTACGATGTAGATGGCAAATATCTTCATCGAGTCGTCATCGACGACCACCTGTTCTGCCGGGCTCAGCGGGACGTGCCGGTAGTAGACGTACACAGCGGCGCCGACGAACAGCAGCAGAAACGTCAGCACTTGCGAGAGGCCCGAAAAGATGATTGCTTTGCGGGCATCGCCCGCACTGCGGCACGTGAACATGCGCTGGACGTTGAGTTGGTCAGTGCCGTGCGAGGCCAGGGTCAAAACGCCGAAGCCGATCAAACCGCACCAGAGCGTGTACGCTTCCTTAGGACTGATGCTGAAATTGATGACGCGGAGCTTGCCGGCAGCGTGGGCTTCCGAGACGATGGTCGCCAGGCCGCCCTCGATCGTGGTCGCCGCGAACACCAGCGCCGCGATGGCACCCAGCGTGAACAGGATGCACTGAATCGCATCAGTCCAGATAACCGTGGTGATGCCGCCCATGATGGTCCAGCCGATCGAGACGGCACCGATGATGATGATCGAGGTTGCCGTGTCCGTACCGGTGATAACCTGGAGTGCCTTGGCCGCGATGTAGACGCGGGCGCCCTGGGCGAGGATGCCGCCGATCATGAACAGGCCGGTGGTGATACCCCGGACGCGCTGGCCGAGCTGGTGGCCCATGTATTCATAGGGCGAATAGATCTCGCGCCGGTAGTAGACGGGAACGAAGAAGTAACCTATGATCAAGCGGGCGGCGATGGTCCCGAAGGCGAGCTGGATGTACGTCATGTCCCCGCCTTGGGAAAAGACGATGGCCGGGGCGATGAGGAAGGTCGCGGCCGACAGTTCGGTGGCGATGATCGAGCCGCAGACAGCCGGCCAGGGCAGCCGCCGACCGCCCAGGAAAAAGTCCTTCATCGAGGCTTGCTTGCCCGCCAGCAGCCCACCGAGAACAGTCGTAAAGATCAGATAGACAACGATGACCAGCCAGTCCCAGACAGTGAAGTTGCCGGCGATCTCGTCAAGCGCTTCGTCGACACCTTGCGCGGCGCACGGCGCCGCAAGCGCCAGCAGGATCACCAGGATGAGAAGCCATCGGCGTTTGCCAATCATGCTGGCTCCTCAGGCTGGGAAATGGCAGGACGCAGGAACTCGCCGTTCTCTTTGAGAATCGCCAGCGCGCGAATCAGATCAACCCGGCGAAAGTGCATAACAATCGCCGCCTTGACCTTGCCCTGCGCGCGGGCGAGTAGTCTTGCGGCGCGCGGCCGGTTCAGTTGGGTCATTTCCATAACGATCCGCACGGAGCGGTCCCGAAGTTTCTCATTCGTTGCCTTCAGGTCCACCATGAGATTGCCGTAGACCTTGCCTAATCTGATCATCGCCCCTGTGGTGAGTGTGTTGAGTACGAGCTTGGTGGCGGTCCCGGCCTTCATTCGGGTCGAGCCGGTGACAACTTCGGGCCCGACTACGGGATTGATGATAATTTCAGCAGGGATATGCTCGACAGCCTCGGGCGCACAGGTGACAAAAATGGTCGCCGCACCTATCTTCTGTGCCCGCTTTAGAGCGCCATGAACAAACGGTGTCATACCACAGGCGGCGAGGCCGACCACGATGTCCTTTGGTCGAACCTTGCGTTTGTCTATCGCCGCCGCACCATCTTCGGGGTAATCTTCAGCTCCTTCGGCCGATCGAACCAACGCGCCGCGTCCGCCCGCGATAATGCCCTGTACAAGCGAGGGTGACACGCCGAAGGTAGGGGGGCACTCAGAGGCGTCTAACACACCCAGCCGGCCGCTCGTACCTGCTCCCACGTAGAACAGTCGCCCGCCTTCGGAGAAACGTGACACAATAACGTCGATCGCTGCGGCGATCTGCCTGCGCTGTCGGGCCACTGCGTCGGGGACTGTCGCATCTTCGGCGCCGATCAGATCGACGATCTCTTGTGTCGAGAGTCGATCGATGTTCTTGCTGGCGCGGTTGCGTCTTTCGGTTGTCGGCAGGATTCTCGGTCTTTTTGTCATTGAGGTATCAGCTTGCCCAAAACAACCGGCTGTTCGGCGCCGGTGGCTCCGGGTACGTTGTTAGGTATGCCCGCTACCGTCGCGCAGGCCAGTATTGCAAACGAGACCGCTTCTTTGGCGTCGACATTGATGCCGAAGTCGCCGGTCGACAGCATCTTAACGTCCGCAAGCTCGCCACGCAACATTTCAACCAGCGTTCTGTTATGGGCTCCGCCCCCGCACAATATCATCTCGTCGGGCATAGCCGGCAGAAACCGGCGATATGCCTGTGCAATACTGCGTGCAGTAAACGCGGTCGCAGTAGCCACGATATCGACGTCTGACAGTCCTTTCTTGACGGCACGCTGGTGGATCCGCTCAGCGAACGCGGCGCCGAACTCTTCACGGCCGGTCGATTTCGGCGGGCGACGCCGCAGGAACGGATGCTTGAGCATCTCACCGAGCAGTTTGTCGTCAACGACACCTCGTGCCGCCATCTTGCCGCCGCGGTCTAAATTCCGCTTGCCGGCCGTGACCAGACGGATGATGCCGTCTATCGCCATGTTACCGGGTCCGGTGTCGAAGGCCAGGATTTCATCCGACCTACAGCCACGCGGGATGAAGGTGAGATTGGCGATCCCCCCGATGTTCTGCACGGCGCGCGTGACCCGATCTTGGCTGAACAACACATAGTCGGCATACGGCACGAGTGGAGCGCCTTCGCCACCGGCGGCCATGTCACGAGGCCGAAAATCCGCAACCGTCGTGACACCGGTGCGCTGAGCGATTACGGAAGGTTCACCTATCTGCAGAGTCGAACCTATGGCCCTGCGGCCATAGCGTCTGCCATGAGGCATGTGATATATCGTCTGGCCGTGTGAGCCGATCATGTCGATTGAGCTAAGAGAAATTCGGCTTTTGGAACATAGCTTGATGACCGAGCCGGCAAAGACTTCTGCCAAAACGAAATTGTAGTGACAAATATTATCCAGCCGGGCCGACTCGGGCCGACAGAGGCGAAGGATTTCCCTGCGCAGAGCAGGGGGGTAAGGAAACATCTCGAAAGCCCGCAATTGAACCTTTCGCCCGGCGATATCGACAATGGCGACATCAACACCATCGGCAGAAGTCCCCGACATCAGACCCACAGCTCGCATTGTGCCCCTGCTTACGGTTTTTTGAATAAACCTGCTCACTTCTACCGAGTCCTGTACTCACCAGTGTCAAGTCTTGCTAAGAGTGACTGTCAGGAACGAATTATATACTTGCCTGGTGCTATCCGCAACGCACTTGGCGCGCAAAAGTGTATTTACATTGCCCCGCCAAGATGGTACGAATACTGTCCTTGGGTATATGAGTGCTGGAGATCTATGATGGCAGACGCAACTGAGAGAGCCGAAGAATTCTTGAATCGGGAAGGGGCGTTTCGGTTGGGGGAATTGTTGACAGAGTCATCTCATCCGAAGACCAGAAGGCTCTCGCAGGCTGCGGCAGTCGATTTGCCGGCGGCGATTCGGCTCTTGCAGTCGGTTGATGATGATATTCCTCCAGCGATGGAGAAGGTGCTCGGGCAGGATTCATACAGGCAGCTCATCGAGGCGTTTGGCGAAGCGATGCAGACCGGCAAGCGTATATTCTTCACCGGTTGCGGGGCGACGGGGCGGTTGAGCATCCTTCTCGAAGCTGCCTGGCGGCGGTTCTGGCGCACATTTGGTGAGGAGTGCCCTAATCTGGCCGACAGTGTTTTCAGTGTGATGGCCGGCGGGGATTTTGCATTGATCAAATCGGTCGAAGGGTACGAGGATTTCCCAGATTTTGGGAGATACCAACTGAGAGAGCGGGGCGCAGGGCCGGGCGACGTAGTCGTCGCGATTACCGAGGGCGGCGAGACGCCTTTCGTCATAGGCACGGCCTGGGAAGGGCTCGATGCCGGGGCGAGGGTGTTCTTTGTCTACAACAATCCGACCGAGTTGCTGTGCCGTCATGTTGAACGTTCGCGGGAGGTGATCGAAGAGCCGCGCATCACCAATATCGATTTGACGACAGGACCGATGGCCATCACAGGTTCGACAAGGATGCAGGCCACGACGGCGGAATTGTCCGTCGTCGGCAGCGCCCTTGAGATCGCCCTGGTGCGCTTTCTGCGGCAGCGATTGTCACGCGGGCGTGCGGCGAAACTGGCAGTCGCCGAGTACGAATCCGGCGACTATCTTAGGCTATTGTCCGAACTGCTCGCGCAGCTTTCAAGTTCCGAGTCGGTCGATACGCTCGCTCGCGCGACGGAATTTGAGGAGAATATCTATCGAAGGCAGGGGCTGGTGACTTATGCGGTGGATTCGTTTCTGCTGGACGTCTTGACCGATACGACAGAGCGGTCTCCGACCTTCATGCTGCCCGCCTTCGGAAAGTGCGGGGACAGTCTCTCGCCGCGTTCCTGGGCCTTTGTGAAGGACCCGTTTCGTTCAACAGAAGATGCCTGGCACTCGCTGCTGCAGCGCCCGCCCCGAGGTCTGGACTGGCCGGACGAGGTTTACAACGAATTGAACGCACCGGCCGCCGTTAGGGCGAATCCGCCAAAGCTTGACAATTCCGAAATATACAGATTCATGATAGGCAACGAAACCGATCCTTCGCGCACAGCCACCCCCGACTCGGCGCTGGTTGCAGTGGCTGCTCCAGGAGAGGCGGACCATCTGACAAAGACAGCCCTTGAAAGTTTCGGCGGTTCATACAAGAAAACGGCAGCCCTGACCATCGGCACAGAGAAGGCTGAGACCGACACTGACGAGATATTTCACTTTTCCTGCAGCCTCGCCGACTCGCCTTTGCGGTTGTGGCATCATCTTGCCGTTAAGCTCGTTCTCAACACGCTCTCGACCGCGACGATGGTTCGCATGGATCGCGTCATCGGCAATGCGATGGTCTGGCTCTCACCCAGTAACAAGAAACTCGTCGACAGGGGATCGCGTTTGATTGCTCAAGAGACGGGACACAGTTATGAGCAGGCCTGCATCGCCTTGCACGAAGCGATGGAAGAAATAAACGCCGGCCAGCGGCAGGGCCGTGAGGTTGCTTCGCCTGTTGCGTTAGCTATTGAGCGGCTCCGTGGCAAGCGGTAGGCTCTGATCGGTAGCAGTGTCTTCAGTCGCCGTAGATGAGATATTTGTCCCGAATCTTTCGAAAAGCTTCTAGTTCAACGTCCCATTCGTCGCGCAGCTCTTTCAGAGATGCTCCGCCCATAATAGCCTGTCGAACCTTCGGAGTCCCACATAAGCGATCGAAGTGTCCAGTCCTCCATTCGAATTCGGCGGGGTACATACCGTGGATCTCATTGACAATTCTAACGCCGCTGTAATATGGTTCAAGTCGGTCTCTATCTGTGAAGACGATCCGGACACCTTCGCACATCTGGCCCTCGTATTTGGAACTTACAGGTGTGAACTGAGTCGGCTCGAAGCGCATCGCCGGCAGGTCCAGCTTGTCTAGTCGATCGGCCAGACTTTTGCCATCGATCCACGGGGCGCCGAACTGTGTGAACGGCTTATCCGTCCCTCTGGCTTCAGAGACATTCGTTCCTTCCAGAAGGCAAAGGCCCGGATAGACTGTTGCGGTTTCGAGATTGGGCATGTTTGGCGAGGGCTTTATGAAGCGCAGAGCGGTCTGGTCGTACCACATGCCGCGGTGCCAGCCTGTCATAGGGATCACGACGAGATTGGCCTTTACGCGACCGGCGAGCCAGCCTTGTTCATTAAACATCTTCGCCAGTTCGCCAGCGGTCATACCGTGTCTGACGGGGATCGGATATAGTCCGACGAAGCTGGCCAGCGGCGAATCGAGGATGCTGCCCTCGACGTTACGGCCGGTTATCGGATTAGGACGGTCCAGAACGACAAAGCGTTTGCCGTTCTCTGCGGCTGCTTCCATAGCCAGTGACATCGTATAGATGTATGTGTAAAATCTTGCGCCAATGTCCTGAATGTCGAAGACCAGAATGTCTATGTCTCGCAGCATGTCGGCTGTCGGTTTTCGCGTCTTTCCATAGAGGCTGCGGACAGGCAGACGATAAACCGGATGCACCTGGCTGTCGGTCTTGATGCCCGCCTGTTCTGTGCCCCAAAGACCGTGCTCAGGGCTGAAAAGGGCGACAACCGTCACGCCGGACATGCTCTTGAACTTATCGACAATGTAGACACCGCCGCTGTCATAGGCAGTGTGGTTGGTTACGATGCCCAGGCGTTTGCCTCGGAAGATTTCACTGTAAGCGTCCAGGCGGTCCAGCCCTGTCCGAACGACTCCCTGGCAGCTTGAAAACGTCACGAGAAGACATAGGATTATGCCTGTTACCTTGCTGTGTCCGATAAGCATAGGTCGTTGCTCCTGTAAATCATCGAAGGACAACATAACCGACTTCAGACGCCAGGACAAGCGGCAAGGTTAGAAACGCTGTGACAATGTCCGCCGTTTCTGCTAACATCTATTTCAGATATGGATTTCCTTATGCGGCCATCACAGGAAGAACCGATATGAAAGCAAGGCAGACGTTTGCAGCAGTTCTGATGTCACTGACCTTTCTTGTGCCAGGGTGTCAGCAGGCCCGGCGCATAGGGGGGGTAGATAGCGGCCGCGAGCAGCATTTCAGTGAGATTGGCCCGGTTGTCGCCGAGGAAATCGAGAAGGGCAGCTTTCCCGGTGCAGTCGTTCTCGTAGGCAGAAGGGATGTTGTCCTGTACTGGAAGGCCTTCGGCGCCGAGGTGATCGAGCCTTTCACCGAGCTGATTGACAGAGAGACAATCTTCGATCTGGCATCCATGACCAAGCCAATTGCCACGGCCAGTTCGATATTGATTCTCAACGACCGCCGCGCTCTGGCGCTGGATGATTATGTGAGCAAGTACCTGCCTGCTTTTGGGTGTAACGGAAAGGAGCAGACGCGCATCGAACATCTGCTGACCCACACATCGGGACTACCGGCCTATACGAATGCAAACGAATTGAAGGAGCAATTTGGCAGTCCCTGTCCTGACAAGCTGATCGAGAAGATCTGTGGATTGCAGGCCGCAAGTGAGCCGGGAGAGAAGTTCCGCTACAGTTGCCTGGGCTACATCACGTTGGCTAAGATTGCCGAGGTGGTCAGCGGCAGCGACATTGCTGATTTCAGCCGTCGGAATATCTATGCTCGGCTCGGTATGAAAAAGACGGCTTTCAATCCGCCCGGATCATGGCGACGGCATATAGCGGCGACTGAAATCGTGGAAGGGCAACTGCTGCGAGGAACCGTCCACGATCCATTGGCCAGACTCATGGATGGAGTCTCCGGCAATGCGGGGCTGTTCTCCAACGTATATGATCTGTCGATATATTGCCGGATGTTGCTGAACACGGGCATCTGGAAACGCAGAAGGATTCTTAGTCGCGAAGCGATTGCGATGTTGACCACCGAGCAATCGCACGGCCGCGCCTTTGGTTTTGACGTCAATTCGAGCTATTCCTGGGTCAAAGGCGATCACGCGCCCGATGGAGCGTTTTGCCACACAGGCTATACGGGTACGTCGATAGTCTGCGACCCGGGGAGCGGCCTGTTCGTAATTATTCTGACCAACAGAGCCCATCCCCACGACGAGGGTGCGACAAAGCCGGTGCGCAAGAGAATCGCCGATATCGTCTTCTCCAGCCTGCAACCGAAGCCCACGGCGCAATAGTCAAGCCACCACCGCAGCTACGGGGCCGACTTTCCAATCCCTATGTCGTCAAAGTAAACAGTGCCGGATCCGCCGGCGGTTAGATCGTTCTTGTCGCCGAAGCCGATGGATATCTTGTCGACATTTGTCAGGTTCACGCCCTGATCTGTAAACATCTGCAACGGAACCACCCATTTTGTCCAGGTGTCAATCGTTGCTGCATCCGGGTTGTCATGATAAACCACCGCCGGCGCCCCCGTGCTGTTGGCTATCGCCACGTACATCGGCTCGGTAGCATTGGCTGCTATGCCTATATTTGCGGATTGCCACTCGCCCGTGACCGCCCCGGTCGTATCGATCTCGGAGAACACGGCTGTACAAGTTTCATCCGGGTTGTTACTTGACAATGCAACTCCGATGTGGACGGTCGTGCTCATTTGCACGGTGTCACTCGTTCCCAGGTTCAGATCGTCGAAAGGTACAAAGGTTATCCCATCCGACGAGCGCGAACCCGTAAGCAGGCCCGCGGCATCGCGCTCCAACTTCACCCAGTGGGGGACCGAAACGTTACTGTCGACAGAATTTGTTGTCTCACCTGCCGTTTCTGTTCGACGACGGAATCTGACGCCGCCATCCGGCCTGGCAAACGTCATCGCGTACTTGGAATCGGGCGCAAGCGACTCGCGAATCATGACTCCGGCCTTGGCGCTGCTCGACGTTTCGGTAACGCTCTCCACCTTTACTGTAATAGATCCCGTTGCCGAAAGCTGCTTGTAGACGTAGTGGAAGGAATCGCTCTGGTCCGCAATGTTATCGCTGCGGGCGGTCATCGTGTATGTTCCGACGGGTCCTTCGGTGAACGTGCTGACAGATGCCGGATTACCCCTGAACCAGATCGCTAGCTCTTCGGCACCGCTGACGGTCCAATCCCGCTGCGAAGTCAGCGTCATGGTTGCCTCGGAGTACTTCAGGGCATTGTCGTAGATATACGGCATCGACTGGTCGCCGCTGTGAACAATACTCCGCTCGGCATAGGGCGGAAGGTCGTTGCCGACCAAGGCTCCGTTTGTCGTGGTTCCAAAACCGTCTATCCACGCCTCGAATATCCTGTTGCTTTGAGGGTCAGGTGGGTCAATGTCATTGTAGGACTCGAAATCGTCCACGACCAGATATTGCTGACTCGTAAAGCTCCAGATGTCACCCTGCCATACAGAAGGCATCTCGGCGTCATTGACCTCATCGACCCGCCAATAGTAAGTCGTGCCCAAATCCAGTGTCAACGGGCCATGGCTAAGTTCGCTCACGGTGGTCACGCCAGAAGTGCCGCCTGAAACCGCCTGCTGGTCGGAGCCGAAATAGACATCATGCCTGGCTGCCTCTCTTCCAGCTTGCCAACTGAGCGTCGGATCCAGGCCTACCTCTGTCTGACCGGCGCCGGGGTTGGCTTCTCTCGCATGTATCGGTATGTGCAAGAAACGAACCTCGCTGAGACCGAATTGGCTGAAGATGCCGCCCCAGTTGCTGTTGGCCGTAAGTCTGACACGCCTTGCTGCGACGCCGCCGAAATCGATGGTTATATCGTGCGCGTAGTCAGCCGTGCCTGGCGCCCGGGCAAATTCGTGTGTTGTTCCCAGCGTTGCGAAATCCGTGCCATCGGACGAGTATTCGATGACGACTTCTTTGAATCCCAGACCGATCAGCGACTCGAGGCTGTCATTCGAATTCCAGACCCACATCTCGTGGATCTTGTATGCTCTGTCGAATTCATACTCGATCCAGGTTGGCTGGGCGCCATCTGCGCTGCTGAGCCACATCTTGCCAACGCTGTCGTTGCCATGCAGCAGACCGGTGTCGTCGAGTCCGGAGCCATTCACTGTGTTTTCGGGTCCTTTGCCGTCTTCGCTGCTGGACGCGGCAGCTACGATGTTCTCAACCGGGTAGGCGAACGACTCGGCCGCAAAGCTCCAGACCTCACCCTTACTAATCGCGTTCGAAGCGCTGACGGCATCGACTCGCCAGTAGTAGGTCTGATCGAACTCAAGACGCTCAGCGACCGCAAAGGTGTCCAAGTCAACGCGGCTCTGGTAAACACCGAGCGGGTCAAGTGTCGTTGTAGCCTGATCCACTGCGGCAAACATGGTTCCGAGATACACATCGTGGCTGACGGCACCAGTCCCGCCCTTCCAGCTAAGCACCGCATCTCGAGGCACGTCACGCTTGTCATTGACCGGATCGGGCTCGGACGTTGACGGGCCGCCGATAGCCGATATCGTTGTGACGCCGCTGGCTGCATCAAACTCCAGCGACACGGTGCCTTCGCCACCGTAGCCGATAATTATGCCGTCGCTGATGAAACCATCGATCAGCGAAACCTGATTGCCTGCCAGGGTCATGAGACCCCCCGAGATATCTATCAAGGCAGTGTCCGGCACGCCGTCGTTACCATAGACGTTTATGCCGGGGTCGCCGCCCAGGTCGATAGTCCCACCGCTGAGGTTGACTGTCGAGATGGCATCGAATCTATAGGCCAGCCGCAGTTCAGCATCACAGTGCAGATAACCGCCGCTCATATTGATAGTGCCAAAGCCGTGCCGCCCAAGTTCTACGCGATTCGTCACATTGACTGTTGTCGCATCGCCGCTGACATTGAGTATTCCTACTGCCTGTCCGCTGCCATCGTTCGACTTACGCCCGATACGCAGTTCGCCGTTCACATTCAGTGTTGCTCCGCCGGTTACCGTCAACTCGCCCTGGTAGTCGGCGGTGTAGCCGATTCTGGTCTGCGATGTATTGGCAGTGCCTCCGTCAATGACAGGCCAGGTGCGCGGGCCGGATGAATCGATCACCGCATTCTCTCCGGCGGCGGGTACCGCGCCGGCCCAGTTTGCCGCATCGTACCAGTCGCTGCTAACTGCACCAGTCCAGTCCACGGCTCTGACCACCGTGACGTTGCCGGCCAAA
>CAZLTY010000088.1:0-16699 GCA_964562575.1 uncultured Pirellulales bacterium
GTCTTTGCCAGGCGAAAAACCGCTCGATCTCGCACCCGACGACGGAGTTTTCAGAAAGAGCCTAGCACGATGGTGTGGAATTCAGGATATCTGGGATTCTGGATTCCCGCTCCCCGCTTTCGCGGGGACAAGTTTACACCTGCGAAAGCAGGTGCGGAAATGACAGTGTACAGAATCGGTCGTGATGGAATATTGATCAGGAGACGATGAACATGGTTGACTACGATTGCACGCGGCGTGGCTTCCTTCGGGCTGCGGGGCTGGGAACCGCGGCATTTGCGCTGTCAGGGGCGTTACGTGCCGCTCGGGCTACCTCGGCACCCAAGCGCCCCAACATACTCTATATCATGTCCGACGATCACGCCGCACATGCTATCAGCGCATACGGCAGCCGACTGGCGAAAATCGCGCCGACGCCGAACATAGACCGGCTGGCAAATGAAGGCATTCTCTTCGAGAACTGCTTCTGCACGAATTCGATCTGCACACCCAGCCGAGCGACGATCCTGACCGGTCAGTACAGCCAGAGAAACGGCGTCCTCGACCTAGGCGGCAGACTCGAGAAGGAGAGGCAGTACCTGCCGGCGCTGATGAAAAAGGGTGGCTACGAAACCGCGATGATCGGCAAGTGGCATTTGAAGGAAGAGCCGGCGTTTGATTATTACTGCGTGCTCCCTGGACAGGGTTCGTATTTCAATCCGATCCTCCGCGAATCGGGCGGGCAGTGGCCCAAAAACGAGAGGCGCTTCGCCAGCTACGACTCGCGTCATTCGTCGGATGTTATTGCCGATCTATCGCTCAAGTGGCTCGAGGGCAGGGACAGATCGAAGCCGTTCTTCTTGATGCATCATTTCAAAGCGCCGCACGACAATTTCGAGAACGCCGAGCGCTACGACTGGCTGTTTAATGACGTTGATATTCCCGAGCCCGAGAGCCTTTGGAAGAGCGGCAATCACGGCTCCCAGACGACAAAAGGGATGGGGACATCGATCGGCAAACGCAACAAACGGCGGAACATGGGACACCACATGTTCGTGGATCAGTCCCTGGGCGAACAGCAGTACAAGCGAACCGCCTACCAGCGATATCTAAAAAAATATCTGCGATGCGTCCGCGGCGTCGACGACAACATCGGCCGACTGTTCGACTACCTGGACAAGAGCGGGCTCATGGACAATACCGTCATAATGTACACATCGGACCAGGGCATGATGCTAGGCGAGCATGACTTCATCGACAAACGCTGGATGTACGAAGAGTCGATGCGGATGCCGTTTCTGGTAAGGTATCCCGGGACGATCAAGGCCCGGACGCGCACGGATGAGATCATCAACAACACCGATTTTGCACCGACGATATTGGCTCTGGCCGGCGTCGAAGCACCCGACTATATGCAGGGGCGAAGCTTCGTCCCGCTGCTCAAAGGCGCGACGCCCGCCGACTGGCCCAAGTCCACATACTACCGCTACTGGATGCACATGGCGCATCACGACAACCCGGCCCATTTCGGCGTCCGGACCAAGCAGTATAAGCTGATATTCTTCTACGGCCAGAACTATCGCCCACGCGGTCCTGAGCCGACCCAACCAGGCTGGGAGTTGTACGATATGAAGAGCGACCCACACGAGATGAACAACCTGCACGGCAAGCGAAGATACGCAGGAGTGGTCAAGGAATTGAAGGCCGAGCTGCTGCGGTTGCGAAAGAAATACAACGAGACAGACGAGAAGTACCCGCACATAGAGAAGGTAATCGACGAAGACTGGAACAAGTAGAACAGACTACCACTGTCACAGACATGAGGAAAACTATGATGACCGAACACAGTTGCACAAGACGCAGATTCTTGAGAACTGCCGGGATGGGGCTTGCCGCCCTTTCGCTGCCGGGGATGCCAACCTTTGCAAGAAGAAAAGACAAGCCGAACGTCTTGTTCATCTTCGCCGATGACCAGTGCTTCGAGACGCTGCGTTCGCTGGGCTGCGATGAGATATACACACCGAATCTCGACAGGCTCGTCAAGCGCGGCGTCACGTTTACGCACGCGTACAATCAGGGCGCCTGGCACGGCGCGGTGTGCGTGGCCAGCCGGACGATGCTCAACACGGGACGGTTCCTGTGGATCGCCCGCGATCTCGAACCGAAGCTAAAAGAAGAGACGCAGGCAGGCAGATTCTGGTCGCAATATATGAAGCAGGCGGGCTACGAGACGTACATGAGCGGCAAGTGGCACGTCAAGGGTATCAAACCAGAGGATATTTTCGATCACGTCAGGGACGTCCGGCCCGGGATGCCGAACCAGACCGAAGCCGGATACAACCGCCCTATCGAAGGCAAGCCCGACCAGTGGAAGCCGTGGGACAGGAAATTCGGCGGCTTCTGGAAAGGCGGCAAACACTGGAGCGAGGTCCTTGGTGACCACGCGGAGGACTTCCTCGAAAACGCCGCAAAGAGCGAAAATCCGTTCTTCATATACCTGGCCTTCAACGCCCCACACGATCCGAGGCAGTCTCCGAAGGAATACGTGGACAAGTACCCGCTGGATAATGTAAGCGTCCCGGAGAACTTCCTGGCCGAATATCCTTACAAGGATTCGATCGGTTGCAGCGCCAAGCTCAGAGACGAAAAGCTCGCCCCGTTCCCCCGGACGAAATACGCCGTCAAGGTAAACCGCCAGGAATACTATGCGATAATAACACACATGGATACCCAGGTCGGGCGTATCCTTGATGCCCTCGAAGCAACGGGAAAGGCCGACAATACGTATATTTTCTTCACCGCCGACCACGGTCTGGCGGTCGGCCATCACGGGCTTATAGGAAAGCAGAATATGTACGACCACAGCGTCAGGGTCCCGCTGATGGTTACCGGCCCGGGGATTGCGAAGAACAAGAGGATCGCCTCGCCGGTTTATCTCCAGGACATCATGGCGACGTCGCTGGAGCTGGCCGGTATCGACAAGCCGGGGCACGTCCAGTTCAAGAGCCTGATGCCGCTGATCAAGGGCCGGGCCAAGAGAAACTATGACGCCATCTACGGCGGGTACATCGACCTGCAAAGAATGATCAGCGCAGACGGCTACAAAATGATCTACTACCCCAAGATCGACAAGACGCTGCTGTACAATCTCAAGGCCGACCCGCTGGAGATGAAGAACATCGCCGATGATCCGGCCAACGCCCGCGTGATGAGAAGACTCAAGAGACGACTGAAGAAGCTCCAGAAAGAGGTCGGCGACAAACTCGATCTTGACAGTTCAGTGAAATAGAGAGAATAGTACTATGTTCTTAGATAGTGCACTTTGCGAACAAGATGAGCCAATTGTGTCTCCCCTGTGAAATCAGAGGTCCGGAGCGAAGAACCTGGATTCCCGCTTGTGCGGGAATGACAAATGCAATTTGAGAAAGGTGACACGATGAAAAAGGCACTGCTTGGCACTTTACTGGTGATGTTTATCCTCTTGAGCGGAAGCGGTTGTCAAAGATCTGTCCTGATCGCGGACTTTGAAGCCAAGGACTACGGCGACTGGACGGCAACGGGCGAGGCGTTCGGCCCCGGCCCGGCTCGCGGGACGCTGTCGGGTCAAATGGATGTAACAGGTTTCGAGGGAGAGAGCCTGGTCAATTCGTACCACCAAGGCGACAAGAGTAAGGGCAGCCTGACATCCCCGGCATTCAAAGTCAAACACAAGTACATCAATTTCCTCATCGGCGGCGGCAAGAATCCGGGCGAGACCTGCATCAATCTTCTGGTCGACGAAAAAGTTGTGCGCACCGCCACCGGTCCCAATGACCGATCCGGCGGTTCGGAAGAGCTCACCTGGCATAGCTGGGATGTCTCGGAACTGAAGGGGCGCAGCGCGCATATTCAGATAGTCGACAACAAAACCGGCGGCTGGGGACACATCAACGTCGACCATATAGTGCAGAGCGATAACAAGCCCCCTGTGATAGCCCAAAAGAGTCGGCAGTTTGTGCTTAAGAAGAGATACCTGAACTTTCCCGTCAAGAACGGAGCGAAGAAACGCTACATTGACTTGATTATCGACGGCAAGATCGTGCGCCAATTCGACATTGAAATGGCGCACGACGATCCCGACTTCTGGGTATTCCTGGAGGTCGGCGCATTCAAGGGCAAAGACGCGACCCTGCGGGTTGACAAGTACGACCCGGCCGCGAACAAAGGATTCGATTTGGCCTACCAGGCGGATACCTACATCGGAGAAGAAGACGTTTACACGGAAAAGCTTCGCCCGCAGTTTCATTTCACATCCAAGCGAGGCTGGAACAACGATTCCAACGGGATGGTCTACTACGACGGGGAATATCACCTGTTCTATCAGCATAACCCTTACGGATGGAACTGGGGCAACATGACCTGGGGCCACGCCGTCAGTACCGATATGATCCACTGGACTGAGCTGGGTGACGCGATTCATCCCGATCATCTTGGCACAATCTTTTCAGGCTCGGCGGTGGTCGATACCGACAACACAGCAGGCTTCCAGACGGGTAACGAAAAGGTGATCGTATGCATCTACACCTCTGCCGGCGGGAGAAATCCCATGTCCAAAGACCAGCCCTTCACGCAGTCGATCGCCTACAGCAACGACCGCGGCAGAACCTGGACGGTATATGATGGCAACCCTGTCATTGACCACATCAACGGCGGCAACCGCGATCCGAAAGTCATCTGGCACACGCCCACCGACCAATGGGTGATGGCATTGTATCTGGACGATCGCGATATGGCGTTCTTCACATCGAAAGACCTCAAATCGTGGGAGTTCCAGAGCAGGATCAAGTGTTTCCACGAATGCCCGGAACTGTTCGCCCTGCCGATCGACGGAGACAAGAGCAATGAGAAATGGATACTTTACGGCGGCAGCGGGGAATACCTGATCGGGCATTTTGACGGCAAAGAGTTCAAGAGCGATACCGACGCGATACGTTTTCATTACGGCAATTGCTTCTACGCTTCGCAGACGTTCACCAATATCCCCAAATCCGACGGCAGGCGGATCCAGATCGCCTGGGGTCGGGTTAAGATGCCCGGGATGCCGTTCAATCAGATGATGCTGTTTCCAGTGACATTGACTCTGCACTCGACCGAAGAGGGGCCGAGGATGTTCGCTGAGCCCGTACGCGAAGTTGGAAACCTTCACGGGCGCAGGCGACAGTGGAAGTACAAGACCTTGGAACCTGGCGACAACTTGCTTTCCGGTGTGTCGGGCGAACTCCTTCATATCCGCGCCGATTTGAGGCTCGCCGGTGCTTCCCAAGCAGGTTTTGTGATCAGGGGTGTCCCCGTCACGTACAACGCCGAGAAGGAACAGTTGTCCTGTCAGAAAAACAAGGCGAAGCTGATACCCGAGAACGGCAAGATCAGCCTCGAAATACTTGTGGACCGCACGTCAATCGAGATATTCGGCAATAACGGCAGAATGTACATGCCGATAGGCGTGATTCTCGCCGACAATCCGAAGTCGCTCGAAATCTTTACAAAAGGCGGCAATACCGAGGTCGAATCTCTGGAGGTCATACGGCTCCGTTCGGCATGGAAGTAGAGGTTCACTCGATCTGCTTGTAGAAATCGGCCTCTTTGTCGGAAAGCCTTTTTTGGTCGATCATTCTGCGGACGCGCTCTATATCGACATCTCTTGGCTGGCCTCCGGATACGGAGAGGGCCGCCGTGTCAAGATCCGTGCCGATCACCTGGCAGAATCTCTTTGCTGAAACGGCCGAGGTGAGAATCGCTGCAATAGCGACACAGCTCAGGAATGCCCAGGCTACTTCTTTTCGCTCGAATCTCGGGCGGCTGGACTGTTCGTAACGACACTTGTCGCAGTAGATGCAGTCTATCCTGTCGGCGTCTGTGAGCCCAAACTCACACTTGCCGTATTTCCTTACCGGCATGTAGCGCCTGAGTATGGCGACGACGCTTAGCAATGACAGAAACGCTCCGGCCGGACACAAATAACGGCACCAAAACCGAGTACAGAAGACGGACCCAACAAGAGCGCCGGCCGCTATCAGTGTCACAGTGTTATGGAAATCGACAATCGAAAGCTTGTCCTGAGCCAAACCGAAGGATCGCAAATTGAAAATCGAAATGAGCGGGTCTATCGCCAAAGTCGTTCGGTCTCTGGATGCGAAGAACACTACGATCGTGACAGTGAGTATGACATACTTGGCGAATCTCGCCTCTCGCATTGTCTCGACCGAGATTCTTGGCTTGAATCTCTTCGGTACGATGTAACCTGCGAGTTCCTGCGCTGCGCCGAAGGGGCAGACATAACCGCAGTAGATGTTCCCAAAGAGCGCCACAAGAAGAGGGATTCCCACGACGAGGACGAATGCGCCCGTTAACGCCGCCGATGGAGCGTGCCAGGATAACGCCGTTACGATTTGTTCGCCCGAGTACTGGGCGTTGAGCCATATCCCCCCTACCGCAAGACTGAGTGAGAGCATGAACAACCTCGTCCAAAACCCGCCCTTGAATGTCACTATCAGGGCAAGACCAAAAGCCGCGATCAGATATATCCCGCGAGTATCGAGCAGATGGCTCGCCGCGCTCGGTTTGTCTGCACGCGCAAGGTCGATAGAGCGGCCGAGAACCTGGGTCGCGAAACTTCGGCCTGATATCTGCAGGGCCGAGACTATGGCCTCGGAGCTCACAGTCGCTCCCGAGACGGCGTCGATGTCGGCCAGACCGGATGCAAAGAGCTCGCGCCCAATCAGAGAGTCACGCCATGGCTCCAGAAGCTCAAGATATGCCGGCGTCTCATTTGACCGCGTTATATGAAATGCGATTAGCCTGCCGTCGGGATCATCTACGTAGACGGCAAGGTTGATCCTGCCACCGAAGCCGCCGATCTCCGGTGCCAGGTCCTCGGAGCTGAAAATGTATCCGGTTAGATCGTCGTTGGCGTCCAAGACGTCGAAGTAGTCTATCCTGCCCGCGTTGCCTGTGAGAACTGCGGACTTCTGCTCGACATTCGCTTCGCCTGCAAGCGATCGAACCGAATGCGGCGGCAGCGATGGTCGTATACGAGCGCCTACACCTGCGAGCAGATTCGAACACAGAACAATAGATGCACCAAGGCCAAACAGCCAGTAGCCGACGCCCCGCAGGCCCAGCGGGCTCCGGTCCCGGGATGGTACTTCCCCCGGCTTGAGCAGCCTGACAGCAACCGGGACAGCGCTGGCCACTAGGAGAATGGCGCATCCACATAACGTAGCAACGGTGCCGAGCACGGGAACAAGAGCTAGGCTTGTCACAGCGCCGCCTGCCGCAGCTCCGAGGTGGTCGGCAGTTTCGAGCCTGCCGCCGATGCGGCCGGTTTCGAAGCGACAATCAGCCAATTGTCTGGCCGCGATAGGAAAGTAACATCCGGAGCAGAATCCGCAGGCGATAAACGCAATGCCGAACGCAGTGTGCGACCAGAATTCGTCCGGCGTTGTTGCGATCACGCAAAGAATCAGCAAATGCAGGCCAACAACGGTGAACAACGGCATCCGAGTCCAAGCCGCTTTCCATTGTGCCGACAGGTGTCCTGCCAGTGCGGCCCCGGCGGCCGCACCTGCCATGAAAAGCGATGAAACGATGCCGATGTGCAGATACAGTGATCCGAAGTGCGTCTGGTAGAGATACATCACGACGATCACCGCACCGATTCCAGCCGCTCCGGCAGAAAATACCAGGAAGCTGCTGTCGAAGGCTGACGGCGCCTCTCCCCGGGGAGACCTCCAGACATAGATGCTCCTGAGGATCACATAAAGCAGGACGGGGATCAGGAACGGTAGAGGCCCGGCCGGCACCAGGTGCTTGACCAATCTCGCTGCCGGCGCTGCGGACTGCTTTGCTGCGAGCAACAGGCTGTAGAGATGCGCCAGGGGCTTTGCATCGCGATTGGAGAGGTACTCTTCGGGCAGCTCCGCATCGGAGTAACTCTTCAAGGCCGAGGCCGCGCGATCGGGCAGATAGACCGAGAGCAAGGCTTCCGGAGCAAAGACGCGATCGGCGCCCTCCATGGATGCGAAGCGATCCCGCAGCGTCCCCGGTTCGCCGGTAATCTCTTCTGAGGCCGAGGCGATGAACCAGGTGTTCTCGCCCGGCACGAGCACGGTCTTTGAGAATACACTCTTGAGCGTCAACTTCGTCGAGGCACCGAGATTGACAAGCTCGGTACCCATGATGTTCTCTCCGCCGGCGATGCGAACAGCTAAGACCCCGCTCGGTCCCAGTGATTTCCTGACAAGCCGATAGAACTCCAGCGTGTAGTACCGGTTCAGAATCGAACTGGTCGCATCGGGCAGGTTCAGGATTACTGCGTCGAATGGTGTCGAAGGCATCTCCTCGGCTTCGTTCGGGATAGGCCCGTGCTCGAATCGCGGGCTGGAAACTCGCGACACAGGACCGCCGTCGAACGATACCTGTTGTTTTTTCAACAGACGGCGGATGTCGCCGGTGAGCAGGTTGAATCGGTCGTCGTTGATCCTGAGTTCTGCAGGTATAACCTCGCCGATCTTGCACACGTACTCGCTGTCACAGTGTGTCCAGTCCACCTTCCTGATCTGATCAAGGCGCAAGAGTTGGCGACAGAGGCCCAGACCCGAACCAATGACCAGGACGTTCTCAGCGTCGGGATTCTGACATAGCACGGTTGCAACAATTTGCCCCGCCGAAATCTCGTCGGGCAGCGCCTCGACAACGCTACCTTGGCACACGGATATCCACTGGTCTCGATAGGTACCATACAGGTACTCGGTCTGCCCTGTCTGGAACGATCCTTCGGGAACGCCTGCGCCGAGCAATTGGGTCCACTTCATAGTCTGCAGCCGTTGCGTGATCGGTTTGTCGACGCCTGCGATCAAACAAATGAATACACAGATGGGCGCCAACGCCCAGAGCGCTTCCCTTGACCGGGCAAGCCGCACAAGAAAAACCGCCACGGTAACAATAAGAGCAAGAATCAAGAATGTCCTGGTCGAGGTCACACCCAAGCCGAGAAGGACGGTCACACCGGTTCCGCCGACGAAACTGCCCGCCGCTTCCAGGGCGTAAACGCCTGAGACAGCCAGCCCCCCACGCTCTTGGCCTATATTGGAGTCCGCCCACCGACATGCTGTTGGAAACAGCATGCCCGTGAGGATGCTGATTGGGGCATTGACAACGACAGAGGCCAGAAGCATTCCCCGAATAGACCAAAGGCCATAGGGTTCAACGCCCGCGAGTTGCCGCGCATGGAGAATCAGGGCCATCTGGAAGACAAAGGCAGGCAGGTAGGCCAACAGCAGAAATTCGATATTGCTGACCAACCACTCGGCAAGACCTTCTGCCTTGCACGCTAAGATTGCCCCGGCTCCGACCCACAGGAACCATGAACTGAAGAAGATGCCTACGCTGATATCATTGCCTTCAAAGGTAGTGATAAATTCGCGAAAGAGCAGTGCCTGGGCGGCAATGGAGAACAGACCGTAGCTAAATACGAGTGAGCCCCTGGCGAATTTCATTGTTCACTCTCGCCAAAAACATCCGCCTGGAAAACGAGGAAGCTGGCGCCTTGCTTCCACGCATCGGGTGGTAACTGCGCTTTTAGAGATAGTTGTGTCAGCGTTTGGTCGAGATCCCAACCCTGTTCGGGCGCTACCTGCGGTAGAAAGACCGCCGAACGGTTGTTCTTGTTGAGCACGACACCGTCGGTTCCGATTCGTATCTCGTCCGCCGAGGCAACGGGCTCAGGCGCGGTCAGCGCCGAGATTTCAATGGTGATATCTTTGCATTCGTCCTTCGAGACCTGTGGAAAGCGGCGATCGTTAAAGCAGGCATTGATCGCATTCTCGATTACCGACTTGTACAATGGTTTCTGAGGGAAGATGTCACCTATGCAGCCGCGGAGCGTATGATCCTTCTTTAGAGTGACAAACGCCGCTCGCGGACACCTCATCGCCTCGCTGATAGCGACACCCAGTTCTGATGCCTGCGGAACTCGTTGCTTTTCGAGGCAAAAGTCCATCGTTTTGCGCGCCAGAGTCAGCAATCGTTGCCTGTCCTCTTGGGCCAACTCCGAACTGTTGGTGTGTGGTTCGGCCTGCAGATAATCTCCCCACGTCCCGGAAAAAGCAACCGAGAGATAACTGACAGAGTTCGTAAAATCGCCCCCAATCTCGCCCGAGGTTATGTACTCGACCAGTTGTGTCTCAGTTGGTTTGCTTAACATCGCCAGCAGTACCGCTACCGGCACGTAGCCACATATTGTCGCACCCGTCTCGCGCTTGTAATCAAGAAAGCCCTTGCCGTCCAGCCGCGCAATATGCTCGTAGGCTCCCATGTCGAGCTTCTTGATTTGCCCACGTTTGTCCCTGTCAAAAGGCATGTAGCCGTAATTCGGCCCGTAGTGCACAAAATCGGAACTCACAATTACCAGGGTATCGTTGTCCACAAGGCTTCTTAAGATTCTGCCGGCCTGGGTGATCGTCTCCAGCGAGCACTGCCCGGCTACGATCGGCACAAACCTGAAATCCGTTCGGTCGTGCTGTAGCAACGGCAATTCGATTTGGACACTGTGCTCCTGCCCATTGGGCCCGTACTCATGCGCCTGTGGTACGTTGCGAAACACCGAGTACTTGAGGAGCTTGTCTATCAGCTCGACATCCAACGGCACCTCTCCCAGAGGTGTTTCGTAGTGCGTCGCCCTCGGTACGCTCAGTATCTCCTCCATGGGAACACGGTGACTCGGCCCGATGACGACGATCCGTTTGTACTTCTTATCTGTGGTCTTGAGACCCTTCGCCGCGACCAAGCCTGAATACCGATATCCCGCGTGCGGCAGTATTAACGCGATGACATCCTTTATCGGCTTGACTTGCGTTTCTTGGAAGAGTTCTTCAATTTGCCGGCTCAGAGCCTGCGGTTGGGCTGTGTACCAGCCCATGTCGGCAAGCTGCGAACGGAGAACTGATTTCTGCGCCGGCCTGGTGCGCTGTTGTGTTTCTGTTTCGGCCGTCTCTTGGTTCGAAGCAGGCCTCTCCTTGCTGCATGCGTTTACGAGAGAAAGGCCAAGAGCACACAAAGAAAGAATGGCTAATCGCAAGCGATTCGGTCGCCCCTCACTTCTGTTGGATCGTTTATACATCTCAGCCGCTCCATTTGCTTTGTTCGGAAATGTCCCTCAGAGGTTTTAGCAAGCCGGGATACTTTCCAAGTCGAACGGCCCGCACGAATCTGCGCGGCGTTGCCTTGTTTGCCAGCCACGATGCTCCGAGCACAATCACCGAGCCTGCTTTCACTAATTCTCGAATGAGTCTTCTGCGTGTCATTTCCACACTCCGTAAATCTCTCTTTCACAATCCGGACACGCGCCTTGTGTGATCCGGTTCTGCACAATGGTGTAGCCGCTGCGCTCGATGAGCAGCTTCCTGCAACCCGGACAGTACGTGTTCTGCCCTTCCTTGCTTGCGACGTTTCCTATATACACATAGTCCAGCCCTTCGCCCTTTGCGACTTTCCGTGCCCTCTCCAGGGTCTTCAACGAAGTTGGAGGCAGATTCCGCATCTTGTAGCGGGGGTAAAATCCTGAGAAGTGCAACGGCGTCTCGCCACCCAAATTCCCCCTGATCCAGCGGGCAAGCTCCCGTATCTGCTCGGGCTCATCATTCAGCGTCGGAATAATCAGGTTCGTGACTTCGAGCAGTATGCCGCTAGCTTTGGCCAGGATCAGAGCATTCTGAACGGGCTTCAAAGTGGCCGAACAAACGCGCCGATAGAAATCCTCGGAAATGCTCTTTAAGTCGATGTTTGCCGCGTCGACGTATTCGAGCAGCTTCTTCCAGGGCTCAGCGTTTATGTACCCGGCCGTCACGAGGACGTTGCGGACGTTAGCTTCTCTGGCCAGCTTTGCACTATCATAGGTGTATTCGTAATAGACGATCGGGTCGGTGTAGGTATAGGCAAGAGAGGGACAGTTGTTTTGTCTGGTTAGCGCCACGAGCTTTTCGGGCGGGCACAAATACGCCCGGATGTTTTCATCCTCGGGATTGGCCTGAGATATTTCCCAGTTTTGACAGTTGGTGCAGTGGAGATTGCAGCCGACGGTGGCGACCGAGAGGATTCCGGTACCCGGCAGGAAATGAAAGAGCGGTTTTTTTTCGATGGGGTCGACGTGGATCGAGCAGGGATATCCGTAAACGACCGTACGCAACGCGCCGTCGATATTGATTCTCACCCGGCACTCACCGCTTTGGCCGGCTTCAATCAGGCACATCTTCGGACATAATTCACACTGGACCTTCAATTTCAGGCCTCGCTCTCACGGCACATCGGGAAAAAGGAACCTGCGGCCCCTGCTGCTTGGCATTGCCCGGATCTTCTGCCGCCATTGGAACATCACATATCTTACAACTGGCTTCAAGAACCGCAAGGCAATTCGATGCGGCCCGGTTTTGTATTCAGCCACCAGAAATCCGGGCGTTACCAACCTGCACGACCAATGGAACATATGCCGAATTCACCGTCCGCGCAACCTCGGCGAAAGTCGAGCCGTCGTGCAAACCTACGGTGAAATGTGCCGGGGTCTCTTCCATGAATTTGTTTATCCCCTTGCGGCCGAAGCCGAAGACGGTCATCTCACCCCGCATGGGCCAGTAAGAATCGACCGCTTCGTCATCTTCGTGATGAATCAGATAGAGGACTCGATCACCGTCACCGAAGCAGAGCCATTCTCCCGAACCGCCGGCAGCGGTTATGTCACCATCCCATTTCACGCTCGCAGGCGTCCTCACGCCGTTTGGTGAGCCGGCTCGAACGCAATAATCCGAATCCTCATCGAGCTTGCCACCGGGCGTGCCTTCATAGAGAAACCAGTACGGTTTTCGCATCTTCAGGACGGTGAGTCTTGCGTAGTCGCCAAATATGTCCCACACACAGCGCATCTTTTTGTCATTGGATTCTGAGAGAATGCTGGCCTTGATCGGCCCGTCGCTGATCAGCCTGTTGCTCGATACCGTCTTGCCCGGATGGCAATAACCTTCAGGGTGCCCCATATTCGGGATGCCCCGATACTCTCCTGCAGGCCCGCCACCCGGCCGGTATCCGAGCCAATCGTTACCATCCCTGTCGAGGATGCTCGCAAAGCCGGCCCCCTGCTTGTGATAGTAGTAAGTGGCATTCTGTGACTCGATCTTGAAGCTCTCCTGGCCGCGGTGTTCAACGCCATCGGTCACGCACACGAGCGGTGGCATCTGAACTGTCTCAGCATGGCCGAGATGAAGGTGAAATGTTCGGGTTGAATCAGCGGCTGTTTGCCCATCAGCCATGAAAGTCAGAGTGCCTTTCGCGTTGGCCTTTCCATTGAAGTCCGGCGCCTTGTCGAATTGAAACCGGACTCCACACCCGAGGATCTTGCCCGCTGCGTCAACTTCCGTGAGCCTCATGGATTTCTCATTGAAGGCCATTGTGTAGCCGCTTCGCCTGAGCAACTGGGTGAAATCTATCTCCACTTCGACGGGCTTAGCCAGTCGTTCATGCCCTGCCGCGTTTATCGTGATAGGAACGCGCAACGCCTTTGCTGCCAACTTGTTCTCCCACATCTCTATGGGCTGATAATCGCCGCTCCAGTTGGCGCCGACGATATCCATGTCGCCGTCATTTCCGATGTCCGCAACGCGAATATAGTGTGATCCTCTGGTAGATATCACCTGCTTTGCCCAGGACGAGCCGTTGGCACGATTTATATAGACCGTCACCTCATCGGGATCAGCCCCCTGGTGCATTTCTGATGACACTACGTCTGTCGCGCCGTCGCCGTTAATATCCGCTGTGACCAATCCATGGATGACACATTCGATAGGTTCGGCAATAACGTGTTCGGGCCAATTCTCCTGCTTCGGGTCCACCGGTGATTCAAACCATGACACCTTATAGGTCTGCCCCTTTAACTCGGACGGTGACAACACGACGTCGGGCCGCAAGTCACCGTTTATGTCGGCTACCTGCACTGTCGCGCTCGGATGCCATTGACCGAATGTGTGAGGGCTCCACGACCCATTAACAATGTCGCGGGTGTTCTCGAACCAGATGCCACCAATGACAATGTCGGGATCACCGTCCTTGTCGATATCGCCCAGAGCTATGCTTTCGCCGTGCGGACAGTTGATGACTTTCTCCGTCCACTTGTCGCCCTTCTCCTGTCGCCATAGGTGAATTCTGTTTCCAGCGTTGTGCCCAAAATCGGACTGGTCCCGGGTAACAATGTCGAGGTCGCCGTCGCCATCAAGATCGCCGAGTTCTATGTCATGTGTGGGATGACTGGCGACTTTGTGCGTCTTCCAGGCCCCACCCGCCGGGTCACCCTGGGGTCTGGGATTCTCATACCAGAACAGTCCTCCCATGACAACGTCAAGATCGCCATCGCCATCAACGTCGCCGAGTTCGCCGTCGACGGTCTTGTATCCGCCTTCGGTGATCAGAGCCTTCGAGAAGTCCGGGTAGGCATACCACACCAATGGCCCTCGACGACCGCCTATGACAATGTCGGCGAAGCCGTCGCCGTCAATGTCGCCCAGAATTTTCGCCCAGGGATCCTTCGGACCGCCACGATCTACAATGACGTGATCGAAGGGCACATCTGCGCATACGCGAGCCGAGAAGCTCAGGAATAACATCAATGCGATTCTCACACATATCCTATCTGCTGAAGTTGAGTTCATGTTGCCTGCCTTTCTATCGCCAGGTAAATGATGGCAATCGTCCTTTCGCGTTGCGCAAGAGAATTGTCGCCGGATGTATGTGCTCTGTCAAGTGTTGTTCCCGGCCGCGAAAGGATGTGAAATGATTGACTTTGGCCGCATTTTAGCACATAATAATCTTCTCCAATGGGGCGACAACAACGTTGTTTGAAAGGCCTGTGGGGCGAGCCCTGAATGAATGAGGCTTTTACTGAGGTTCACTATGTCTACTCCAAGTCGCAACCAATGCTCTCGCCGTGAATTTCTGAAAAACTCAGGCATGTTGGCTGCCGCCGCAATCGCCGCTGAGCAGGTGGCAACAACTTCTGCCGCTGCGGCCGAAGCGAGACTACCGCAAATCAAATTCGGGAAATATTCGTTGTCGCGGCTGATCTGCGGGACCAATCCTTTCAACGGCGGCTCGCATCTCTCGGTGTTCGTCAATCACGCGATGAAAGAATACTACACCGAAGAGCAGATATTCAAGACACTCAACCGTTGCCAACAAGTCGGCATCAACTGCTGGCAGGCCGGATACGGTAACTGCAAGCTGTATCAGCGTCTTGTCGAACAAGGCGGCAAGATGCATTACCTGGCCATTGGACATGACCCGAGCCAGATCAAGGAATTTGTCGCCGCCGGTACGATAGGGATTGCCCATCACGGCGAACAAACAGACCGCATGTTCAAATCAGGGCGGTTTGACGAGATCAATGACTACCTCAAGCGAGTTCGCGATGCCGGTTTGATGGTCGGGGTCTCCACTCACATGCCTGCGGTGATTGAGCAAGTCGAATCCCGGGGCTGGGACGTCGATTATTATATGGCATGCGTCTATGAACGTCATCGAACGGCGGAAGAGTTGGAGAAGCTGCTGGGCCAAGCGCCAATCCCCGTCGGCGAAGTGTATCTGCCCGACGATCCGCCGAGAATGTTCAAAGTGATGCGCCAGACCAAACGGCCCTGCCTGGCCTTCAAGATACTGGCCGCCGGCCGGCTTTCCAATCGCAAGGAATGGGTCGAAAAGGCCTTTCGTGACACGTTCCAATCTATAAAGCCCAATGACGCCGTCATCGTGGGCATCTACGACCGCTACAGCGACCAGCCGGCGAAAAACGCCGGGTACACGCGCCGTTTCTGTTCGGCGTGATACTTTGAGAGGTTCAGCCAATGAAGAGAGAATGTGCGCCTTGATGAAGCACACTGGTCACATTGTAGAGAAAAGGCTGCAAGTGATTAATCACAGAATCCGGACTCAAAAAAGGCAAACCCCCAAAAGACGGACGCAGTCTTGTTGAGGGTTCAATTGTGAGACCCCTAACACGTGGGGTTAGCGGCGAGCGTGGAGAGCTGGCTGGACCTTAGGACGAGTCCTTAATGTTTACTTGCTGGGCTCATTCTGATCAGATGATCTTTGTCTGCGGTCAAGCATTGCTCTTATTCCGTCCAGCGGGAGGGCAGCGCTTGCAAGATAGTGCGGTAGGTTCCGCTTTTCGCCAATGATCCACTCGCAGGCACCGTGCTTCTTGAAATGGCTTACCATATCGAGGATGGTCCGATCGGCCAGCCTGGGATCAGAAAGATCCAGAGTATACACAAACCATCCGACCGGCGTAGCCCAATATGCGCCATTCTGGTATTGGTCGCGCCCGCGCGCCTGCTCCCAGTAGACTCCGCCCGGCAGATGTCGGATCTGGCCATGCTGCACGATCTGACCGTAGCGTGTCTGGAAGTAACGCGATATAGTCTGTGATTGGGCCGCGTCCGCAACACCGAGGAAGACCGCAAATGCCGAACCCCATATGTCGTGCTCCCGGCATTTGACAGTGGCGGCTCGAAACAGGCCCACATCTGTATCCCAAAAGGTTCTTCGAACACCTTCGGCGACACGAGTCGCCTCTTTCTTCCACTTGTCGGATTCGCTCTCTCGCTGTCCGGCGAGTAACAGATCTGATAGCTGACGGCAGGCCTGG
>CAZLTY010000089.1:0-16515 GCA_964562575.1 uncultured Pirellulales bacterium
AGGCGGAAAATAAGCCGCTCGAAGCCAGATCGAGTTTTCAGACAGAGCCTAATACAATCACGGGCCTGGTCGAACATCAGGCCCGTTTCTATTTGTGCAATTGAATGTCGTCGGAATTCGAGAAGAAAGTAGCCGACTTTTTGCAGACCAATGAGCTTGTCGGCTCTGCGGCGAAACTCCTGTTGGCCGTTTCCGGAGGGGCGGACTCGACGGCGCTTCTGCAGGCGATGTATGCTCTGAGAGCCGAGAAGGTCTTCATCGCCGAGCTTCTCTGCGCCCACATGAATCATCAGTTGAGAGCTGGTGACGCGGATCTGGACCAGGAATTTGTCGTCGCACAGGCGGCGAAGCTGAAATTATCCGTGACAACGAGACGATTGGATGTGCGCGGGTATTCTCGCCGCAACAAGCTGTCGATCGAGACGGCCGCTCGAGAGCTGCGGATCAGAACTTTAGGTGACATAGCAAAGGCCTGCAATTGCGATGCGATTGTCACGGCGCATCAAAAGAACGACAACGCCGAGACCGTCCTGCAAAGGCTGACTCGCGGGACCGGCTTTCGAGGCCTCGCAGGCATTTGGCCTGCTCGTCTCTTCGCCGATGGGACCAAGTTTGTGAGTCCCTTGCTGTGTGTCGGGCGCGAGCAGATCGTAGCATATCTGCGAGAGAGAAATCTGAAATGGCGCCGGGATCACACAAACGCCGACTGTACATACAGGCGAAACTATATCCGGCATCGTTTGCTTCCGGAAGTTCAGCGCCAATGCACCGATTCGGTGGCCGAGCAACTGTTCGAGTTGGCTCAGTCGGCCCGAAAACTCCACGTTTCTCTTTGCGCACGCGCAGAGGAATTGTGGCCTGAGCTCGCCCGTAGCATTGGCACAGAGATAACGCTGGATTTGAATATGTTTCTGCACGAACCGCCGCCGGTGAAGGTCGAGTTGATTCGTCGAGGTCTGGCTCGTCTCGGTTGCGGCGAGAGAGATTTGACCCGGCGGCATTATGAAGGCATCCTGCAGTTGGCCGAGCGGAATGTCACCGGCACAAAGATGGAATTGCCGGGTGGTTTTGTTGTCTGTCGAGAATACGACAAGCTGATTCTTGGGCCTTCGCAAAAGCGCCCGGGCGGAGAAGCCCCGTCCTTTATTGGCAGCCAAAGCGACAAACCTGTCACCCTGAACGTGCCGGGACAGACGAGATTCGGTGGGCGTCTGATAGAGGCGACAATTCTCGAAGCCGACGACGTGGAACTCGAGCAATTCGCCGAGGGCAAAACCAGTTGTGTTGAACGATTTGACCTGGATAAGGTCAGGTTACCTTTGATCGTTCGTTCGAGGCGACCGGGCGACCGGTTCGTTCCGCTTGGCCTGACGTCGGAAAAGAAGGTAGGCAAATTCCTGACAGCCCAGCGGGTTCCTCGCCGAATACGAAACCAGGTGCTCGTTGTTGCGGGCGCTGAAAGAATAATCTGGGTCTGGCCCGTTCGAATGAGTGAACAAGCTAAAGTTACCGCAGATACAGGGAAGATTCTTCAGTTGCGGATAGCCGAACTCAATGACCGGCAGAATTCGGTTGATACTACGGGACCGGGTCAATAGAATACAAGTCGAGCTTGGGCAAACTTGAGACTGAAACAGCAACCAGGAGAAGATGATATGAGCACATCCGATTATACCCGTCGCGATTTTCTAAGAGCGATCGGTGTCGCAATGGCCTCGTCGGCTCTACCAGGGCATGCAAGAGCTAATCGACGCACGGGCAGGGCAAGGCCCAATTTCGTGATTATTTTCGCAGACGACCAGGGTTACCAGGACGTCGGCTGTTTCGGCTCGCCCACGATAAAGACGCCCAACCTCGACCGCATGGCCGCCGTAGGCATGAAATTAACGGACTTCTATTCCGCTTGCTCGGTCTGCTCGCCTTCAAGGGCAGCTCTGATGACTGGTTGCTATCCCCCGCGCGTCGGCATAACCCAAGTGCTGTTTCGCAAACACACTATTGGCCTGAATCCCAAGGAAGTTACGGTTGCCGACCTCCTCAAGGGACAGGGTTATGCAACTGCCTGCGTTGGCAAGTGGCATCTGGGGCATCTGCCCGAATTCTTGCCGACGAGCAACGGCTTCGATTCCTACTTCGGCATTCCATACTCTAACGATATGGACGGTGTCGAAGGCAAGGACAGGAACCTCGACCGAGCCTGGCGCCAAAAGGACTACAGCCCCTGGGACGTGCCGCTGATGCGCGATAAAGAGATCATTGAGCAACCGGCTGTGCAGACAACGCTGACCGAACGTTACACCGATGAGTGCGTCAAGTTCATTCACAAGAACAAGGACAAACCATTCTTCCTGTACATGCCGCACACGATGCCGCACGTTCCGCTGTTCGTCTCGGATGAGTTTTACGTTAAGGACGTCTTCAAGGCGTACAAAGCCACCATCGAGCAGATTGACCATTCTGTCGGCCAGGTTCTTGCGGCTCTCAGAGAAGCCGGCGCCGATAAGAACACACTCGTGCTCTTTACCAGCGACAACGGCCCCTGGCTTTCCAAAAAACATCATGCCGGCTCCGCCCTGCCTCTGCGCGACGGCAAGTTCACCACCTATGAAGGCGGCATGCGCGAGCCGGCCATCTGCCGCTGGCCCGGCAAAATCCCCGCGGGCAGAGTATGCAGCGAGATCTGCGGCACGATTGACGTGTTGCCCACGTTTGCAGGATTAGCCGGCGCTGCGGTTCCCACTGATCGCGTGATCGACGGCAAAGACATCTGGCCCCTGATGGCGGCCAATCCCTCGGCCAAGTCACCGCATAAGGCATATTTCTATTACAGAGGCACCACCCTCGAAGCAGTCCGCAAAGGCAGATGGAAACTGCGCCGCAGCAAGAAGAAGATCGAGCTTTACGATCTTGGAGCCGACATAAGCGAAAAGAACAACCTGGCACAAGACCATCCTGACATTGTCAGACGCCTGACGAGCACGATGGAAAAATTTGACGCCGAACTGAAGGCGAACTCTCGGCCGCCGGGAAAGGTTGAAAAACAAGTGCAGCTTAAAGCAACTTGATCGCGAACAGGAGAAGAGATTTGGGTACGTTCGGCAAAACTCGGCGCGATTTCTTGAGATCGTTAGGCGCGTGTGCCGCCGCGACCCTGCTGGGCGGGGTGACAACCGAAGCAAAAAATAACCGCAAGTGCTACAACGTCCTTCTGATATGCGTTGACGATCTGAGGCCGCAGCTCGGCTGTTTCGGGCATAAGGAAATGATAAGCCCGAATATAGACCGGCTTTCCCGTGAGGGCAGGCTTTTCACCCGTCACTATGTCCAGATGGCCGTGTGCGGTCCTTCGCGTTGCTCGATGCTGACCGGCAAGCGGCTGGGCGTGTGGGACTGCTGGGGGGAGTTGCGAAAACGAAAGACCGAACCGGACAAGCCGGTGTCGATGCCACATCTTTTCCATAGGAACGGCTACAACACCGTGTGCATAGGCAAGATCAGTCACCAGCCCGGCGGTGTGATCGGCCGGGAAGCGAAGGTGCATCAGGTTCCGTTCAGTTGGGACCTGGCTTACGCGCCAGTCGGTCCATGGAAAACGCCTTGGGGAGCATTCTTCAGTTATGACAAAGGCCGGATCCGCGAGTATGGATACGGCAACGATGACAGAACGATGCCCGCCTACGAAGCGGCTGATGTTCCCGATACCGGATATGCCGACGGTTTGAACGCGCAGGAAGCGATCAAACAGCTTCGTGTGCTGAAGAACCGACGGTTCTTCCTGGCGGTCGGCTTCTACAAGCCGCATCTGCCTTTCAACGCACCGAAGAAGTACTGGGACATGTACGACCCCGAAGAAATCGAGCTGGCGAACAATTCTTTCCCACCGAGGAACGTCGATCCCGAGATCAGCATGCATCCCAGCTTCGAGCTGACGACCCACTACGGCTGGCCCTCGGGCAGCGGCAATGTCACGCAGGCCGAGGCGAGAACTCTGCGTCACGCCTATTTTGCATGTGTCAGCTACGTCGATGCGCAAATCGGCAAGGTGCTCAACGAAGTCAAGCGGTTGGGGTTGGATAAGAACACCGTGGTCGCACTATGGTCGGATCACGGATGGCATCTTGGCGAACATGCCATGTGGGGTAAGCAAACCAATTTTGAAATCGCCGTACGCAGTCCTCTGATCCTGAAAGTGCCTGGGATGTCCAAGCCGGGCAAACGGACGCAATCTCTTGCCGAGACGGTAGATCTGTATCCGACGCTGGCCGAGCTTTGCGGCCTGGACGCGCCGGATGATTTGGCCGGCAGAAGCCTCGTGCCGATGGTCAACGATCCGAGTCATCCGGGCAAGAGTTGTGCTTACAGTTTCCACCCCCGGGGCAAGTTAATGGGAAGAACTCTTCGGACAAACCGCTACCGGATCATTCACTGGACCGACAAACAGGGCAAGACCGTACAGATGGAGCTTTACGATCACAGAACAGATCCTGACGAGAATGAGAATATCGCCGCTCGGCATCCCGGGCTGGTTGAAGAGCTTTTGTCTAAGCTCGAGATTTTGCAGCAATAGTGACAGTTAAAACAAAGAGAGAGACGAAAATGAAAACAGTTCATAGCACACGCCGAGGTTTTTTAAAGGCTTCCGGATTTGGTGCGGTGTCACTAATGGCGCCAAGACTGGTCTCAGCGGGCGAGCCGGATCTAAAGAGGCCCAACATTCTGTTTTGCCTTGCCGACGACTGGTCCTGGCCTCACGCCGGCATCGCCGGAGACAAGGTCGTCAAGACGCCGACGTTCGATAGAGTCGCGCGGCAGGGCGTTCTGTTCGAGAATGCGTTTGTCTCTTCGCCTTCCTGCACGCCGTCGCGAGGAGCGATCCTGACCGGCCAATGGCACTGGCGTTTGGAAGAGGGCGGGAACCTCTGGAGCACGCTTGGAGCGAAGTTCGACGTCTATCCGGACCTGCTGGAAGATGCGGGCTATCACGTGGGCTACACCCGCAAAGGTTGGGCGCCGGGGCGTGACGCCCCTGGCGGGCGAACACGAAACCCCGCGGGGCGGCGCTACAGGGACTTTGGCGAATTTCGCAAGTCTCAACCCGAGGGCAAACCGTTCTGCTTCTGGTTCGGCAGCGTGGATCCGCATCGCGTGTACAAGTGGCAGTCCGGCGTCAAGAGCGGAATGAAGCTCGAAGATGTCGAGGTGCCCGCGTGCATGCCGGACAGCGAAACGGTCCGAACGGATATTTGCGATTACTACTGGGAGGTTCAGCGTTTCGACCGCGAGGTCGGCGAGCTGCTGAGAATACTCGAAGACAACGGTGAGCTTGACAATACACTCGTCGTAATTTCAGGCGATAACGGGATGCCGTTCCCCCGGTGTAAGAGCAATCTCTACGATATGGGGACAAACGTCCCGCTGGCCGTTCGCTGGCCGGCGGCCGTCAAGGGCGGCAGGGTAGTTGAAGATTTCATAAGCCTCACCGATTTGGCGCCGACGTTTCTGGAGGCGGCCGCACTTGAGCCGACTGCACAGATGACTGCGAAGAGTTTCCTGGATATACTCACCTCCGGCAAATCCGGCCGGGTGGATCGCAAACGCAACTATGTCCTGACGGGCAAAGAGCGTCACGTAGTCTGCCAGGAATCCGGAACCGGCGGCTATCCGATGCGGGCGATACGGACGCGCGATTATCTGTATATTCGCAACTTCAAACCCGATCGCTGGCCCGCCGGTGCTCCCAAGGGTTACGCTGAGTCGGTAGAAATAGATGTCGCTCGCCCGCGCGGCACGTTCTTCGGTTATGCCGACGTCGATGCGGCTCCCGCCAAATCTTACATGTTGAAACACCGTGACGATCCGAAGGTGAGGAAGTTGTTCGAGCTCGGCTTCGGCAAGCGTCCGGCCGAGGAGTTATACGATCTGGCCAAGGATCCCGATCAGTTGAACAACATCGCAGGCGAGCGCAGATACGCCAGGGTCAAGAAACGACTTTCCGATCTCTTGATGGCCCAACTCAAAGCGACCAAGGACCCGCGCGTTTTGGGCCAAGGCGATGCCTTCGACAACTATCCTTATTACGGGAACCTGCCGAGGGGATAGCCCGGGCATCTGCGGGGCGAAACGAAAGCAAGAAGCCGAGCGGATGAGCCCGGCTTCTTGCCTCTACTTTTCTGGGATAGAGTTATTGCGGCAGATTCTCTGGTGCCGCGTCCTTTACGCTCAGATCACCGTAGATGATGCGGTAGGTCTGTGAACCTTCAGGCCGGTACCAGAAGATAGGTGTCTCGACATCGCCGTGTTTTACATTCTGGCCGGCATAGTGCGAGTTGCTCTCGGCGGGCAGCAGTGTCGCGAACATCATTCCGCGAGTCATTTTCATCGTGTGCTTGCGAAGCTCGTCTTGATCCATAGGCTGCTGATCGCCGCCAAACTTACCGGCTTTCACCATTTCCATCGAGACTTTTGCCAACTCCACAGGGTTTACGGTCGGTGGGAATGTGTGGTCGTTGGTCCAACTTGACCACAACCGAAAATACTCGATCAGATCGTCCTCGCTTGGCGTCGATGCATCGACATTGAGTTCGATGCGAGTGTAGTCATCCGGCGGAGTAAGACTGAACATCTCGTCGGGCAGTTCGACATCAAACTGGAAATTGGTCATGGTGCTGCTGATCCCCGGGGCGTTGACCATTTCCGTCTCAACCTCGACGAGGTCTCTGGTCTTGGGATCGATCCAGACGGTATTAGTCACGGGGCCCTCGGTTACACGAAATCCCTGGACGGTCCGGCCGTTAATTTCCCTGGTACCGACTTCTTCGGCTCGATCCGGGAGCGATCTCAAATTCTCGATTTTATCGAGTTCCCATCGATCCGAGCGATCCGGCAAATTGGAAAAGTCTATTTCGACGAATTGTTTCCGTTCCGGGATTATGCTCAGTCCTTTGCCCTGCACCGTGTCAAAAACCGAAACGTGACCGCCCGCATGCTCATTCCGCAGCAATCCGGGCACCTTGAAGGCGACTTTCATGTCCATATCCGGTAGCCCTTCCAGTGATGTCGTTGTGGTTGCAGTGTAGGTCATCGTCAGGGCTTTGTGCAGCCGCTCGGCGACTTCTGCATAGACGGAAGTCGTTACGCCGATTGGCCCGACAAAATAATTCAAGCTTATGGTTGCGGCGATCAATATCACCGCGGCAGTTGCGAGTTTTCTAGTTTTGGTGTTCATGATTGTTCTCCATATATCAGGCCTTATCGCGCCTGATTTCTGTTTTTCGCATTTGTCCAGCGTCTGCAGGACATTGCCGAGAACTTTCTCGTGTGTCTCGGCGTCGGTTTCATAACGCAGTTTCTTAATTGACTCTTCTATGTTGTCTGCCGGTCTCATTTTCTTACCTCACCGTTCATACTTGACCGCAGCTTATCCAGTCCGTAGCGGTACCGACTCTGGACCGTTTTGGTCGAAACATTCTGCATCTTGGCTATTTGCCTGAACCTCAAGTCGCCGTGGAGCCGAAGCACTATTGTCTCCCGCTGCTCGTACGGCAGTTCGGCCAGGGCATGCCGGAGCTTCTTTAACTCTTCGCTGTTTATCACCAGTTGAACCGGGCTTTTCACATCTGCCGACTTGCGTTCGGCCTTGCCGGCCGTGGCGATCTGGCCGCGCCTGTTCTTGCGGATGCAATCCCGCGAGCGATTGGCCACACATTTCGCCAAATAGCCTTTCAAACTTCCCGTCAGACGAAACTTGTCAACGGATTCGGCGAACGAGATGAAAACATCCTGAACAACGTCTTCGGCGCCGATTTTGTCATTCAGGAGATTCGCTGCCAAAGTTACCAGATCGTCGGCGTACTTTTCGTAGATTGCTCTCAAGGCGTCCTTGCTCCCGCCTTTGAGTTTCCAAATTAGCAATCCGTCTTCAAGCATCCGTGATCCACCTTTTACCTTTACTCTCTCAACTTTTCTGATATCAGAACAACCGATTGTCGCTAATATAACGCCGGAGCGATACGTTTTGCTCTAAAGAAAAATGGAAACTTTTCGGTACAATCGGCAGGTCCGACCGCCAAATCCCCCGCTCCGGCCGCTAAAATTGGGTTTGTTTGACTTTGTTTTCCGCTCAGCCTTCCATCACTATTGAGTCATCGGAGTTCTTTTCAGAGGGATCGGAGTATAATCCGCGGGTCTTTCCGGCTTGACTTGCCCTTTGGGAACGTAGCTAGCCCGCATTTCTCGGTGCAAGTGTCATGATTTGCTCAATTACTTACTTCGGTACGTCCGCCTCGGCGGCGTCCTTGACGGTCAGGTCGCCGTAGATTACGCGGTAGGTATCCGAGCCGGCTGGCTGACACCGGAAGATGGCCGTCGCAACTGAGTACTATTTGGCCGTTTCGGTCGTGAGCACTTTCTTGAATGTTATTTCCCGGAATACGTTGATGAGTGTCTTTTCGGTTTGTCCTTTGAACACCATTTCCATCAGGCCGTCCTCGTAAAGGGTCGCGTGCTCGATCTGCTTGTCTTGGAGCGAGACCCAGATATTGCCCCAGTAGTTGGTTCTGCCCTTGACCTTCATCGGCCCGGCGTCAAAGTCCAGAGGATTGAAAAGAGATTCGTATTGAATCAAAGCGGTCGTCTCGTCGTTCATTTTCGATATGCCCGTCCAGGTAACTTTTAAATCCCTATTCCTGAAAGTACCCGAGCCTGCCATCTGAAAAGTTTCCCCGCCGGGTTGGGGGCGATACGCCTCATTTAGCTTGAGCTTGTCGAAGTAATCCCAGGCCCAGATTTCGATCGAGATCATGTCCCAGATGAGAACTCTTGTTTCCATAGCGTCTGTCGGGAAATCCTTGAAGAACTTCGGATCGAGCGTCTCTCCGGACGGCTTGTATGTGAAGCCCTGCATGTGTTCTTGCAATTGCCCCTGGCCGAGTGGACTGTTGGGATCCTGCGTTTTGGCAATTCGAACATTATTCCAGCGGGAAAGACCTTCTGGCAGCGCGCGAGAGTACTCTGCTGTGACGCGCATTCGTCCGGCAAGGTTCCCGTACAAGTCCCGCATCTGGTAGTCCACTGTCAACAGATAGTTCTGCGGCACGCTCTCCTCTAACGACAAGTTTCTCGGCAGTTCGGAAGGACACCCTTCGATTCTTTCGGATGACAACGCGCATGGGGCCAACGCCAACAGGACAAAGACGGGCGCGACCAGTGCATACGTTGAAAAGGACACAGTTTTCGATTTCATTATCTCAACTCCATTACAATCTGAACACGGTTTTGTTCTAGGCAATCGCCAGGCGGCTGACGGCTGCAATCGAGGGGTCGATCTCGGCACGAACAAGATCGCGAGAACTCCCGCATACGCCACGGAATCGGCGAGTATTTCCACGCCGTGCAGTGCCTGGAGAACGGGCGAGAGCCAATAAGCCTGAATCATGCCGAACAGTCCGACAAGCACGAAAAATGCGAGACCCAGCAGGGCCGTTAGCTGACGCCTTGACCCTGACCATACGGCTAGGATTGGAAATGCAACCAAGAAGAAGAAAAGGCTCCGCAGCAACTGAGCAAAAACAATCACTGCCAAACTGGGCAGAACCAGCCCGAACTGTTCCTGCTCGTAGTACTTAACGACCCAGGGGGCTACGGACATGCCGAACATCAGGTAGACTGCCGGAAACGCACAGATGGCGGCGACAACGCGCCACGCCCATTCTCGTGTATGTCGGCCCGAGAAGAAGTTCGAGACGACCGGACCGAATGGAGCGTTTTCGCCCGCGGGCCTAAACAGAAGCGCTGTCACGGCGGCAAACAACAGGCATGGCAGGATCGCAAGCACAGCCATGGTAGACATCCCGCCGAGGTTCGTGAAGATCGCAGCCTCAATGGGCGTATTGACACCGATACAAACATAGCACAGCCCCGCCAATATCAGCAAGCGCACCAGGTACCTTGCCCGGATTCTTCGGGCAAGCGGCGCGATTCCCAAGGCTAGAGCAAATGTCCCTGCCAGCAGGCACAGGCCCATTGTCTTTTCGTCTGCCTGCTCTGGGAACTTGGGAAGCGCCATTCCAAGGCTGGAAACCAGGGCGCCGCTCGCCATTGTTCCGGCCATGTATGCAAAGGCGCAAAGCGGAATTTTCCAGAGGCAGGCTAAAACAGTTTTGGAAATTTGTCTAGGTTTCATAATCTGTCCTTTCTTCTAGGTATAGCCTGTATACTACTTCTGATGAAGACCTGGCATCGACCAACGCGCCAATAATTGTCTTCAAGTACAACGCTCCAAACGTCAGTTGTTGCTAATAAGCTTCACGAATTCGTCTTTGTCCATGGCCCTTATTGTTGTACTGCGTTCCATGACGGCTTTGATGTCCTGTTGGTCTCCCAGCGTTACCTTCGATACAGTCAGCTCGCCCATATCGACCTTTCTGACCCATCTCGAATCGAGCTCGATATGCAGGTCTCCCCAGTAATGCGCTGCTCCGACTGTCTTTATTTTCATTTCCGGCGTTGGATTAACGTCGAATCTAAATGAACTGTCACCCGAGTCGAATCTCACAATGGCACAAGCCATCCCGTCAACGATGCTAAGACCTTTGAATTCCAGCGTCACCTCACCGTTTTTGAAATACGAGCCTTCGGAAATGTTGCCGGACAGTTGCAGAGTCGGCTCGGAAAATGCAGATTCGTGGACGATTTTCTGTCCGATTCTTTCCAAATCCTGGATTCCTTTCTTCGTCATTGTCCTTTGGGCGAACTGGTTACAGAAGGCATGAAAATCAATGAACATATTGTACATACCGTAGGCCCCCTCCGGCGGCAGGGCATTGCCTTTGTCGTCTTTCAAGCCCTGGAATCTCCCATGGTCGATGCCATATACCAGCCCTCCATGGTTGAAACCGCCGTCATCCGCCCGCTTGAACAGATATGACCATCCATCGAGAGCGGGAATGTGCACTTCTCGTTCATTCTCTTTTTGGATCACAAGCTTCGCGCAGGTGTATCGATAGCCATCCCGATGGGACTGACCAGCCGGCACGCACATAAGAAGCAGCCTTATTGTGATGGGAACTGTGCGGGTACCGTCTTCCCCGAGATAGACGACCTTTGTCTCCATGCAGTAATAGCGTGACTCCATCGACCGCTCTACCCCCAGATTGTAGGTGCTTTGAAGGGGTGATTCAGTTGTTGATTGCGCTGCGATCGCTTCATTTTCTGATTCAGCGTTTGTTGGATTGAATACGGTAGCCGCCGATGCTGATTTTTCTTTCTGCTCGGTTCGCCAAGCGGACATCGTGAGTAACAGAATCACAGCAATTATGATAATATAGACTTTTCTTGACATTTTAGGTTTCCTTTCAAAGGCAGGTAAGAAAAGGCCGAGCCAGGTTGGCCCGGCCTTTGTCGTAATTAACAAGATTTGTTGATGAACTTACTTTGGCAGATCGTCCGGCGCGACGTCTTTGACGGTTAGGTCGCCGTAGATTACGCGGTACGTTTGTGAGCCTTGCGGCTGATACCAGAAGATGGCCGTCTGGGCGTTGCCGAGCTTGACGCCCGACCCGGCGTAGTGCCACTGGCTCCGGTTGTTCACGGTCTGCTGGAACAGCAGCCCGCGTGCGAATTTCATCGCCAGCTCCGTAGCCGCTTCGTCGGTGAGGTTCATTTGGGCGAGCTTCTGAACCAGCACGGGCATTTCCTTCATGGAATTCTCACTGCTGACAGCGTTGGGGAAGGTGCCGTCTCGCACGATCTCGGCCCAGATGCGAAGGCTTTCGACAAAGTCCTGTTCGGTGGCTTGCCCGAGGTCGACTTGCGTCTCCTGCAACCTGTATCCGTCCGGCTTGGTCATACTCACCAAGGCACCGTCGACGGCTGCATCAAGCTCGAAATTTTTCAGAACAGTGACGCTCTCTTGTCCTATGCGAAGCTCGATCCGTATCGGAAGGGCCGTTTCGGGATCGGCCCAGATCGTTATCTCTTCGCCCGGACCGCTGGCTGCAAATCCGATCGCCTTTTGTCCGTCGATTACCTGCTCGCCCAGTTTCTCGACACTGCCCTGATCGTTCTGAACGCGCTCGATGAGTTCTCGTATGCCCGCGATGTAGTTTCTCGTTCCGGCCGCAACCATACCCTCGATGTCCACATACATCGCAGTTTGCGATTCGGCGTCGAGCACGAGCAGTTTTCCACTGTCCGGATCGAGAATCTGCGTGAGGGTCGGCAGGTTCGACATAGTTCTTCGGATTCGTGATCCGACTACTATCTCGTGTATGACCGGACCTGATTCGTCGCCGCCTATGATCAAATCGAAGATCAGGGTCTTTGCATTGAGGATTGGTTTGACCACGTCGGCAAAGGTTACGCTGGATTCAAATGGATTCAGCCCGATTAGCACTGCAACGACTATTACCGCCGCAGCGGCTAATTTTGCAAATCGACTCTTCATGATAATTCTCCTTAGCCTAAGGCCTTCGGCGGCTTTCTCGGCGGCTTTGAGCCTTACTTTCTGTTCTCTTACAATCTGGTTCATAACATCATTTTCGAGATCGCCCTGGGCGACGGCCTTGCCATTCTTCGCGAGACGATCCTGAAGACCTCTCAGCGTCTCGGCTTCGGCCTTACAGGCGCTACAATCCTTCAGGTGTTCGGCAACAGCCTGCTGCTGGCTCTTTTCCAGAAGCCCTTCGATTTGTGCGACCAGGAGTTCTTTGCATTCTGTGCAGTTCATTTTTCCACCTCTTGAAGTTCTGTCTGTGCCTGCTGATTCAGCGAATTGCGCAGCATGGCGTAGGCCCGTGAAAGTGTTTTTGTCACCGTACCTAACGGCATACTCAGCCGCTCGGCGATCTTGTTACAGGGGTGCTGGCCGTAGTATCGCAGCAGGATGACCTGCCGGTACGCCTCGGGCAGCTCGGCTATTGCCGTTTCGAGAGCATAATCCTGAGATAATTCGGTGCCGGGAGATTCTTCGCTGAATGAGCGAACGATCTCTTTCTGACGCCGGAGCTGCTCTTTTCTCTGGTGCTCTTTCGCTACCCGGTCGGCGATTCCGAGCAGCCAGGAAAAGAACGAATCGGGCTTTTTCAGTTTGGCCATATTGAAGTAGGCCCGCACAAGGGTCTCTTGTGCAGCCTCCTCGGCCCGGTCTTTATCGCCCAGTTTGCCGGCAAGATGGGCAAGCAAGACCGCCTGATAGCGCCGCACGACAAAGCGAAAATCATCTGGATGGCCATCCAGGCAACGCTCAACATAGTATTTGTCAGTTTCATGCATCTTAGCACCTCAATAATTCACTCAAAGTTCTGTGCTCTCGGTATATAGTGCGTGATCGGCCGATTTTGCGACAGAAAAAAATGACAATGCCAGGACAATGTCCTATCAGCCCGCTCGGGCGCACAAGCTAAGCCGGGTCATGTAAACCCGGCTTAGCTTGTTGAGCATCTTTGAGGGGGTGGACTTTCGGTCTAATACAGACCGGGAGAGTCCTGGGCAGGGGAGTACCACTTGAGGTTGATGCTCCCCATATTCGTGGTCATGCGAATATTGTTCTGGCCGCTTCCGAGGGTGCCTTGCGCCACTTTGTGGAACATGCCGGATCTACTGATTTCCAGAGGCAGATCGCATTCGACGGATCCCATTTTGGTCTGAGCGTGCAGCTTGGCCGAGAGATCCTTCGGCGCGATGAATTCGATCGAACCCATCTTTGTGAACAGTTCCATCTCTCCGGTCGTGTTAACAGCTTTGACGGTGCCCATGTCGGTCGCGGCTCTCACCTTGCCTTCCAGATCGTATAGCTCGACGCTTCCCAGATTTGTCTTGACGTCGAGCAGGATTCCGGGTGGCACCATGATGTGCAAGTCCACGTTGAGATCGTCCCATTTACCCCCGTCGTCTCTGACAGGCTCAAGGTAGTATCGCTCTTGCGATGACTGAAGAGCCGTTACCACCTGTTCAACCTTCGCCTGCGCTTCGGCACTGGTCTTGGCCTTTCCTCGCATCATGGCTTTGACGTCACACTTGCCGTCTTTGCTGGGGCGCAGGACAATCGTGCCCACGTTCTTTCTAACCACGAACGGTTTGCCTGGTTCGACCTTTGTCACGAAGTGCATCTCCATAGTGGAAACATGCTTGCCATCCTTTGCATCGTGGACCTCAACGTGCCTGTTCTGCATATCAAACTCTACCTTTATGTCCGACAGGATTGGAGCCGACCCGGTGCTCTTGCCTGGGATGCCGATTTCCGGAATGCTGACAGCAGGCCGCGCGAGCTTCGGGAGCGCCAACGCACGGTCCGTTGGCGCGACAGGCACGGGCATAGACGGCATGGGGGGCATAACGGGCATCGGCTTGGGTGCGGTAGTTGGATTCGGGTCGGCGCCTCGAGTCCTCATCTGCGCCTGTGCCATTCCCTGGGCCCACTTTTCAATATCCTTTTCCCACTGTTTGAATTCATCGCTCTCGGCCCATTCTTCGTACCCCTGGCCCCATTTCTCCATCTGTTTGGCCCATTGTTCCCAACGTTGAGCTTGTGCTCCGGCCATCTTCGTCTCGGCAAGAGCCTTTACTTTCGCCGATTTATCTTTGGCTTTCCTGGCCTTATCAGCAGCCTTTGCCGCCTGGTCTTTTGCCTGCTCGGCCTTTAATTTAGCTTGTGCGGCGTGGTCTCCGGCCTGATGGGCCTGATGGCTCGCCTGATGCTCGGCATGCGACATCTCGCGAAGTTCATGCTGGAGTTTCTGCATTTCGAGTTCCAGCTTCCGCAACTTCGCCTGAAGGTCCTGTCTGGCCTTTAGCAATTGTTCTCGATCCTGTGCCGGCTCCCGCTCGCTCTCCGAGCTGGTGGAACTCTCACTGGAGTTGTCTGCGGCCACTGGGGAATCGCTACTGGAACTCTTCCGTACGGGGTCTTGCCGAGCTTGCGCCATTGGTAAAACACAAGCGAGCAACAGGGCTACGATGGTAATAACGACTGCATTCTTCATTCTTCGGCACCTCCAAATAGGTTTTTCTAGCCGGTTAATCCGGGAGATCAGACAATTGGAATCTTCGAACAGGCCGACAAGGCCCAGTCCGTATTCGACGGGTGTGCATAAAAACTGACGGGCAGCTTCCAGAAGCGTCCGGCGGTACTCCGGCGTCCTGTCCCTCAACAAGCCTGCTACGGTTGCGTCACAGCACAGCTCTCGCAAGTGCCGCAGCCGTCGGCGGACGAGCCACAGCAAAGGATTGTACCAGTACACAACCTGCAAGAATATGTAGAGGCTGTGCGTGAACAGGTCACCCCTCTTGATGTGAGCCAGTTCGTGCAGCAGCAGGTATTCTGTATCCTTGCGCGACAGATTGCGGATATAGCCCACCGGCATGAGAAGGACCGGTCGAAACAATCCGAAGACAGCCGGAGTTTGAATCTTGTCCGTCACGACAACCATTGGTCTTCGCCTGAGTTTCAGGCGTCCTGCGCACTGAGCCAACTGATCGTGGAAGGATTGCGGCAAAGACGCTCCATGCGATTTCGCTGGATGCCCTCTACCTAGCCTGCGAAGTTTGACCAGTAGCCAGATGCTCAGGGTCACCGCTCCCAGAAGCCAGAGGGACACAGCGTGAACTCGCCAGTCGAGCCGAGGTCCGGCCGCTTGGGTAAATCTCTCGCCACCGACAGAGTCGCCCGCCGTGGGAATGTCTTCAACTGCCAAGATAATATGCGGCTCGGACTGGACTGCCGCCTGCGTGATTCTGTCGTTGAGAAATGGTAGCGTCGGTGGCAGCTTCGAGGTGACGGCAGGCTCGTTGACTGTTCTGTTCAGCACTTGCGTAACGTAAGGTCTGAGCTTCGGAGCCAGGCCGGTGGGCAGAGACAGGGCCGGCGACAAGACGAGTTTGATCAGGATCAGCGACCACAGGGCATATCGTAACTGCGGCCAGGCCCATCTGCGGATAAGCAGGTCGATCAGGGCTACCAGGATGATGAGCAATCCGACCTGCAAGAACATTGCCGAGGTCCAGCTCCACCACAACTGCGCCAGGTGATTAATCTGTTCAATCATTTGCCTAATTCCCTACTTCTTGGGTTCTTCGTTCAGTTTCTCGATCAGCTCCCTTTTCTGCCTGGGGCTGAGTTGCTGCTCTTCGAGCAGAAAGTGCACGAGCGGTCCGGTCGCCCCGTCGAAAGCCTGGTCCAGCATCGACGTCAGGGCGCTGAGGCGCGCCTTTCTCTGCGACAGAAGCGGCTGGTACAGACTGGTGTTGCCCTGCTTTTGCTCGCTGACTGCGTTCTTCTCGACCAGCCGGGAGAGCATTGTCTTAATAGTTGTGTACGCCCAACTCACACCTTTTGGCAGGCGAGCCATGATCTGCCTGGCAGTCGCCGGGTGCTTCTTCCACAACGCCTTCATAATCTGCCATTCTGCTTGTGTCAGTTTCATTGTCTGATCTCCTTCTACAAACGTAGAAGCATTCTACTACATATGTCGAAGGTGCCAAGGAAATATTTCAAAATTTCTCGAAAATTTTTCAAATCGC
>CAZLTY010000090.1:0-16503 GCA_964562575.1 uncultured Pirellulales bacterium
CGAACGAGGAAGGTTCACGAGCAGTGACACAGCACTTACGGCAGGGGTGCTTTTGTTCTACTCGCTGGGGTTGTGTGGCTTCTTTATGCAACAGGTAGTCACCAGAGCCTTCTACTCGATGCAGGACTCCAAAATGCCCGCCACCAGCGCCCTGATAGCGGTGTGTGTAAATATTCTTCTTAATCTGACACTGATCTGGTTCATGGGGACCGGCGGGTTGGCGATTTCGACGGCGTTGTGTTCGTATTTGCAGGTCGTGATTCTCATTCTCGCGCTTTGCAGAAGGTTCGGCCCTTCGATATTGGATGGCACGTTGACTACACTTCTCAAGGCCTCTGCAGCGACAATTCTTATGTACATGGTTGGAAGATGCTTCTTGCAGTTGTGCCGAGAGCTACCCGAGGGCACGGGCTTCGACATCATAAGGCTTGCAGTCGTTGTGCCCCTGGCGGCAGGCGTCTATGCACTGGCCGCCAAGCTCCTGCGCATCGAAATGCTCTCTCTGCTGGCCCGCCACAAGGATCGCCAGGAGCCTTAGCAGGCAAAAAGGCTCATTTTTGCACCGCGGCCACTTGACTTGCGAGAGGCCGGGTGATATAGATTTGGACACATAAAATTATCGTATTCTATTATATCTCGGGTCGAAGGGGCGAGTGCTGAAATGTGTTGATGCCAGGTGCGGGTCTTTGCACTTTCACGGGAGAAGCAAATGTACATGAGAACTTCTTTCTTTGTGCTTGCGGCATTTCTATTGTGTCGGTCGCCACTCCGGGCCCAAAGACTGACCACACAGGACCGAGAGGCAGCAGCGGTGACTGTCGGTCAGTTCGGATCTCCCCTGCCTGCAGGTTCAGCACTCGCAATGGAACAGTTGTCATCGGATTCGGTCAGCCGCAGGTTCTATGAGATCGCGTACGATCTGGCCAGCGCCAGGGAGATCAGCGGGCCAAAGCTCGAGGTGGCAATCGTATTTTTGACCGCTGCGATAGAGCTCGACAGCGGGGCCAGGGCTGCACGTCGCCTGCTGATAGAGCTTGCCTGCCGCCAGTCCGAGCCGGACCGCTCCAAGCTCGTGTACGAACTGCTCACTGATTACGCCGACGAGCTCGTCGACCTCGACGTTGCGGAAAGAGCGGTTGCGTATCTGCTTGAGAAGATGAACTCGCGAGAAGAGCGGGAAAAACTCCTCGAACAAATAGTGGGCACTCTGGGCGGCGGCAACTCAGTTCTGAGTTCGGCACTGGCAGCCATGCTCGGCACGTTGAAGGCGGAAAAGGCCAACTCGAACGCGGCAGAGTTCTACTTTCTGCAGGCCTACAAGGCCAACAGGTATAACCGGCAGGCCTTCGCCGGCCTGGGCAAAGTGGCGCCCGAGCAGATCGGGCCGGCAGTGTCACTCGAGCGACTGAGACTGGCCTTGCGCGAGGACCCGTCTGACATCGAAGCCGCCATCGCCTTTGCACGATATGCCGAAAAGCTGCAGCTCTACGAAACAGCCGCTGCCGCCTACGAGTACTGCGCCGACTTGTTCCGGTATCTCTACGAATCCGAGGCTATTCCCGAGCGCATCTATCTTCCATGGGCAATCAGCAGTTACAACACGAAGGCGGGCCAGTCCAAATGCCTGCAAATCGCCCGGCGTATCCGCCAGGAGAGTGGATTTGACCTGCGTCTTGAGGCCATTGCAGGCAAGGCGGCCGTCAAAATGGGAGATCTTGCACTGGCGGCACAGATATTTCACGGTGCCGAGGAGAAAGTCCAACAGTTGCTCACCCCACGAGATCCGATGCCAAGTGCGACAAATTCGGGGGCTTCGAAGATCTCTCGTTCGAAACAAACTTACACCGAGCAATTTGCGTGGTTCTATTGTTTCGCCCTGCTGATCCCGGAAAAGGCTGTGAACTGGGCTCACCAGGCCTTTGCCGCAGAGAATTCACCTGTCACGTCATCTCTTCTGGCCTATGCACTGGCGAGCGATAAGCAAATAGAATGGGCTAAACCGCTTGTCGCCGAGGACAACCGCAATCAGATTGCAGATTTGACGCGAGGGCTGATTCATTTGGCCCAATCGCAGACTGATCAGGCCGTCGAGAGCCTGCGGTTGGCAATTGCCAAAGACCCCGGGTCGTTTGCCGCCGAGCGCGCCAAAGTGATTCTCACCGAGCAGGGCAAGAGATACACCCCGCCCGATGATCCAAATCATATTTTGGCTTCATTGGAAAATGCCTTTGGCCAAACACTCGCTCCGGCGTTCATCCCCCCGGAGCAGGTGATTTCCACCAAGCTCGACATCCAGGGCGAGACATTTCCATACGGCAGCGAGTTCAGTGGAGTAGTCACAATAACGAACAATTCATCCGAGCCTTTCGTGGTCAGCGACTATGGGTTGTTCAAGGGCAACATCAGAGTCGATGCCGAGATCAGCGGAGGTTTGAGCAGGAAGATACCAAACCTGGTGCTCATAAGAGATCGGACGACTTTCCTCGCGGCGCCGGGGCGCAGCATCCTTATCCCCGTGAGACTCTTCACGGGCGAGTTGAGAAGTACGCTCATCGAACATCCACAGGCGTCTCTGGACATAGAGTTCACGCTCTATATAGACCCTGTAGCAACCGCGAGCGGCAGGATAACCAACAGACTCACTTACGTAAAGCCGGCCCGCACTCGGATAAGGCGCCCGGGCGTCAGACTTACAAGAGAACACCTGAGAGAGCAGTTCCAATCCATCTCGACAAACCGTTCCGACCAGAACATCAAGACCGCACAACTGTTCATAGGGCTCTTGCTGGAACAGCAGGGATTGGTCGACGGCAGACAGCCATACAGATTCATGTACGCCGATTGGGTAACGGCTCTGTTAAGAAGCGCATTATTGCATGAATCCGGCCTGTTGCGCAACGGTGCCGACTCTGAGTGGATCGTCAATGTGCATACGATGGCAGAGATGCTCCCGTTGTCGCTTGACTACGGATTGACCAGGGCCGTGGCCGAAAATCAGAGCGACGTTAGGTGGCCGGTCCGGATGATGGCTGTATATCTTCTGGCCTCGAGCCCGGCCAGCAAGTTTGGCCAGGTTCTCGACTGGACTGCGCGAAATGACCCGAGCAAGTTTGTACGCAAGATGGCGATTGCGTTATCAGGGCAACAGGAGTAGCTTTAGAGGCGACCGGGCAGCAGGAGACTCGTTCCAAAGGCGAGCGATTGGGGCCGCCGAAAATCTTGAGGGCCAGTTCGCAAGAATTTCTTAAGAAAATGGGTTGTAATCTCAAAATTATCCTGTAACATTCCAAGCTCTGCTCAGCTGTGACTTTGCAGAAGTGGTAACGAGTCTTTTTTTGAAAGGGTTGTGGAAATGGCCGCAATTGTAGATGGAGAAAAATGCACTGGTTGTGAATCCTGTGTGTCAGAGTGTCCGAGCGAAGCCATAAGCATGGCTGACGAAAAGGCCGTGGTAGATATCGATGAGTGCGTCGACTGCGGCGTCTGCGTTGAAGCCTGTCCCGTGGAAGCAATCAGCATGGAGTAGATCCGGTCGGCCCCATCGTCTAGGCAGGCCTAGGACACCGGGTTTTCAACCCGGCAACAGGGGTTCGAATCCCCTTGGGGCTATTTGTTACACACGCATGCCGGTTACGATCGTTTCAAATACCATCGTTCCGTCGACAACTCCCTGCACACTTATTGTAACGCGTGCGGTGTCCCTTCTCTTCTTGTACTGGGTGATGTGGCCCAGCAGGTACAGTCTCTGGCCCGGCTCGACGACGGAGCGGAATTTTGCGGATTCTATGCCTGCAAAACCTATGAATCCGCCCTCCTGGTAAATCTCTTTCAGAAAGAAACTCGACAACTGAGCTGCAGCCTCGACCATTATCACGCCAGGCATCAGCGGCCGGCCCGGGATATGCCCGCGAATCCAGAACTCGTCGTCGGTCACATCCTTGTAGCCCAGGACCAGAGACTTCTCCCTGTCGCACCAGAGAATGCCGTCCAGCTGCTGCATCTCAAATCGCTGCGGATTCGCCTTCTCTACAGCATCCCTGTCATAAAGGGGCTTGGTATTAAGATCTATTTGCGATAAATCAAACAATAACGGTGGCGGCATCAGCTAATTCCCCAAGAACCCATTGCGCCCAAATAACGCTTTGCAGCATCGTAGCTGTATGGACACAAAACCCCACTACACATAGCGCATCACCCGATACACGCCGCGCAACGCATAAGCCCAACTGATCTCTACAACTACTGGTGAAAATCTACTGGGCTGATCTGATCTCAAGGATTGAGTTGCGAACAATTTGTGCAGCCTGTTTGATGCGCTGCATCTGCTTGCGAACTCGCGTTCCAGCCGCCTTGTTTCCACCTTCGGCTTTGCTTATGTCGGCTTCGATTTCAGCAACCAGCACTTTAAGATCTTCATATTCTTGCATCAAAATAACCTCCACTTTGCAGATTAGAAAAAGTGAGAGCAGGTTAAAATCATTTAGAAATTAACGGTGACATATCGCTTTGTCAAAGAAAAACGCCGTTTTAACAAATAAAAACAATATTTTTTTGTCTGTCCGTCGGCCTGCTTTCTTGCCCATTTTATGATTCTCCCCTTAGCGCCGCAGATAAGCAAGCTCCTCCGGCAGAGGAACATTGTTGCCGAACTTGTCTTCGCCGTACCCGGATTCTGCAAGAAGCTCGATAGCATCCAGGACTCTTCTGTCGCCGATAAATTTGGCTCTCAGCTTGGCGTCCACGTCGATCTGGCCCATCGCCAACAGCCGGGCCATCTCATCGATGACCTTCTCCAACAGTGTCCCCTCCTTTCGAGCGGGCTCGGCGGGAAACTTCAGGGGCTGCTCGTACAGAATCAGTTTGCTGCGTCCGGCCAGCGCCAGCACAACGTCACGAACAACAACGTTTGTATCCTTCTGACCCCAGCCCTCCTGGACGAGCTTGAGGCGGACAATTTCCGCCGACAACCAGCGCCGTTTATTGGCGTTGATCTTCTCGTTGGCGCGGAAAAGTTCCAGCGGCGAGCTGGCATCATAAACTTCGTCATCCAGCTCCATCTGCAGCTCGCTTCCATAGTGGAGGGTGATCCTGGAGACAAGCGTTGACGGACGAACGTGAAAACCGCGATATGGCGGCACAGGCACCTCAATCTGGCCAACCTCGGCATACCGTTTGAGCATTTCATGGCACAGATGTTCGGCGCAGCCGATATACACATTGATGTGGGTCACCGAATACTTCATCAGTACGTTCAGCAGCAATTCGGCCTCCACCACGGGCTCCTGCCTGCTTTCCGATTCACACCGGTACTTCTTGACGTGCCGTTCGTAGTGGTGAGCGAATAGCGTCGCCGTCCGGAGCAAATGGAAAACAACGCTTATGTGCCCCCTGAGAACAGGCAAATCCGTATCAAGCTCCTCGGCCTCGGTGCCTGAAACGTATGTGTCGTAAAGCGACTGAAGATTATGGAATTGAAGCTCAAGACTTCGCAACTTCTCCTCACTGAGCGAGTCTGCGGCATACGAAACGTATTCTTCGGGCTTCGCTCCGCTGGCGGCGCGAACATACTTGCTCTCCACGGCCAGGTTCAGGAAAGCAGTCGTCAATCGAGCTGCCGATTCGGAAACCGCTTCGACCCTGCGCGTCGCACAATCGCGCGGCAACTGCCCCATTGGAAGCTCTTCGGCATACGATTCCTCGCGCGAGCTTCTGGACGGAACGACAAGGCCCAGATTGTCCGCCTTAACGAGCAACCTCTTTGCCACCCCCTGAAGCACCTCAACAGTAAAATCAAGTGTCTCGTCAGTGGCCTCGATGAAGTCCTGCTCAATCGGCAATAGTCGATAGCCGGCCAATGCGTAGCGGATATGGAGCAACTCGTAGCTGAGATCGGAAAAATGTTTGATCGCGGCAGTCAGCGACCTGAACGCGCACCACTGGCAGTTGCGGCCGGCACCGTATGCGTCAAGAAACTCCTCAACCTGTGCAGACTCCGACAGCAACGCTCCCATAAGGGGGCGCGTCATTAGCTTCTTGCTCGAATGGCACTGCGACAGATGCTTCGCCAAGCCAAGCAGCGTTCGGGCACGCTTGGAGATCTGTATTTGAAAATTATTATCGGTCACTGTTACCGGAACCATGTTGTCGCTGTTTGCCCTTCTCAGGAAGGGGTTTTATTTCCGGCTCGCCAAAATCCTCGGCTATTTTGAACTCAAAAACCTTCTGTTCTATATCTTTGTTGACCTTAGGCTTGAGGAATTTGATCTCCTCGATGTCCCCATAAGGAGGTTCAGGCTCGATTTTGGTGGCACGGACCTTCGCCGGCAAACCCACTTTTTTGTCTATCCAAAAGTCTATTGAAAGAAAGTCGTCCTTATACACCGAATTCGGCTTAACCTTCAAACGCACTTGAGTAAAATCCTTCGCATCGACGTCTTTTTGCTCGACCAGCTCGACCTCGAACTGCTTTTTCAACTCCTCGGTCTTGGTAAATCCAAGCATCGGCAGGTTCTTGCTCGCCAATTCGAAGACGTCCATCGGCTTGTCCGGATCCTCCGGCTCGGCTAACTGGTAGTACTTGACCTCTTCCATTCGGTAGTCAATATGAACGAGCCAGATGCCTTTGAATTCGTAGTCGCGGTGGTTCAACCAGGCGCCGTCGAGGACGATATACTGCTCGATTGCCTTCTGCTCTTTCTCATCTTCCTGCTGGAGCGTCTCGAAATTCACCCTCAGAGCGGATTTGCCGCCGGATCTCATGTAGTACAAAACACCTTTACGTATCGCCTGCGATTCAAGCAGGGGCTGAACGTATTTGTGCTCGATCTGGCATTGGTACGACATCATCTCCCGGGTCTTGGTGTTCAGTTGTTCCAAGACGGCGTCGATCGGGTCAATCCGCGCAGGCCTCTGGTGCCCTCCGCCCCAACAAGCCCCTGCAGCCAAAAGCAGAGCAAAGGCTCCTCTTGTTGTCGTCATTTTGCTCATTAGATTACCTTCCTTCCCATTATTACGCACTATGGCTATTGCTGTTTGCAACAATCTCAAGTATCCGGCCAATGCTCTTGATAGAAAAATCGGCGTATTCGGCAAACTCCTCAGCCTGACTATGGTTCGCCAGAAGCACCGCCACCGCACCTGCGGCCTTCGCACTGAGCAAGTCGAACAGATAATCGCCCACGAGAAGAGTTTCCCGTGGCTCTACGCCGAATTGCCGGCATAACTGCAGGACGCCGAACGCGTCCGGTTTCACCGGCCCGTCTTCGCGACCGATAACCGCATCGAATTGAAGGTTGTGCTTGCGGGCAATGGCAAAGGCATTGTCTCGCTCGTTACGTGTCAATATCCCGATATGAATCCCCGCGGTGCGAAGGGCCGAGAGCGTCTGGGCGGCACCTGGATTCAATTGAGACTCTGTAACTGCCCTTTCCTCATGATAATGCAGTATTCTCTCGGCCTCCACACGCTGCTGGGACGTCATTTTCTCCATAGACTCCAGGAGGGGCCCGGAATCCGGGGAAAGGCCGATCTCCTGGCGAATGGCGTCAAAATCGAAATAGGGCTGGGTAATCGTCCCGTCCAGATCGAATATTACAGCTTTGAATGACATGTCGGTATTCTTTTACGGTTCCAATTCGGGTTTCTTGCGTAACAGTTCTATAAGATATCGGCCAGCTTGGCTCAACACCTTACCTTTACGGACAATTATGCCGGTCGGCCTGACAAAATTCTCATTCGAGAAGCTGACAGCCTTTATCGTTCCGGCACCCACCTCCTGACCGATTGCAGTCCGGGGCAATATGCTTATGCCTGAATCAATCTCTACGGCTCGTTTGACGGTTTCGATATTGTCGAATTCCATTACTGGACGCACAACCGTGCTGTATCGCTCCAGAATCCCGTCTATCCACGCCCGCGTCGGAACATCTTTCTCGAAAGAGATGAATCTTTCGAATTGGAGCCTGTGAATATCCACGAACGATTCACCAGACAATGGATGTTTGGGGCTGCAAACCAATGCGAGCGGCTCAGCTTCGAACTCATAAACGTCAAGCCTCTTGTCTCTCTTGGGAACGGCCACAAGTCCGATATCCACCCGCCCAGCCAGGACCAACTCATAGATTGTGCCGGAACTGAGGTACTCGACATGAACATTCACATCCGGATTGACTACCATGAATCTCTTGACGTAGTCGGCAAGCGTGTGCATGCCAATACTGAAAATCGCCGCGACGTTTATGCGGCTCACAGACGACTTCTCCAGGGCAGCCAGCTCGCTCTTGAGTTGCGCATATCTGTCCAGCACGTCCTTGGACGCCTGATAGAACAGCCGGCCCTGCTTTGTAAGCTCGATGGGCCTCTTCTTGCGGTTGATCAACTGGCACTTGTGCGCCAGCTCTAGTTGCGCCAGCTGCTGCGAGACCGCAGACTGGCTCAACAAATGCTTCTCGGCGGTTTTCGAGAAACTCCGCAGATCAGCCAGATCGCAGAATATTCTAAACATGTCGATATGCACTATAAGCCCGCCTGATGCTCCCCATCGGCAAAAACGCGATCTCCGCAACTTTCGGACATCCTGTTGTACCGTATCAGTTTTACTAATTGGGGACAAGTCCTAAGGAAAGCCAAAAGGAAAAAGTTAAAAGTTTTGCCTTTTGCCTTTTCACTTTTTCCTTCCCTTGTTGCCAAGCTCCGAACGTGTCGCTACAATTCGTGGCGATGGGAAACGATGTGGACATAGGCAAAGTTATTCGACAGCACCTCGATATGGAGCAGTCCTTTGCTGGTTTTGCTCTCAAGGGTCCGAATTTCGAACGACAAGATCAGGAGGACAATATGGCCGTTGCCGAGAAAGCCGCTGAACTGGAAAAGATCGCCGACCAGGCCCGTCAATGTTGCAAGTGCGGATTGGGATCGGCGCGGACCAATGCCGTGCCCGGCGAGGGTAATCCCAACGCCCGCATAATGTTCGTCGGAGAAGCCCCCGGCGCCGACGAAGACGCTCAGGGGCGCCCCTTCGTAGGCAGGGCCGGCCAGTTGTTGGACAAGATAATCATCGCCTGTGGGCTCAAACGAAGCGACGTCTTCATAGGCAACATACTAAAGTGTCGCCCGCCGGGCAATCGAGATCCCCGGGCCGACGAGATAATAAGCTGTCTGCCCTACCTCCAGAGACAAATTGAAATAATCGAGCCCGAGATTCTCATCGCCCTCGGCGCTCATGCAGCCAAGACGCTGCTCGACAGCACAAAGTCGATAGGCCAACTTCGGGGCCAGTTCCACGAATACTACACTCAGATCGGCCGGCCGCCTGTCAAACTTATGGCGACATATCACCCTGCTTATCTGCTGCGTAGTTATACGCCGGAGAATCGCAAAAAAGTCTGGGAGGACATGAAAAAGGTCCTCGCTGAACTCGACCTGCCGATTCCCAAATAGTCGACAATATGGAACAGTCACAGGTTGCCTTTGAGCAATTCCTGGAGCCTTGCGAGTTCGCCGGATTTCATGTGGTAACTGTGCTCAGCGTCGGGATATTGCTGATTCTCGACCTCGCTCTGGTAGGCTGCGAAAGCCTTGACAGTACGCTCGGCCAGATTGTCGTAACTCTTCGAGAATTTTGGACAAGACCCTTGAATCAGCCCCAGCACATCGGGGGCGATCAGTATCTGCCCATCACAGTGCGGCCCGGCCCCGATCCCTATCACGGGTACTTCGCAACGACTTGTGATAATCTCAGTCACCTCGGCGGCGGTCCCTTCGACGAGCACCATACTCGCACCGCTACCAACCATCTGCTCGGCGAGGCTAATCAATCCCATAGCCATCTCGGCGGTGGTCGCCTCGGCCTTGTATCGCCCGATCTTGCTTATGCTCTGTGGTCTTATGCCGATGTGCGCCATTACCGCTATGCCGGCGTCACTAACGGTCTTGATTGTCTCCAACTGGGCGCTCGTAGCTTCGATCTTGACCATTTGCACCCCAGCCTCACTCATGAATCGACCGGCATTCTTCAACGCCTCGGCTCTTCCAACATGATAAGAAAGAAACGGCATGTCGGCAATGAGAAACACATTCGGGGCTCCCCGCCTTACCGCGGCGGTTATGGCGACCATAAAATCCATCGTCGCCGGAAGAGTCGAATCGAATCCGAGCACAATCTGCGCCGCCGAATCGCCCACCAATATCACCTGCACATCTGTCTGTGAAACGAGCCCCGCTGTTCCGTGATCGTAACAGCTAATCGCGACGATCTTGCGCCCCTGACGCTTGGCCGCGAGCAACTCTGCGATAGTGATCCGATTGTCCATAATTCAGACCCTCTGAAGAACTGACGTCGAAAGAAATAACAGCGCGATCGTTAGGTTATTTGAACAAAGTTCACTTTTCAAGAATAAAGTAATATGATTTCTCGGCGGCATTTGACCGCGTGAGAAAAAAAGTGAAACATTTTTTTCATTTCTGCCATTAAGATCTTGACGCGCATGGGAAAAAAGTGTAGTTTTCTATAGCTTTACCATTTTTTGCCTAAAGGATTATTAGGTATCTGCACGATTATTAATTAAGGATAATTAATATCTGAGAAGAAAAGGAGTTTTCGAGCCCGCTATTATCAGCTTTTCATCACCCTCCTCCGAAGCCAGATTCTGTCTTTATTGGAATCTGGCTTTTTTAGCGGGAACATATGTTAATATGGGAATTATCCTTTGCGTCGCATTTGTCATTGTAGGATATATAGCAAATCTACCGCCCAATTGATTGCTTCAGTAGATTGCCCTGCGTTACTTTCAACCCGCATCGCGTTACATCTTGCCATTCAACCGCTTTTCTGTATTATATAGACGTATGGAAAGCAAACTTTTTGGCTTATCGGCAAAGACAGCATTGGTTACCGGCGGCAGCAGAGGCATCGGCCTGGCGATCGCAAAGAGTTTGGCTAATCAGGGGGCCGACGTGGCAATCGTCTCTCGCACCGGAGAGCAGCTCGAAACGGCCGGCAGGCAAATTCAAGCCGAGACTCAAAGCAATGTGTGGACTTTCACTTTCGATCTGGCAAATACCGAATCGATAGAGGATCTTTTCGCCAGTGTAATCGCCAAAACAAAGGGTATTGACATTCTCGTCAATTGCGCCGGGACGACCATCCGCGGGTCTGCCGAAGATGTTGACGTTGCCACCTGGAACAAGGTCATTGAGGTGAACCTCACTTCGGCGTTCGTTTTGTCACAGGCATTTTGCCGGCATCGAAAAGACGTCAAGAAAGCGGGCAAGATCATCAACATCGGCTCATTGACATGTCACGCGGCAAGGCCCACAACGGCGGCGTACGCCAGTAGCAAAGGCGGCTTGCTCATGCTCACAAAGACCCTGGCCGTCGAATGGGCCAAGTACGATATCAACGTAAACGCGATCGGACCGGGCTACATCGCCACCGAACTGACCGAACCGCTGTGGACTGATGAGGAGTTTGACCGTTGGGTCCTTTCGAAGACTCCGCTCGCCAGGTGGGGCAAGCCCGACGACCTCGTGGGCGCAGCGGTTTTGCTCGCCTCGAAGGCGGGCGATTTCATTACCGGTCAAATCATCTATGTCGACGGCGGCTGGCTCGCCCTGTTATAAAGCCGAGATTTCACGACAAACTTTGGACTAACTCTGTTTGGAGGCAATTCACATGTGTATCAGTAAGGTCAGAGCTTCAAGCGTAGTGTTTCTCCTGGCAGCGAGCCTGCTGCTCGCAGCATCACAAGAGGCAAAATCTCAGACGAACAAAGACACGTTAACGCTTCTGGCCCGAAGCAGACAGGAGATACCGTCAGCAGCAGGCGAATTCAGAGTACTCAGCAAGAAACTGCACTGGGCGCCCTCGCAGACCGCCATCATTATCTGCGATGTGTGGGACCAGCACTGGTGCAAGGGAGCCACCCGAAGAGGAGTAGAGCTTGCGCCGCTAATAAACGAGGTCGCCTCCAAAGCCCGCGACAGAGGCGTGCTGATAATACACGCCCCCAGCGGCACGATCGATAACTACGAGAACCACCCCGGGCGCGAGCATGCCCGCAGCGCACCGAAGGCGGCGAACCTGCCCAAGGACATCGCCAAATGGTGCAGGTGGATCGATCACAATGAAGAGGCCATCGGCTATCCCATCGATCACTCCGACGGCGGCTGCGACTGTGAGCCGGCGTGCAAGCAGACCAATCCCTGGCGCGGGCAGATAGATACTATCGAGATCAGCAACAAAGACGCCGTCAGCGATTCGGGCGTCGAGATGTGGAACCTGCTCGAGCATCGCGACATCGACAACGTCATCATCATGGGCGTGCACACCAACATGTGCGTGCTCGGCAGACCTTTCGGCCTGCGCAACATGGCGCGATACGGCAAGAACGTCGTGCTCATGCGCGACCTTACCGACACGATGTACAATCCCCGCATGCACCCGGTGGTCAGCCATTTTACCGGCACGGACCTGGTAGTCGAACACGTAGAGAAATTCGTTTGCCCCACGGTGACATCGACCGCGTTGACGGGCAGACCGCAATTCACCTTCAAGAACGATCATCGCCCACGTGTCGTTTTCATCTCCGCCGAGAGCGAATACGGAGCCGCCGAGTCATTGCCCGGCTTTGCACACGAGCTGGAAACGAAGTACGGCCTGTGCTGCGAAGTTCTTCAGGGCAGCACCCAAAAGAAGGGCGATGACCGCAACTATGTTCCCAATATGGAGGCTCTGACCGGCGCGGATCTGGCCGTCCTGTTCGCGCGGCGAAGGTCGCTGCCGGCTGCCGACATGAAGTACTTCCGCGACTACATGGACAGCGGCAAACCGTTGATTGGGTTGCGCACTGCCAGCCATGCGTTCGACACGCGAGGCAGTGCGCCCGAGGGCTACGCCGAGTGGCGAGATCTCGATCCCACCGTTCTCGGCGGAAGCTACCATGGCCATCACGGTAGCGGGCCAACGTGCACCGTCACGCTCGCCGAGAGGGCGAAAAGGCATCCTATACTCGCCGGCGTCAGCTTGCCGTTTACGAGCAACGGCTCGCTGTACGAGGTGCGCCCGCTGGGCAAGCGGACGAGGCAACTTCTGATCGGCACCATCGGCGGCGCCGAGCCCGAGCCGGTGGCCTGGACCAACAGGTACGGCAAGTCTCGCGTTTTCTATACGTCGCTAGGTCACCCGGACGACTTCAGGAACGAGCATTTTCGCACCCTCCTAATAAACGCCGTGTTCTGGGCCATAAAGAAGCCCGTGCCACAGCAATAAGGCCTGCAACTTAAAGCTTGCTCAGTGTGACAACCGCCCGCGCAACCAGGTCCCGATGTTCCTCTATGGGCGCGGGGTCTTTCGTGAACGTGGTCATGTCACTTGTGATGTCGGCGGGGACATAGAGCAGGACCATGTACCTCTGCATTTGATCGTCGTCGAGAATATCTTCATTGACCATGAGCAGTCTTTCGAGGATAGCCAGATATTCGTAGTCTTCGATGCCGTCACGTAGCATTTCCCAGCGGATGCTGTCAACCGGCCCGTCGAGAACAGGCCCGGCCGGACGTGCATCGGCAGCGGCTACCGGCGGATAGATGAACCGGCCGTCGCCATTTCCCCAGGGCCTCTTGGCGCCCTCGGGCGTACTGTAGCCGGTACGCCAGCCCATAGGATCCTTGTAAGGATTCTGCGGGCGCTCGGAATTGGGATACGCTGTCGGACTCGTCCAGTAGTTGCTTTGCCAGACGAGGATTCCATCGATTCTTCGCTGCCAGGTCTGCCAGAGCCAGACTCGCAGCTCAGTACCCGGGTGGTCGATGAACAACGTGCAGTACGGCGCCTTGGGCCCCGTACAGACATACCACCAGAATTTCTCGCCATGCTTGCGTCGCTCTTTGGCCAGGTCCTCTTTGAAATTATTGGAGATAGAGCACCAGATGTCAGGGCCGCCGACCAGATCAGGCTCGACCTGCTCGGTCAACATGCGAGTGATATCGGGAGCCGCGGCTTTTAGCTTGGCAAAGCCGTTCATGACAAATTCGTAATCCTTCGGCGCAGGCTCATCGAACCAGTAGACGAAGGCCTCATCGAGCCAGCCTTTTTCGCGCAGATGTTCCTGGACTTCGTGACAGTAGGCACTGAAGGCCGCTTTGTATTCGGACGTGTCCTCACTGAAACCAAGCAGCTCGGGTTCGCGCCGCGAATGAAAAGTCCCGCCGCCCAGACCAGGGAGGCTCAGACGAAAAGAGTTGAAGTTGTGGTGATCGATCGCCCGAGTCATAGCCGCGTCCCAGGCGGTCCAGTCGAACTGGGGCTTGATCTCCCACGATCTGGTCGATTCGGTAATCTCGGGCCAGGTGACTTCGATCGCATCCAGCGGCGCCGGGCGGTACGGGGATATGTGATGGGCGCTCAAGTTGGCCCAGTACTTGTCGATAACCTGCCTTTTCTGCCTGTCGTCGGAAAGCCTGTGATACTTGTATACGTTGCCCGGCGAAAAACCGAAGGCAGTCTTGCAGGTCATTTTGTCCGGGAGATCGAAATCATAGACCTCGACGCGCAGCGCCACCTCGGCCTTGTAGTTTCGCGCCGCAAGGTTGATACGACCCGTATAGATTCCCGCCGGAATGTTTCGTGGCACGCTGACGCGAACCCAGAGCGGCTGGTTCTTGTCCGCCTCCAGGTCGATAGGGCCTCTCAGAGGCGGCAGAGGATCGGGCCAAAGACCGGCTACAGAACTCTTGTCGGTCGGCAACTCGATTTTGACATATCTGACTTCGAGCACTTCGACGTTCTCGGCAGCGATGACCGCCCCGCCGGGGCCTTTCAATTCTCCGGCGTAGATGCTGAAATTGCTCAAAACGACTTTCGGCCTTATCACCAACTGGGCAGCCTCGGCCTCATTGCGGGCGGCACGTATTTCAACCGCCCAGCTTTGAGCATCGGGCGCCGGTTTATCCCGGCCGATCTTCCACCCGGAAGAGGCCCACCATAAGTCGGCCTTCTCACCGGATCCGGCGAGCAGCTCACCGTAGGGAGCACGAAAGTAATCGCTGTTTTGGGCCGAGGTAACCTGGCCACCCAGCACAACCAGTAAACAGAGCGTTTTTCTCAGCATGGGACACCACCTTTCAAGTGAATTCTCCTTTTCGTCGACCACTTGTCGATTACCTAAGAAATTCTCCACTACAGACCGCACTGCGTCAAGAGCTTCTTTGCCGCGCGATCCCGCCATTGAGCGCAGCGATGATTGCTGGGCAGAGCCCACCCTGCCGATTGTCACCTGTCGGTGGTATTCTGTATTCTGTGTTCTCTCTTTCGAACATAGATTTCTCCGCTGGGTCCCGATTTCATCGGGATTCCGGTCGAACTGACGATACGAGTGGCGACGGCGCGTTTGTGCCGCATGGATTGGAGCAGGTAGAGTGGCTATCAGACGTAGGCCCTCTGGACAAATAGTGGAGATTTCTGTACCGTATTGATAGATATCGGTTAGCGACACATGGGCGGAGAAGCAGACGGCAGGACCAATATGAGCAGCCAGACTGAGAAGATTGTGAACAGGCTGCGAGAGCTGGGTGATAGCAGTATCGCGGCTCATTCGCAACGGTTCTTTAAGACCGGACCCGGAGAATACGGCGAAGGTGACAAGTTCCTGGGGATTCGTGTCCCTACCGTGCGCAAATGCGTCAGAGAGTATCGCACAATATCACTAAAGGACACTGCAGAGCTTCTGAAATCTCCTTTCCACGAGGCAAGGCTGCTCGCTGTACTGATCCTCGTGGCGAAGTACTCGGCGGCAAAGAGTGACGCCGAACGAGAGGTCATTTACCGATCGTATCTGAGGCATACCGAATTCATCAATAACTGGGATCTGGTTGACTCCTCTGCCGAACACATCGTCGGGGCTCACCTGTTTTCCAAAGATAGAGAACCGATCTATCGGCTTGTCCGTTCGAGGGTTTTGTGGGAGCGAAGGATCGGCGTAATGTCCACCTTTCACCTCGTCAAGAGGGAGGACTTCTCGGACACCCTGGCAATTGCCGAATTGCTGCTGGGCGACTGCGAGGACTTGATCCACAAGGCCGTAGGGTGGATGCTGCGCGAAGTGGGCAAGCGAAACCGCAGCGTAGAAGAGAGGTTTCTGGCAAAACACTACAAGCAGATGCCGCGCACCATGTTACGCTATGCCATCGAGAAACTGCCTGAGACCGAAAGGCTGGCGTATTTGCGTGGTACAAAATAGCGCATCCGACAAGCCGGATGCAGGCAACGACACATTCCGTTTGATCGCTCAATTGATCCTCAAGCCCTGATAAGGGACGCTCTGGCAGGTGAATGGTCTAGCCTGCGCCCGGGCAATCATCCCGATGTGCCGGGACCCCTTCAAAATCTGTGTAAATCCCGTAGATCCTGTCTGAAAAGTTTTTTTCAGGAAATTTTCGTTTTCTTCTTGAACAGACGAAATTGACAAAAGTATCAGTCATGCTGCCCAGGCCAGTAGGGTCGATTCG
>CAZLTY010000091.1:0-16155 GCA_964562575.1 uncultured Pirellulales bacterium
CGAAGGCTCCTTAGACACTTGAAGGGGATACCGATGGCGATTAAGCTACCCCTTGGTTCGCCATCGCCAGACCGATGCATACGATCCCACGGCCCGCAAGAAGCCCGAGAGTCGCCAGAGCGTCCTCTGAGTTCTGAGCAACAATATGCCGCGCTTTTGTGTGAAGAACTGGGCACGATCCGCATGCTTGGCTCACCGGACATACCTAACATCCCGGTGGACCTGATGGATACATTTGTCTCCCTGGACATCTCAGCAACGTCGCCCGCTGAGTACCGGGGGAGTCTTGAGCAGAAGGAAATGACAGGCGAGATGGATCGGAAACTGACTCCTGAATCGGCTCTGAAGAAGACATTCGAGAAACATCGAATGCTGCTGATCCTGGGTGACCCCGGTTCCGGCAAGACAACGCTTGTGAAATACTACGCCATGCGATGTCTCGAGGGCGAATATTACCAGGAGTTGGGTTTCCCCGAACCACCGCTCGTGACATACCTGCCACTCAGGGAGATCGGGTCGAAGAACGGGGAACTCTGCCCTCTGCACGAATGTCTGGCCAAGTGGGCTTCGCGACACTATATCAATATTTCGGCGGGTACATTTATGGATTGGCTCAAGAATCGCCAGACGCTCGTTCTGCTGGACGGTCTTGATGAAATAAGCGACGTGGACAGACGACGAGAGGTTTGCGATTGGATTGACCGTGCGGCGCAAGGATTGAGAAAGGCCCGCTTTGTGGTTACTTCCCGCTGGACCGGTTATCGCAAGGTTGATGGGATCGACCTTGGATTTAAACATCTGCGAGCAGATGTGAGGGATTTCTCAGCAAAGCAACAGAAGGAATTCTTGGAGAAGTGGTTCGTAGCGGCTTGTTTGAAAGAGACGCATGACGAGAAAGTACCCGAGCAGCAATGGCAAGAGCGGCAGAAACAGCGGGGGCTTGACCGGGCCAGGGCTATCGTCGATTTTCTGGCGGAAGATGACAACAAAGGTGTTCAAGAACTGGCCGGAGTGCCGATGCTCTTGCAGGTGATTGCGATTCTGTGGAGGGAGCGTGAGAACCTGCCACAGGGACGCGCCGAACTCTACCAGGCAGCACTCAAGTACTTGCTGGACTACAGGGACCGACGCAGAAAGATAAAGCCTCTGTTATCGGCGACGCAGGCCCTTCGCATTCTGTGTCCGGTCTCATTCTGGATGCAGGAAAAATCGAAGGACGAGGTAATAAGGTCAGAGCTACACCGTCGGATACAACCCATACTCGATACGATGGACGACGAGGTAAACGCAGGGAGATTCTGTGAGAACCTGCGGGATCGCGCAGGTCTGATCGCCGACTACGGGGACGATGCCTACATCTTTCGGCATAAATCCTTCCGTGAGTACTTGGCGGGGCTGGAACTGGTAACCCAGGCTCGCGTGGACTCGGCTTGTCTAAGCAGGATAGTCAAGCACTTCGACGAAGATTGGTGGGCGGAGCCGCTGCGGTTCTTCATGGGGGAGGTTGACGACGCACTGTTCGATCAATTCATGGAGAACTTCTTCAGAGACGATGTCAGTGAGGAGCTGGATCAGAAATCCTACAACCTGCTGCTGAAAATGGTAGGTGAAGCGCCTCAGAGGCGGATTGACTCGCTGGAGAAACAGCTCAACGATGCCAATTCGACTGAGAATCAGCGCCGTTACATTGTGGATTGCCTCAAAACCATCGGTAGCAAGGCGGCTCTTGAGGCTGTCAAAGCGTTTGGAAAAAAGGAGGCCGATACAGAGGCAGGGAGCTTCGCCCAGAGCATTGCCGCCGAAGAACAGCCGGAGGTCATACAGGCAACAGAAGCCGCGATACCGGCAGACTTGTTCAAGATATTACCAGAGTCGTTCCGCAATCCTTTTGAGTTAAACGCTGAGTACATTCGCATTCCTGCCGGTTCATTCGAGTATTCGGTCCCCAAGAAGACCGAGCACGTGCCCGACATCTACTTTGCCAAGTATCCGGTTACGAACAAGCGTTATCGCCGCTTCATAAGCTTCCTGGCAGGCGAGGAGGAGGGCCTGAGCGAAATACTGCCTACGTACCTGTTCTCCAAGAGGATGGTTGAGTTTGCGGCGACGATTGATGGCTTCAAGGACCATCCTGGAACCGATCTGAAACAGTGGGCCGATCTATTCCGTTCTACTTACGATCAGGAGAAACGTTTCAAGGGAGACGATCAGCCCGTAGTCTGTATTTCATGGTTTGCTGTGCGGGCGTATTGCTTCTGGCTTTCCGCTCTCGAACAAGCTGGCAGGGATTCGGCGTCGGGCGGCGGTTGCCAGCTCTATCGGCTTCCGACAGAGCTTGAATGGGAGTGGGCCGCCGGCGGAGGCAAACGCGAATATCCATGGGCAGCCGACAAGGGGTCCCCAAGTGATAAACTGGCGAATTATAATCAGAATGTCGGGGCCACGACGCCGGTCGGCCGGTACCCTGAAGGGGCTACGCCCCAGGGCCTGATGGATATGGCGGGAAATGTCTGGGAGTGGATGGAAAACTGGCACGAGAAATACCAGGGCGCAGCCCGTTGTTTGCGTGGCGGCTCCTGGCTCTGCCTCGAGAACTATCTGCGTTGCTCTGAGCGCCTCAGGAACAGCCCCGTCAACCGCGGCTACAGCGTGGGTTTTCGCGTAGTTCGTTCCCAGTCATGACCAAAGGATGCTGTTACTCTGAAGTTCTGTCCATCTGATACTCTGAAAAAAACTGCAAACTTCTCTTTGAAACTATGAGAGGCGCGACAACCGCGGCTGGGTTGATCCGAAACACTGCTGCGACAGCAGCTTGATAGAAGCTCAAGAAATGATGCTAAAAGGCTCTCGCCTCACGTTTGCTCGTTCGTGCATTCTCGCGTGTTTCGTAGTTCAAAAACCAATTGGTTGCGGCCGAAGGGCGCGCCACGTTAATTCGTGGTGAATAGAGAACCGTAATTGGTTCCTTGATCCTCTCGTTTCTGTGCTCTGTCAATCCGCGAAATCCGTGAAATCAGCGGTTTCGGTTTAGTGTCAATCGGTGGTCAATTGTCCTTTTCACTTTTTCAGTGTCCTCAGTGGATGTTTTGCCTTTTTCCGTTTGGCTTTTTACTTTCTCACTGCTCTCAGTGGCCCCTGTGATTGACTATTGCCCTCTTCTTCTCGTTCATCTCTTGGCTGCAAAGCGGCAAAGTTCCGCAATTGCTGCCAAGCACGAACCAGGCCAAGGCACGCCAGGGCCAGTCCACTGATTGGACAATTGTCAGTATACCGGCTATTCACACGAGGAATTGACATCTCGGTCCTTGATAGAATTTGTCGACCCGGGGAGATCGAGAATGTTGACATTTGATCTGAGTTGTCCTATACTATGTGAGTTGGTTCTTGAGGCGGAGGCAGCCGAATGGCTGAGCGATGAAATCAGGGAAGAACACAGAATCGAAACGCAATGTATGATGTTGGGCGGTCTCATCGAGATCGATTCTGAGCCGCGACGCTGTAACAGGATTCCGGCCAAGGCGCCGCTGGAATGTGAAGTTCTTAGGGATGGGAATAAACAATGAGCATAGGAGTGCTACTGGTTGACGACCACGCGATCATACGCGAGGGTCTGCGTTCGCTGCTCGAGAAACAGCCGGACACCGAAGTGCTGGCTGATACTGACGAGGGCAGAAAAGCACTTGAGCTTGTGCGGGAGTTGTCGCCGGACGTAGTTGTAATGGATGTAACTATGACCGGGCTTAATGGAATCGAGGCTATGCGCCTTATCACCGCCGAGTTTCCGCAGGTCAAGGTGATCGCCCTGTCGATACACTCGCAAAGAAGGTTTATCGCCGAAATGCTCAGTGCCGGAGCCGCTGGGTATATATTGAAGGAACGTCTGTTTGATGAGCTTGTCCAGGCGATACAAGCCGTGGCGGTCGGCGGCAGATACCTCAGTCCCAGAATAGCCGACTTTGTGGTTGACGATTATGTCACACGTCTGTCAACCACTGCCGAGTAGTCTCGACAGTCAGACAGGCAGGGGCTGTCCTGAGCATCGGCTTGCTCATCGAACGCGAAGATGGGACAAGACGACGGGCGAAATAATCCACGACGACAAAGTCCACATGCTGGCCGATGAGCTTCTCGGAAAGAAATAGGTTTGGCTCTTGAAGCGGCTCCTATGAGTCCTTGTTTTGCTTTATCTTGCTCTCTGTTCCCGCCATCAACCTTTTGATGTTTTCTCGATGTCGCACGATGACCATTACCGGTATCGCAATCGCCGTGACAACTACAGGCCACAGGTTGCCAAACTCCCAGCCGCGCACCAGGATTACGGCCAGGATCAGGGCCAGCGGAAAAACAACCGATGCAGCAATCGAAGCCAGGGAGACATAGCGCCATATCAGGACGACTACCAGCCATGTCACCGCGAAAAACAATGCACAAACTGTAAAATAGGGCCAAAGGCCCAACGCTATGCCAAAACTGGTTGCCACGCCTTTGCCCCCTTTGAATTTCACATATATCGGGAAGATATGACCCGTAATAGCGGCGCAACCGACCGCGAGCCATAACCAGAGCAGGATGACTTGCTCGCCCTGTGATTGACCTGAGACGCCTTTGGCCAGCGGCAGTGTCGCGAGCATCGGAATCAGGCCTTTGAGCACGTCGAGAGCGAAGCAGAAATAGGCCCATTTTCTGCCGAGGGCGCGCGAGACGTTGGTCGCACCGATATTGCCCGAGCCGATCGAACGCAAATCCTTGCCGTGTGCTTTGGCAATGAGCAACCCGAACGGTATCGAACCAAGCAGATAAGCGGCAACTATGGCGAGCGGGAAGACTTTGTAAGTCATCTTTGGTCTTTTCTCTCCAATATGGATTCATAAAGCTCGTTCAACTGCCCGGCGGCTCGACTGATAGAAACATTATCTTTGAGATTGTCCTCGGCAATTGCCTGCGATGCATCCCGGAGGTTGTCCGTGTCGGTGAAATGAGCGACCGCTTCAGCAAGTGAGCTGATATTCTCAGGGGTTTCGATCACTCTGCCGTGCCGGCCCTTTACAAACAGATCGGTCGCGCCGTTGAATCGGGTCGTTATCACCGGCTTGCCGGCCGCCAGGGCCTCGAGAATGAACCTGCTGGAAGGATCGTAAAAGGTAGGCAGCACGGCGACATCGACTATCGACAGAACGTTCTGAATATGACTGACACGGCCGAGGAAGACGACTCTCCTTCCCATCGTCGGTACGTTAAGTTTGCGTGCGAGCTCAGCGTACTTGAGTTTCTTGCCGCCTCCAACGACAATCAAATGACCTTTGCGCCGCCTCTCGTGACGCGCCGCCACGGACATTGCTCTGATCAGAGGCGCCAGTCCCTTTAGTCGGAAATTATTTGCCACGAACAGAAATAGAACCGGGTCATCGGATTCTTTGATGCGCAGTTTCGCCAATACCTCTGCGCGGAGTCTGTCGGCCTGATCCGTGTTGATCGGTCTGCCGGTCTTGACGCCGTTCGGTATGGTTACTATTCGCCGCTCATCGGTGCCGTAGCGTTGTTTGAACTGCTCGGCGACGTACCGCGAAAGGGCGGCGATGACCGGCCCGTCCGCTCTCTGTGCCAGCTTGCGTTCGGCGTGTACCAACACGGTCCGGCGCCAGTTAGTGAAGGCCGTCAATTTCTTATATCTTTCGACAAACCTGTTCTCGTAACTGGCGGCATTGCGCAGGATGGACTCGGCATAGGCTCCCCCGCGCGGCTGATAGACGTTGGCGAATTCAAAGGGCAGGGCGCTGTGAATAATCTCATAACTCCTCTGCGACAGGTGCTCCTTCAACGCCTTTTCGAAAGTGAAATAAGCAACACGTCTGCCTGCGCGGTTCGGGCACAGAATATGGACATTGCTCGTGTCCGTTCGGCCCTTCGCGGCAATGACATCCACTTCGAGATCAAGGGCCGACAGTGCCGCCGCCAGCTCGAGGACCGAGCGTTCGGCGCCCCCGAGAGCTACATTTGCCCGTTCTATTATGATTGCGACTTTTCTTTTCATCGCAAAATGCCAATCGTAGTCTTCTCAATTCTCAAAAGGAACTTCTCTGCCGTGCTTTTTGTCATGCCCTGCCATTCGCCTTGCCTTGCTTATGACCTTGCGAATGAACATTTTGTCTTCACTCGTTAGTCTGCCCCGGCCGACATATCGCAGATAAAAACGCAGCCGGTCGGTCTTCGAGAAATCTCGGCCCGGAGCCGAATAATGAATCTGCGCGATATCTTTGATCTGAAATCGCCGCCTCAGAATAATCGGCTCAAAGGCACGTGCCAGGTCTATAAGATAGAATCTCCCATCATCATCGTAAAAGATATGTGCGAAGTAGAGGTCTCGATGACGGTAGTTTGTTTCGTGGAACTTCTTTATGAAGGCCGCCAGCCGGGCGATGAAATCTCTTCTCTGTTTCAGATTCTCGCCGGTAGGTTCTCCTGTGAAATAGTCGGGCAGCTTTCGTTCCAGCGATTCGGCGTTCGGGATCTTCTTAGTGATGCTGAAGCTTCTCTTCTCGAATAGGCCGGCCCACTGCTCGCCGTAGCAGATAGTCTTCGGCGTATTTATGCCGAACGCCGTTAATCGGCTTGATGCGACGAATTCGAGCAGGGCGCAGCTTCTCTTGCCGCGAGCACTCAGCCAGTTCTTAAGCTGGACCGAAACCGGCGGCCGGTCGTAGCGTTTGAGGAAGACCGTAGTTGCCCCCGGCGACTGCGGCGCATCTATTTCAAATTGCACGCGGCTGCGGAAGCGGGCGAGATTTTCTTTATCCAGATTCGTGGCCGCTTCAAAGGAAAAAACACCGTCAACAGAGTTAAGACCCAACTTGCCCAGTGCCGACTGATGATCAGGATCCACGAAGAAAGAGTCAGATGTTTCGAGCAATTGCTGTTGAGTCATAATTGTTGCCTGCTTACGACCGTTTTCGAACAGTTCCTTCGCGGCGTCGCAGACTGTCTCGACGGTGATCGCCTGCATACACAAATGTTGGCTCGCTCTGCAATCCGGCTTACTGCAGGGCGCGCAGGGGACGTTGCCAACGATTTGAATCTCATTTTCGCATTCAGTGTCCGTCCAGGCCGGATCGTTCGGTCCGAATAGAGTGATGACCTTGCGCCTTAGAGCAACGGCTATGTGGCGCGGCCCCGTGTCATTACTGATCACCAGATCGGCGACCGAGATAAGGGCTTTGAGTTCGCCGAGGCTCAGCGGCCTGTCTGCGAGATTGACAAGCTCGTGTTCGCTCGAATTGCAGATGTTTTCTGCAATTTGCCTCTCGGCCCGCTCCGGTGCTACAGATATGATAACCGCAGCGTTACAGTTCGTGATAAGCCAGTCGGCCGTTTCGGCAAACCGAACGTTGGACCAGCATTTGCTCGGGCCGAACGCTCCGCCGGGGACAATCACAACAATCGGCCCCTCGGCGTCGGTTACCTCAGGCATTTTAGACCTGAGCCCTTCAGCCGCCTTCGGCTCGACAGGCAGTCCGAGGCTTCTATCGGCGGTCTCGGCGTCCAGCGCCGAGGCGATGGCAAGATAGTAGTCAATCATGGATCGCGGCTTGAATTTTCCGTCAGGCAGTTTCGGACCGTGGATCTTGTCGGTAAGTAGAAAGCCACGTTTTTCGCGAGCGTAGCCGATACGTGCCGGGATCCTCGCCAGGAAGACCGCCAGCGCCGAGGCGAAGGAATTCTTGAACAGGATAGCATGTGAGAATCTGTATGCTTTGAGCTGAGCCGCGATGGCCAGCGGGTTCTTAGTCTTATGCTCAATCCATTCGTCATTAAAAGCACTTGGTGACAAAGTCTCACGGACTACGGAGTTGGCCAGAAACCAGATTCTTGACGATTTGAAATGTTCACGGATGGCACGCAGAGCCGGCGTGCATAGAATGGCGTCACCCATTGGAGAGGGCAGCCATACCAAGATATTCGTATCTGGCGTCTCGCTTTGCACCGATCTTATCTTCTCCCGTGCATCGTATAGAATGTCAGCGCCATAAGCTGGAGGACTATTGCAGAGCCGAGCGCCATAAAAACCAGATTATCCTGTCTGCTCGGGCTCATCAGAAACCATACCGTAACCAGCAGGCAGAAAAGGACAATAACCTGTACAACGCCGGCCATGAGTCTCATTACGGAGAACTCATCGAACATTTCGGTCCGTTGCATGCTCTTCAACTGAGCCAGAATGCCGCCCAGCAACTCGTCTGTTGTTGCGGTCGGGATCTGCCGCTCCGGAGACTGCTCTTGCCGCTCCGGCTCAGGTTCACGCTGCTGGGCCTGCGGATCCGGCTCAGCGGTCTCGGAAACGTCCTGGGCAGCCTCATGAGCCGGTTCGGTCAGGTCAACGGCGGCTTCCTGGGACTGGGGCTTCTCGTCGCCCGCGCTGCGAAGGTGCTTTTTGATTATGTTGACGGCTTCTTTGATGTTTACAGCCTTGTAGTCGGGGCTCGCCCCTCCCGATGATATAGGCGAGCTGGCTTGCCTGTGATGCGAAGGCGTATCGACCAATACGGTCTTGCAGCCTGCGCGCGAACCGGCCTGGACATCACGGCTGCTGTTGCCGATACACCACGACTCGTCTAAGTCGATGTTCATGTCGTCGGCTGCCTCCAGAAGCATACCTGGGTTTGGCTTTCTGTAGTCGCTTTCCTTGCGATACTTGGGCACTACGCCTTCCGGGTGATAGGGGCAGTAGTAAATGTCATCTATAAATGCGTTCTCTTGAGCCAGTAATTGCCTCATGCGTTCGTGAATTTCGGCGAGAACTTTCTCAGTGACAATGCCGCGAGCGACGCCCGACTGATTGGTGATGACGACAAGCTTATACCCGAGATTCTTGAGCTCGACCAGCGCCTCGGCGGCCCCGTCAAGCAGCTTCACCTGGTCGGGGTCGTTGATATAGCCGGGGTCCTCAATCAACGTATCGTCACGGTCCAGGAATACAGCTTTGTCAGACATAGTCTTAGAAATCCATTTCCAATTCAACTGTTCGCAAAATTGCGCTCTACAAGATCACAGATTATATGATAAGCCAGTTGGTGAATCTCCTGGCTGCGCGCCGTGGATTCAGCGTCGGCGCAAAAGCAAATGTCAGCGGTTTGTTCCAGCTCGCTGTCGGCCGTGCCGGTAAAGGCGATCACCCGAGCGTCTCTTTCCTTGGCCACCTCGACGGCCGCGATGACATTTGCCGAAGTGCCGCTTGTCGAGAAGGCCCATAGGAGATCATCTTCTCGGACCAGTGCCTCAGCCTGCCTGGCAAAGACTTTTTCGTAAGCGTAATCGTTGGCGATAGACGTAAGTACCGATGTGTCGGTCGAAAATGCTACTGCCGCCAGCGCCTTTCGCTCCCTGCGGAATCTGCCCACGAACTCGCCGGCTATGTGCTGAGCATCCGCAGCCGAGCCTCCGTTGCCGCACAGGTAAATCGTGCCGTCCAGCTTCAATACAGTCGTTATTGCATCGGCGATCGCCGCGATTACTTCAACGCTGCCTTCCTGGAGCGCAGCGACCATCTCTTTGTGTATTTCGATGGCTTCGACGATATGGTTCTTCGTTGCCTCGTTCATCAGGATTCTGCCTCCACCGACTTCATTTCTTCAATCGTCGCGGTCGAGCTTCGGCCCTCGACAAGCCGGGCGAGAGCGACCTTGCCTCCGTAAGACTCGACAAATTCTCGACCGACGACGCCTTTCTCGGCCCAGTCTTCGCCCTTGATTAGCACATCCGGCCTGACTTTCTTAATGAGGTTCAGCGGATCCGGCTCATCGAAAATGCTGATGTAGTCCACCATTTCCAAGGCTGCCAGGACGACTGAGCGGTCGAGTTGGTTGTTTATCGGCCGCCCGGGGCCCTTAATGGTCCTGACCGAGCTGTCACTGTTTAGCCCCACAACGACGATGTCACCATGTTGCCTGCAGAATCCCAGATATTCGACGTGCCCTCTGTGCAGCACGTCGAAGCAACCATTAGTGAAGACTATGGTCTTTTTATGCCGGCGGTGCCGCTGGAGCTCATGGACCAGAGAATCGACGGCGCGCACCTTTGAGTTCGAGCCTCCGTTTCGGCCGGCAATCTCATCGGCGATCTCTTCGACAGTGACTGTCGCAGCGCCGAACTTTTCCACCTCAATTCCGCCAGCGATATTCGATAACTTCACAGCCGTTTCGTAATCACAGCCTGCGGCCAGGCTCGTCGCCAGCGTTGCCAGGGCCATATCACCGGCTCCGGTAACGTCATAAACGCTTCTAGCCCGGGTGGAAATCATCTTGCCGGCATCTTGTGTCTTCAAATAGGCACCTTCCTTATCGAGTGTGATTATCACGGCCTGGAGTCTTAGCTTGCCCAACAGGTCGGCTGCCGCCCTGGCTGCCGTCTCGGCATCTGTTATCTCAAAACCGACCGCAACTGAGGATTCCCTGCGGTTCGGCGTAATGGCTGTTGCGCCGAGGTACTTCGAATAATCGCTTGTCGGTGAAGGATCGACAAGGACCTTCTTGTTCGCCCTGGCTGCCAACTCTATCATCCGGCGGCAAAGCGAATCGCTGAGCAGGCCCTTGTCGTGATCTTGAAGGCAAACGACATCAACCTGAGAGAGTTTCTGCTCATATGCTCGCAAGATCTTCTGACGCAACTCGCCTGAGAGCGGATCGGCGGATTCTTCGTCAATTCGAATCGATTGCTGGCGGTGCAGATGCTGTGCCAGGCCTATAAGTCTCTGCTTGCTGACGATAGGGCGATTAGCCACCTCAAACAGTCCCGTGATGTCCAGGCCGCTCTTGGTGAGTTCATCCTTGAGGATATCGCTGTTTGGGTCGTCCCCAATGACGCCCAGGCAGTATGCCGTCGCTCCCAGGGCGGCAAGATTGTTAGCCACAGAGCCCGCGCCGCCACAGCGATATTCGGTTTTGGCAACCTTCATCGCCGGCGCCAGTGGCTCGGGGCTGATCCTCACAGCGTCGCCGTAAAGATAAACGTCGAGCATGAAATCGCCCGCGACCAGGACCTTGGGCGAGCCAAGATTTGTTACAGTTTTCAACAGGTTTTCGTACATAAGAGCATAAGCTCACAGCAGCAAAGGGCCATCTGTCAGTCTTCTGTCGAGATTCTACCGACTAACGTATCCTGAATCAAGGCTGTTAATTTGTCCTGACCGGCCAGAAATTCTATCTCGATTACCAGATAGGCAAAGGGCACAGTTGACTCTAAATCGGAAATCACCTTCGTCCAGTCCTTCTGCGTTGTAAGCACCAAATCCGCACCGGCCTTTTCGGCTTGCTCGCGAATATCAGCCAGGCAGGTATCCGTGTAGTGGTGGTGATCGTCATAGACTTTTGAGCCGATCAGTTTGGATCCCAGGGCCTCGATACTGTTCAAGAATGCACCCGGATTACCTATGCCGCAAAAGGCGAATACCTTCTTGCCCTTTAACAGGCCGATATCGATTTCTTCGTCGTCGGTCGTTCTCGCAGAAACGGTGGCGTGTATCGATTTGGCGATGACCATGTCCGGATTGACCGAGCGCAGCTTTTCTTCGAGCCCGCTCAACTGAGCTTCGCCGATCTGGTCGCACCTGGTGATAACAACGGCACCGGCCCGTTTGAGCGAAGTGACGGGCTCGCGCAGCAGCCCGGCGGGCAGCATCTTGCCGTAGCCGAAGGGCAGTGTCGCATCAATCGCGATAATATCCAGATCTCTCGCTAATCGGCGATGCTGAAAACCATCGTCCATGATCAGCACTTTAGCGCCGAATTGCCCAATTGCTTGAGCCGCTCCCGCAACACGATCCGGATTGACGACTACCTTAGCTTCAGGGCAGCTTTCAGCTAACATTGCCGGCTCATCGGAATAGTTTTGAGTCTTGAGTTTTGGGTTTTGAGTCGATTTATAGCCGCGAGTAAGTATCGCATACTCGGAGTTTGTGATTATTTGCCTGCACAGCCACACGACAAGTGGAGTCTTTCCAGTTCCGCCCACTGTAATATTGCCGACGCAGATAACTGTCGCATCAACCGGCTGTGCCTTCAACCACCCTCTGGAGTACAGGAAATTGCGCAGCCGAACGACAAGCGAGTAACCAACTGCGGCGATACCTAAAAGCAAGCGCAACAGCGCCGCACCCGCCCCGGTTTGCTGGCCCGAAATCAATCTGCGATAGCTTTCCTGATTCAAGCAAAAAATCCTGGTTTTACCGCGTCAAAGTTGTCATTCCCGCGGAAGCGGGAATCCAGTTTTTGGAATTGTTAATTGCACAGGTTACATTGAAATTCACTTATTTACCACGAGAAAGAGAATTAGCAACAAAGATTAGCATAAGAGACTATGCCTTGCAGATTTGTTGGGAATCATGCTTTGGATTGCCACATCTCGATGTATCCTGATTCACAACGACATCGAGCATCGAGCGTCAAGTATCGCGTATCGAGCATCGAGAATCGAGTATCAGTTCATCTTCTCTATGATTGCATCAGCCATCTGGCTAGTGCCTACAGCGGTCGGGTCGTCGCGGTCCGGTTTCATGTCGTAGGTCACGCTCTTGCCCTCGGCGATTACGGCTGCGACGGCATTTTCGAGCTTGTCGGCCTCGGCCATCTTGCCCAGATGTCTGAGCATCAGCACGCCGCTTAGTATCAGGGCCGTCGGATTAACCTTGTTCTGGCCCTTGTATTTCGGAGCACTGCCGTGGGTCGCCTCGAAGATGGCTCCCTGCTCACCTATGTTTGCCCCTGGCGCCACACCGAGGCCGCCGACCAGGCCGGCACACAAATCACTCAGAATGTCGCCGTAAAGATTGGGTAGAACAAGCACATCGTAAAGCTCCGGCTTCTGGATCAACTGCATGCACATGTTGTCGACGATCCGGTCTTCGAACTCTATGTCGGGATACTTCTTTGCGACCTCTCTGCTGACTTCGAGCCAGAGTCCGTCTGAGTACTTCATGATGTTGGCCTTGTGAACGCTCGTAACCTTCTTGCGTCCCATCTTGCGGGCGTAATCGAATGCGAAGCTGACAATGTGCTCGGTGCCCTCGACCGAGATAGGCTTTATGGTTATGCCACAGGTTCCTCTGACCTTCTTCTCGCTGTGAGCGTTTACCCAATTCACCAGCTCGTCCGTATCATCTTTGCCCTTCTCGAACTCGATACCGGCGTAGCAGTCTTCAGTGTTCTCGCGCACCACTACCAGGTCGATATTGTCATATCTGCTCCTCACGCCCTCATAGCTCTTGCAGGGTCTGAGGCACGCGTACAGATCGAGCGACTGGCGCAGATGCACATTGATGCTCCGAAAGCCTTTTCCGACAGGCGTGGTGATGGGCGCCTTCAATGCGACCCCCGTTTTCTTTATTGACTCGACAGTAGCGTCCGGCAGGGGGGTACCGACCCGTTCCATTACTTCCACACCAGCCTCAGCCATGCTCCAATTGATGTCGGCGCCGGTGGCGTCTATACACCTGCGCGTCGCTTCTGCGATTTCCGGCCCGATTCCGTCGCCGGTTACTAATGTTACGTCAGTCATTCTCATTACTCCAGGAATTAACAAAACCAAAATCATATCTTCCGGCTGTGCGGCTGTCAATGGCAAGGTTCGCAAATTTGCTGTTGATCTGAGGCGCCACGCCCAGGACGTGACGAGTCGATATTCACCAGACAGTTGTTAAGCGACACCGATATGGTATAATCGTGGCGAATGCATTTTGAACGGAGTTCGAAAATGAAGGTCTATCTTGTTCGACATGGAGACGCCGTCTCATCCGAAATCGACCGCCAACGGCCTCTGAGCGATAAGGGCCGGGCTGATGTCCGGAAGATTGCCTCGTTCATCCGGCCTCTGAAGGTATGCGTCGAGCGTATCTGGCACAGCGGTAAGCCGCGGGCAGCCCAGACGGCAGAAATTCTGGCCGGCGCCGTCGCGACGGAGAAGGGTTGCTCTGTTCGTGAAGGCCTGGGGCCGAATGGTGATGTCTCGACCATTGCCGACGAACTCGATGCATATGATACGGACCTGATGATAGTAGGGCACCTACCATTCCTGTGGAACCTGACCTCGCTGTTGGCGGCCGGTAGAGAGACTGCCGACGTCGTCGCATTCAGCGCCGGTGCAATGGCCTGCCTCAAACGCCGCGACCACGGCGTGTGGCGGATCGTTTGGATGGTGGCGCCCAAGCTCCTTGTCTGATCTCGGCTGATTCTGGGCAAATCTGCGCTCTATTTGGCCGCCCCGATCTTGTCGTCAAGGTCGCTCAATCTGAAACCTTCGGCGGTCACGACGTGTTGGCTGTCAGTCAGAGTCAACCAGGGTAGCGACTTGACGCCCCAGGCGAAATGCGTTTTTGTTTCATCGCCTTGGGCCATTCCGACTGGGAAAGGAATGCGATTCTTTTTCACCCAGTCACTGAGTTTCTTCTCATCAACCTTTGAGGCCTGAACTGTGACAACAGCTACGCCTTTTTGTTTTAGCTGTTCTGCTTGCTTGGCAAGCTGCGTAATACAACTCCGAGACGGCCGCTGCTGCATGTCCCAGAAGCAGACAAGGAGCATCTTATCGCTGATATCTACTGGCAATAGGTCAATTCTCAAATCTTTTAGGCCGGGCAGGGGCTTACCCGACAATGAGGGCGGGATTCGTCTCGGTCTCGTTGGCCGGGAGCGGACCCGTCGCACATTGATCGCGCAATCCGGCAACGCTTTCTTGAGGTCCGCCATCACCGCTTCACTGATGCTCCCTTCACCCAGAGTCAATTCATGTAGCCGAGTCATTTCCTTAAGATGCCCCACTCCAATCTCGCTCAAGCTGTCTACGCAAACATGCAGATATCGCAGCGATTTCAGACCCTTCAGTTGGGCAAGCCCCTCGCCGGAGATATTCGTGCCGTGCAAATTCAGGAATTGCAGAGAATGTAGTTCCTCCAAGTTGACAAGACCCGCATCACTGATCTGTGTATGGCCTAGATATAGCGTTTCCAGTGATCGGAGCCCCCTTAGATACGCCATCCCTGTATCGGTAATGTCCGTTCCCTGGAGCCAAATCTCTCGAAGAGAGGGAAGGTCCTGGAGGTTCGCCAGTCCCACATCTGCAATTCGAGTCCCCTCAAGGACCAAAGTTCTTAGAGATGCAAGCCCTTTCAAGTGAGCTAAGCCCCCATCTGTAATGAGCGTATTCTTCAAATTGAGGTATTCCAACGTAGTCAGTCCTTCAACATGAGCCAAACCTGCATCGCTGATTGTGGTATCGCCGAGATAAAGCGACGTAACTGACATCAGACCCCTAAGGCCTTTCATGCTCGCATCGTCCATCATCCACATCGAAATCTTAATCTCCCTTAGCTGGGGCATATCATGGAGGTGTATCAATCCCCCGCCGTTCATGTTTCGACCGGAGACGCCAAGGGATTTCAGCCCGGACAGGCTCTTCAAATAGACAAGTCCATCGTCAGTCACTCTCGTATCGGAGATGCTGAGTTCTTCGAGTGAACTTAATCCGCTCAAGTTCGCCAGGCCCGCGTCGGTGGTATCGGGCGGTAAGACAAGATACTTAAGTCCCGTCAATCCCTTCAGATGAGCCAATCCCTCGTCAGTCACTTGAGTGTACTGCAGACTCAGACGCTCCAACTGGCTCATTCCTTTGAGGTTCTCAAGTCCGAAATCCTCTATCGGCACAGTGAAAAACGATATGGAACGAAGCGAGGAAAGGTTTCGCAGATGCGATAATCCGTCGCCAGATATTCCTTTGTTATTCCACAGAGTCAGGTTCTCTAAGCTCGTTAGATACTTGAAATGGGCCAGGCTTTCATCATCAATCATGGTGAACAGTATCACGAGATCCTGAAGAGAATTCATGCCCTTGAGGTAAACGAAACCTTCTCCGGTCAATGGACAGGTATAAGCAGAGCTACCGCTTGTGAGCCTGAGCGACTGAAGACCGGTCAGCCCCTTCAGATGCACCAGGTCGGAGTCCTGTAGATGGCGACAACGGATATATAAATTCTGTATGTCGTTCGAGCTCAGAGACGCAAGGTAGGCGAAATTCTCATAATTGTTGTCTAACACAGTGAGTCGCAGTTCTTTTCCGTGTGATATCGAAATCTCTCCCCGAGCTTGTCCCAGCTCTTCCCACCCCTGCCAGCTTTCC
>CAZLTY010000092.1:0-16087 GCA_964562575.1 uncultured Pirellulales bacterium
ATTCCCATCATTATTAGGCCCATAATCCATATTTACACCCTGTGAACGGTTACCATCTGAAGAACAATAGCAGGTCGGGTGGGACCTGCCCGACCTTCGTGTTATCTTTGAACCGCCATCTTCACGCAAGCCAGCAGTTCGGCGCCCGTCCTGCTCGGCGATTGCGATTCGGCGAACAATTGATGCCTCTCCAGTATCTCGGCGCCACGATCATAGTACCTCTGGACTGCCCCGACGCCCCCTTCGGCGATTCCGTCTGTCTTGTACTTGCCGGCCGAAAGCCATGAGCTTACCTCATCGTCGTACTCGGCGGGGTAGATGAGCGCGACCACAAAGCTCTCGTCAGCGCCCCTGGCCAGGTGCACCTTGGCCCGGCAGGGCGGGGCGGTCCTGACCGCCAGATTGACAAGCTGTTTGAAATCATGCCGGCTGTCCTCGCGATCGCTCGAATAAAAGAACATCCCAGCCTCAAGCTCAAAAGTTTCCGCAGGCACGCCCTTTAGTTCGAGCTTGCCTTGGGGCAAGGCCCTGTGGATCTTGTAGACCTTGCCGTTGGAGTACTTTTCGCTTTCCAGAAGCTCAGCTATTTCCTGCGCGGTAAAGCCGACACCGGTGTGATCGCCGAAATCGAAGATGTAGAGACCAACATACTTCTCAGATTTTTCGAGTTTTGGTAGTTCCATAGCAACAGTACTATAACCTTAGACAAAGTCAATTGCACGCTTTTTCAAGAGAGGATCTTCAGCTTTGCGAATTTCCTTTTGCCGACGCGGATGACCGCTCCGCTCTTGGGCGTGATCTCGGCGTTCGGGTCGCTCAACTTCTCGCCGTCTATGCTTGCTGCGGACTGCCTTATCATTCGTTTGGCTTCGGCGCCGCTTGATACGAGTTTGCAGGCCAGCAGAAGCTTGCTCGCGGCGATTGACTGGGCGGCTATCTCAATCTCAGCGATGTCGTCGGGCAGTTGGCCCCGGGCGAAAACTCTGTCGAATTCGGCGGCCGCGGATTCAGCAGCCGTTTCGCCGTGGAACTGGGCGACGATTGTCTTGCCCAACAGGACCTTTGCCTGCTTGGGATGCGTTTTGTCGGGGTTGATGAGGCCGGCAATTTCTTCTGTCGCAAGATCGGTCAGCAGCATGAAGTAGTTTTCCATCATCTCGTCGGAGATGCTCATGACCTTGCCGAACATGTCGTTGGGCTCATCGGTTACGCCGATGTAATTGCCCTTGGACTTGCTCATTTTTTCCTGGCCGTCCAACCCCACCAGGATTGGCATCGTAATCACGACTTGCGGCTGCTGGTCGTAACCCTTCTGGATGTCGCGGCCCACGAGGTTGTTGAAGGTCTGGTCTGTGCCGCCGAGTTCGACGTCGCTTTCTATCATGACCGAATCGTAACCCTGCATCAGCGGGTAAAGAAATTCGTGCGTGTAAACGTCCACCTCGGCTTGGAGGCGTTTCTTGAACGTGTCGCGCTGGAGCATCTGGGCAACCGTCTTCTTTGCGGCCAATTGAATCAATTCGATCAATGTGAGTTTCTCGAGCCATTCGCCGTTGTATCTGGTTTCGAGTTTCCCTTCGGCTGTATCCAGGATCTTCCCGGCCTGCTCAAAGTACGTCCTCGCGTTCTGCTCGATCTGCTCGGCCGACAGTATCGGTCTGGTGCTGTTTTGTCCCGTGGGATCGCCTATCCGTGCGGTGTAGTCGCCGATGATAAGAACGGCTTTGTGCCCCAGATCCTGGAACTGTCGCATCTTTCGCAAAACAACCGTGTGACCCAAGTGTATGTCCGGACTCGTGGGATCCAGCCCGAGCTTGATGCGCAGTTGCTTACCCGTTTTCGCCGCGGCGGTGAGCTTCTGAGCCAGTTCGGTTTCGGTGAAGATCTCAACCGTGCCGCGTCTCAACGACTGAATCTGCTCAATGATCTTCTCTGTCATAAAGTCTTCTCTGCAATTATACCCTTCAGGGTAGTAAATTCCCGCGAGTAAGAGCACAACCTGTTATTGTAAAGCCACTTACCCGCGCAAGAACGCGAATCTTCAATCAGGAGCACTATAAATGTCTTCAAGGGCCAGGATTATAAGTGATGTATGCGCTGCAGGCAAGTGCCACGTGCGATACCAGGCTAATTTGCGAGAAGCTCCCGGCCGCCATGGCTACTTGCCGTGATCGTTCATCTTCGATTCTTCTGCATTCTCGCCGGACCCAAACAGCAGCAAGATGTACACAACAGCGGCGACAACGAGGGCGAGGCATGTCATTCTTATCTGCTCTCTGCTTATATGGTCTCGCACGATTTTCCACAACGATATTGTCGTGTTTGGCCAAAACACTGTTGCGTTGTGGTGATAAGCTCCGTCGATCAGAACGTGCATGCATGCGCCTAGCATGCCGGATATGGCCATCTTCCAGAAAGAAGGCTCATAGGATAGGTGCAGCCGGTACATCATCTTTTTGAACAGACCTCGCAACGGGTATGCAGCCATGCCCCAGAACGCGCCAACTGCGGCACCAATCAGAAGTGTGTGACAATATCGGTGAAAGGGCTTTCCAAGGCGGAGAACCATTACGAGCAGAACCTCGATGTCGACGATCACGTTTACCAGCACGAACACGGGCACGTCAATCCACTTTCGAAAGAGAAGCCCAATAAAACCGCTGGGCCCGAAATGATACGGCGTGAACGGCATGCGAATCGTGTCTCCGGTTGCGACGGCTAAATGCCTGTTAGATATCCCGCTTCTTGCAGATAGTTCTGGATGTAGTCCTCGATTGCATCTTCGAGAGGCGTTGTTTGCTTGTCATAGCCGGCTGCGCGGAGTTTGGACATGTCGGCCTGGGTGAAATATTGATACTGATTGCGGATCGAATCGGGCATGTCTATATACTCGATGTTCGGCTTTTTCCCCATTGCCGCAAATACGGCGATTGCCAGATCATTCCACGTGCGGGCCTCGCCGGTGCCCACGTTGTAGAGTCCGCCCAGGTGTGGATTGTCGAGAAAGAAGAACGTCATATCCACAGCATCTTTGATATAGATAAAGTCCCGTACCTGCTCGCCGTCGGCGTAGTCGCCCTCATACGATCTGAAAAGCCGGACTGTGCCCTCGGCGTTTATCTGCTCGAAGGCCTTGACGATGAAGCTTCGCATGTGGCCCTTATGGTATTCGTTCGGGCCGAAGACGTTGAAATATTTCAGGCCCACGATCCTGTCAAGCAGCCGACTCCTGCGCGCCCACAAATCAAACGCGTGCTTGGAGTAGCCGTACATGTTCAGCGGGCAGAGGGTCTCGATGTCTTCTTCGTCATCCTTAAAGCCGGCCGAACCGTCGCCGTAGGTGGCCGCGCTCGATGCGTAGATAAAGCGAACGTTGGCGTTTGTAGCCCACTGAGCCAGCAGTTTGGTGTATTCGTAATTGTTCTTTATCAAATAGGATGCGTCCGGCTCGGTCGTGTCCGAGCAGGCGCCAAGATGAAAGACTGCCTCGACAGAGCTGTCGAGCTTGCCGGCGATGACCATTTCCAGCAAATCGGTCTTCTCCACATAGTCGGCAAAGAACAGATTCCGCAGATTCTTCCACTTGCCGTTAGTGCCGAGGTGGTCCACGACGAGTATGTTGGTGATTTGCCTGGCGTTCAACTCGGCGATCAGTGCTGAGCCGATAAAACCCGCTCCGCCGGTAACTATTATCATTCTTCGGGTCTCCATTGTCGTTATTAGGGTCAGGCCAAGCTTAATTTGCCGCCCTAACGGCGTCAAATGTTTAAATAATCGGGCGCATAGAAAAAGCCGCCCTCAGTTGGGCGGCTGATAATAGCTTGGAGAAGTGCTGGTGCCGTTAGCACAGGGCGATATAGCTCGCAATGGTCAGAAACAGGATTCGCTTTTTGTTGAACGCGAATGGAAGCCAGATTTCGTGATAGAATTTGGTCATTGCTTGCCCCTGAAGACTGAACGAGTAAGTCTCTTGTTTCATTTCCATAGTCAATATCATAACCGAAACGGACGGAGAAATCAAGAGAAAATACGCCGCTTAAGCTATAAGTGCATCTTCTAAGGGCACTTACAGCTTCCAGATGCCACAGATTTTTTCGCCCACAAGTTGAGCCGTTCCTGTCGAGGGGCCTGTTTTCGAGCGGCGACGAGTCTTCAGGCAGAGCCCAGCCACGGGATGTCCACGAGGCAGAGAGTCTGGGGCAGGAAGTTAGCCCAGAATTCCTCAAGACTCTTCAAAGAGATTCAGGAAGAAAGAAGTGAGCTAGGAGCCTGTCGGAGAACCCGATCTGGCTTCGAGCGGCTTGTTTTGCGACTGGTCGGCGTCCGGCTGCATCGACGATATACAGCGATATCGCCTGCTTCGCCGTCCTTGCCAGTCACAAAACCGCTCGCTCTCGCACCCGACGACGGGGTTCTCCGACAGACTCCAAGGGTGAGCCAATCTCAAACTGGCACATGAGAAGGAGGCTGTTTCACAATTCTCGGTGAACTCGGCGCCCTCCATCGACTTCGCCCAGACCCTGTTCTGAGCGAAGTCGATGGGACGGCGTCTGTGGCCTATTCATTCTTTTGACAGCCTGATCTTTCCCAGGGGGTACCAGCCATCGGGTTGGCGGCCGGAGATGGCGAGCTTGACTTTAGGTTTGTTTGAGTTGCGGTCGAGGATGGCGATCTGGAGGTCGTATTCGCCTGCGGGCATCTCAGGCGAGACGGTTACGGCGTTGTCGTAAAGATTGTCACCGGGCAGCCAGGTTGTGATGTCGGCGTCGGTGCCGAGGATTTCGGTTTTCTTGTTGCTCTTGAGACGAAGCGCGAGGGGGAATCTTCTGTAACAGGGCGCCACGCCCGCGTTTTCCCACCATGAGGTGAAAGAGAGCTTCTCGCCTGCCTTCAGCGCCGCCGGGTAGGTGAACTTGCGCAGGACTAACCTGTAGCCCATTACTCGCAGCCAGCTATCGACCGAGGGCTGCCACTCTTTGGGCACGGGCGAGGACTTGGCGTTAAATGAGGAGATATGCCACTTGAGCGACTCGGCGATTATGTGATCGACGTCCCAGCCCATGTCCTTCCAATGCTGCATCACCCAGCAGACCTCCAATGTCACCGGGGCCTTTTTCCAGGCTTCGGCCGTGCCGAAATTTATGATGGCCTGCGGATAATAGTCGTTCATGTGCGACCACGTCGGACTGAATCCTCCCATATCGCCGAGACAATCGACCCTCCAGCCGACGTTGGCTCTCGAAAGCGCGTAGCCGTTTGTCTTGGCGTCGGTCAGGAGCATAACGAGATGCGTTTTTCTAAACGAGTCGATGTAGGCATCGACAAGGGCACGCCTGGTCTTGGGGGTCAGAAGCCCAGAGCCTGCGCCCTCGCCCCAGGCGCCGACTATCGAAACGTCCACGCTCTCGAGATCGGCGTGCCCGTCGTAGCGCTTGCCGAGAAAGCGTATCATCGCGGTGAAGTGCCTGACATATCGCGGGTCCTCCGGATCTACCTGCCATTTCTTTTGCCGCCAGTCCTTCTTGTCGCCGACCAGGGTGCGATACCAGATGGGGACGTCGTTCTGGTTGCCCGTTCCGTACGGGGCTATGCGCAGCATCAGGCTCTGGCCTCGCTGGCGTGCGGTATCGAGGGCTTTGTCTATCAGATCCCAGCGGTATTTGCCCCGTTGCGGCTCGATGAATTTCCAGTAAATCCGGAAGTAGGCTATTGTCGTATCGGGATGGTCTTTGTTGGTCAGGTTGCCGTCGAAGTCCTGATAGATGATGGGCTTGCCCTCTGTCCAGCCTTTGGCTTCGTTGAGCGTATCGCCGTTAAACCTCTGGAAGGTCATAAAGCCGATTCCGGGGTTCGTCAGGACGTCATCGATTTCCCTGGGGCGCACGATGATGGTGCTCTGTGCGAGGACAGGGGCGCAGAACGCAGCGGTCAGCATTAATGCAAGCGAAATTCGCGAGATGTTCATGGTCGGCTCCAAATCATAGTGCTCCCGATTGCAAATTCCCGTTCTTGCGTGGGCAAGCGGCTTGGCAATAAGAGGTTATCGCTTTGCTCGCGGGAATTTACTACCCTCAAGGGTATAAAGTAATTCACTTGACCCTGAAACTCCGATGGATTATACTTGTCTTGCGATACTTGTGTCAATGTAGTATTTGACGAATTGAATTATTGACAAAGCGGTTCAGGTCGCGCTATGATATGCCGACTTAGAGAATAAGGAGACAAAGAAATGACTGAACATATGCATTATACATTAGCCTTCGGGGCTTTTAGCCACTGGGAATTGCTCGTAGTCCTTGTAATCGCTCTGCTGATATTCGGCCGGAGGCTGCCCGATATCGCGCGCAGCATGGGCAAGAGTCTGACCGAGTTCAAGAAGGGAATCAACGAGGCTAAAGATACCAAGGATGAGTTCGTAAACGACGTCAAGGAAATCGGTGATGACGTGGCTAACGAAGCCAAGAGCGCTGCCGGCCTGGACGAGCCCGACGATATCATGAGCTGACCTGCCTTCAGGGACCGAACCGCCGCACAGTGCGCCTCATCTCTAAAATGGGCAAAGAGAAGAAGAAAGAAGAAAAGCCTCAAGACCCTCTTGATACCACCATGAGTCTGGGCGACCACCTTGAGGAGCTGCGCACCCGGCTGATCCTCGCCATTCTCGGACTGCTCGTCGGAACTGTCATTTGCCTGTTCTTTGGCAAGCAAATTATTACCTTCATCCAGGGCCCGTTCGACAGAATCATGAAGGATTATGCCAGGGAAAAAGTGGAGGAATTTCAGGCACCCTGGTCCTATCTCTCGGACGCATTTTTCACCAGTATGCTCAGGGCTATCGAATCCGATCCGAACGCCCCTGAGATCGATCCGAATGTCGTGACATACGCGCAGACAATCTACGCCGATACGGTCACGGCAATCGTTGAAGATCCCAACTACAGGAAAGCCGTTGCCGAGGTGCACTCTTCTGCGTCGGGTAGGCTAATTGTGATTGCTCCGGCTGATGCGTTCATAGGGTTCATGAAAATATCGCTCATCTCGGGCCTGATCATCTCATCACCCTGGGTGTTCTATCAGTTGTGGATGTTTGTTGCCGCCGGTCTCTTCGCAAACGAGAGAAGATACGTTCGCATCGCGGTGCCTTTCTCCGCGACGCTGTTCGTCGTCGGTGCTCTGTTCTTTCTTATTGTGGTTGCTCCGTTGTCCCTCAGGTTCTTCCTCGGCTTCGGCCACTACATCGATGTCTCGTCCACCTACACTTTCCAGAAGTACATCTCGTTTGTGACGATGCTCATGCTCGTCTTTGGGCTCGGCTTTCAGACGCCGGTTGCTATCTTCGTGCTCAACAGGACGGGGCTGGTTTCGATCGCAGCCCTGAAGAGTTCGAGAAAATACGTTATCGTCGGCATGTTCGCATTAGCCGCGGTCGCTACCCCGCCCGATGTCATCTCGCAGATTACTCTCGCGGTGCCGCTCTATGCTCTGTTCGAACTCGGGATACTGTTGAGTTGGCTCGCCGAACGCAAGAAGAAGCAACAGGAAGCGGCCGAAACCAACTCCGATTCTGGTTCCGATTAGGCTTCCACCTCGCTCAACGTTTGACCTCAAAATAGTACGAGGCGTAGCGACCGTCGATCATAAAGGTATTGCCTGTGCGTTCGATCTGTGGATCTACGGGCACGCCGTGGACATCCACAACTTTTGCCGAGGCGATCGCAGCGCCCTTGAAGACAAGCGTCGCCTGAACCGGTTCGAGCAGCAGGGGAGGTCCGCCCGTCTCGATCAGCTTTGTGCCGTCTTCGTTATAAACCGTACCGTATTGCTTGTCCCGCGCCATCGCCGTAATGAGAATGTGCGCCGATTCGATCAGGGGCCGATTGTCGAGCGGCGTGAAAAGCAAACTGACAAAGGGCGTCGGCCCAACCTCGACTGTCACGGCGGGCAGATCAAAAACACTGCCGCCTGCAAAGCCGATTACGCCCTGCGTCTTCTCGGAACGGACGGTGACCACTTTGTTGCCATAATCCCACGTGAGCTGGCCCGTGTTGCTCATGATCATTTGCCCCTGGCGGTCCCAGTAGGCTGACAGATCACCCAGATGTGAGGGCAGTTGTCTGTCTTCGATTTTCACGGTCACGCGGCCTATGGCCAGCGCCTCTACGGGAGTATCTGCGTGGGCGAGCAACTCGTTCTGATCATAGCCCACCAGGCCGTGTTTCTGCCCCAGCGCGTCGACTCCGGCGAAAATATCACCGGTCGAGAGCCGGCGTGCCGAGATGACGTCGCCTTCGTCGAAATGGTTGTTGTAAATGGCGCAGGCCAGAGCTGGGAACTGACCGAGATAATGCGGCGTGCAGGTGACATAGGATCTCATGCTGGGCCAGCCGTTGCCCATGTAGGAGCGGGAGGCGGCAAAGTGATAGGACGCATCCCAGCCCTGGAGGCCCATGCCATAGAATGCAAACAGCGGGGCGATCTCGGCCTTCCACTGGTTGGGCGGTTTCTGTGTCCACTCGGTCATGATAAAGGGCTTGTCCTCGACCTGCCAGAATCCGCTCGAGAGGATTCCACGACCTGCCTTGGTCATGTGCGTACCGTTGGCCACCGCCCCTGTGCTGATGTTGTGGCCGCCTGCGCCGCCGCCGAAATAGTTGTGCCGGTCGATGGCGTCCATCGCATCGTCGGTCCAGAGGTTGGCTGCCGAGGCCGCGGGTCCGCCCGCCTTCCACGCAGTGGTGACTGTCACTGCCCTGTAACCCAGCTCTCGAAGCCGCTGCTCGCGGCGTTGGTAGGAATCTCGCTGAAGCTCGGCCAGGAAACGAATGAAGTCACCCATTCGCTTCTGTTGACTGCTCTTGTTCGATCGAGGCCCGTCGCCGTCCATCTCCCATGCGCCGTACATCCTCATCTTCGGATTGTCGACCGAGTCGTCCGGTCTTTTGCCGCTGCCCCATGCGACAGTCAACTCCCTGTCCGTACCGTATCGCTGCTTCACCCAGTTCATCCACATCTCGCCGAGGATCGCCGCGTGCCGGTCGAGCTTGCCGTTATTGTAGCTGGCAAGGTCGTTGAGCGGGGCGTGCCAGAAGATGCTGTCTTCGTTATGCACCTCGACGATCGCCAGTGCCGGGTCGTCCTTGTAGGCCAGGTGAGTGTACGGATTGACGTGATTGAGAAGTGTCCTTTCCCATTGCCATTGGGCGTCCTGAAGCTGCCTCATCATCGTGACCACTCCCGATGTACTTTTGCCAGCGCCTCTGTCGGGGAGGTCATTGTAAAGATCCGTTCGGTAGCCGTCGGCTTCTGTTATAACGTGTGGGTAAAACAGCGACCATGTCATATAGATGCCGTTGTCCTTGAGGATCGAGAACCATCGGTCCCACTTGTCCAGTTTGGCCGGGTCGAATTGTGGGCTGCGGCCGGACGTTTGCAGCAGACCGAGGACGCTCTGCACCGGGTGCTGGCGCACCATCTTGATCCCGTGCTTGGCATAGAACCTTGCCTGGCGATGCTGCGACTGGACCGTCTCGGACATTCCCGCGTCGACGCCCCAGAACTTGACGGCGGTCCCATCCTCGAAAGCGAAATCCTTGCCCTCTCGCTTGAGAAATCCGTGCGTGCCCGCGGGTCTCTCGATCAGATAGCTCATGTCGATAATCGATTCTGGAGAATGCGGATCGGGGCCCGCCATCAGCATGAACCAATCATCAGGTCCCGGCGCCGGGGGATTGGGATTAGGCCTGACGACGCCCGTCGGCGCCCAGGGGAAGTTGGTGAAAGCCATCACGTCAATGCCGCCGTGTGCCTCCTTGTCGGCCCCGTTGCGGTCGGAAATGCGCACCTTCACGGTATGCGAGCCTCTTGCCATCTCGAATACGCCGCCGAACGTCCAGGCAATAGACCGTATGTCGAGGCCGGGATCGACCAGGTTGATTCGGCTTGTGACGTATGACAGGTCGACTGCAAGCCAGGGTCCGTTGTCGATGCTGCAACTGTAATCGGCGCCGCCGTTGCGGTTGCGGAATGGATTGAGCCGTATCCACCAGGTGTAACTTCCGCCTTCGGTGACGGTAAATGTATACGTCGCAGCTGCCGAGTCCTGGTAGCTATTGCTCGTGTAGTGCGAATGCCAGTTGCCGTCAGAGATGCCGGGCTCGCCCGGGGACAGAAGGCCCCTGGAGATATTGTCGTTATGATACCACCTGCCGGCCCCTTGCGTCTCGACAAAGGTGGACGATGTATAATCCTCTCCTTCGATCCAGATCGCCTCATTTGCGGGAGTAGGTCTCGGGATGACAGCCAACGCCGCGAACACCGCCGTACAAAATGCCACATTCTTTCTTGCCATCGCATTTCCCATCCAGAAGTTGTCATCACGACCGGCCCGGCCCGACCATTATGGCACACGGATCCGGCCGCACGTTCGCAACGAAGGTAAGAAAAAACAGGGTGTTAGTCAATGCTTGGTGCGGGAATGCCCGTCAAGCGCGTCGACGTTCATGCGGTTTCGCTCGTGAAGGCGCATAGGTACTCTATGACACCAGGATCGAGAGGATGTCATTCCTGCGTAAGTAAGGAATCCAGGATACCGGGAAGTATGGATCCCCGCTCCCCGCTTCCGCGGGGACAAGTTTACACCTGCGGAAGCAGGTGCGGGGATGACAAGGCACAACATGACTGAGGCTGCCCGTTCCGGAAGACGGTTTTTCACGCTTGGCGAATAAAGTTCGGACGCTCAAAGTCTCCGGGATTGTCAAGGGCTGCTTGCGCGTAACCCGGGATTACCGTCTCGAGCATCTCCTCGCTGTCGCCGAAGTGGCTGGTGAAGATTTCTCCGAAAACAGCCCGGTAGTCGGTCTTTCTCTCGACGTAGCGACCCTTGGCGCTGAACATGTCTCCATCGGCCCACGTTGATGCATCACAGTTGTATACGCCGCCTCGGACCCGGCCTCCGGCTGCGAACATCGCGCAGGCGTGGCCGTGGTCGGTGCCCCGGCTGCCGTTCTCTTTTGAAGTGCGCCCGAACTCGGTCATGGTTACAATCAGAAGCTTGTCCCACTGGTCCTGCAGGTCGCGATAGAAGGCTCTAAAGCCCTGCGCCACCTGGGCCAGAAGACCTCCGTGACGGCCGTAGATCTTCCCCTGATTGGTGTGATTGTCCCAGCCTCCGATATTGACGCCGAATACGCGGGCATCGGTCCTCTTCAGAAGCATAGCGATCTGTTTGAGTCTGTCGCCGAAGGCCCCGCCGGGATAACTTGCTCCTGGCGAAGGCACATAGGGACCCTGGGCCACCGCGTCCTGAACGATGTTCATCGAGTTGGCAAGCGCCAGGCCTGTGCCGTACACCAAATCTCGATAGGGCTTATCGGCGACATCATGAGGGCCGCCATAGGCGCCGAGCAGTCCGCTGCCGTCGGGCCCCTGCGGCGTGCTGGGTGACTGGCCGATGAATTTGGTCGACCCGGCCGTCTCGCCCGAGAAGGAGAACGTCTCGGCGTCACCTATCGTCGGGACCGGCAGAGGACCTTTGAGGGCTACCATCTGTGAGTTGGACATGGCCGCGGCAACCAGGTTGTTCTCAAGCGGATTCATTGTCAACGCCACCTGGCGGTAGATCATGCCTTCCTCGAACGAGGGCTCTCCGGGTACGCCGTTTTCCCAGTACTGCCTGCTGTCAAAATGTGACTTCGACTGTCCGGCGTAGCCAACGCGGTGGATGATCGCGAGATTGCCCGGCCCGTCGGTTCCGGTCAGAGCGGTGTGGTTGTAAATGTCCATCATCGGTGCCATGCGCGGATGCAGGCCTGCGAAGTCGTTGCCCAGGTCGATTGCGCTGCCGCGCGGGATAAACAGGGTCGGGCGATTGTCCGTGTTGTATTCGGAGTCTCCATATGGAATAACCGTGTTGATCCCGTCACTGCCTCCTCGCTGGAAAATGAAGATCAGTTTCGTGTCGTCGGCCACCCTGGCGGCGAGAGCATTGTCTTCGAAGATGTCGGGTTTGACAAAACTCAGGGCCCCTCCCAAGGCCGTGAGACTCCCCGTTCGAAGAAATTCGCGTCTGGTCCAGCTCATCATTGATTCCTTTTTCTAATATGTCCTAATTGTTGGCCATGTCCTACTGAAAGTTCCACTGCGGCATGCTCAGCAGCAGGCCGACAAACTCTTCGACCCGGTCTTTGAAATCCTCAGGGTCCATTCGATCCAGGCGCAGCGTCACACCGTCAGAATTCGTGGCCAAGTAGTCCAGCAGCAGGCTTCGGTTTGCCTCGGGCAGCATGTTCTGGTAAAGCAACTCATCGAAGTAAGCCACGATCTGCAGCGTTGTCTCCAGATTCCGCTCGTCCATAAATAGAAGCGCATCCCAATAGTAATCGGACTTGCGATTCTGCGCGAGGTCTAGGACGAAATCTATTCGTTCGAGCATGGAGGCCGTGCCGATCCAGTCGAGCCCCAGTTCCGAATAACCATCCGGATCATCGCGCGTGAAAAGATGCATGCCCATGGCATTGTTCAGTTCTGGGAGCCCATCGCCGCTCGCACCGGCGTCGAGTGCGCGCAGGCTGCTGTTTATGAATTCCACTGGGGTCTTGACCTTGGCCCGATATGCCGTCTCCGACCAAAAGGCGCTGGACTGGTTTGCCGGGTCAAGCATCGCTTGCATGACAGTTCTGATATTGCCCACGGGCGCTGTAGAGTTCCATGCCACGAGCATCTCAGCCAGTAAATCCTGTAGTTCCGCCGGGGCGGTGCCGTCCTTGTACGTCGCAAGCGTGATCTCATCGGAGACGAACTTCTGGATCAGCTTGATGCAAATGAACTCTGCGGTCGCCGGATGGCTCGCTATGGACCGGACAATATCCACAGTGTTCCTCAGACCTGTCAGCCCCATGCGGCCCGATCCGTGTCCCTCGGGAATTACGATCTGGTGGGGCGTGCCCTCGAAGAGCACCTTACCGGATGTATCGTACATCTCAGGGTCGAAACCGAACGTCCAGATTCCGTTGAGGTCTCCTTTCTCGGTGCTTCCGGGCAGGATCCGGCGGTCAATCAGTCTGGGCAGAATGGACAAATCGGAACTGTTGAGTGTCCCGTTATGGACCTGGATCGCAAGGATGTTCTCGCCGGCTTTAAGGATGCTTCTAAAGGGTTTGAGGCTGATTCTCGCGGTGCTGGCTGTGACCTCGTGATTGGGAGTGGCGTCTACGTCGTGGGCGGGGGGCGCCCCCAGAGTCTCCATATTTGCGCTGCGGGCGATCTCGTCACCGTTGAGATAGGCGACAAAACCGTCATCATAAGCGATTTCCAGAATCGGGTTCTCGAGCTGGTCCGGATCATCCAACATGAATCGACGACGCAGGTAGATCGAAAGGTAATTGCCGCGCATGTCGCTCAGCACAGTGGCGTCGTCACCATCGCCATATCCGAATCCTGTGGAGCCGCGGAACCAGTGGGAGTCGGCGAATCCTGACCCGGCCCAAGCGGCCGAAGGACCGCCGGCGGCAGAGGGAGCGGGTTCCTGCGTTCCCTTGAAGAACCTCCAGCCGGTTCCGATCTCGATCAAGACGGTTTCCTCGCTCTCAACTTCACACTCGGTGGGAGGCAGAAAGGCCGAATCCGGGAAGCTCTGTGCCTGATCGCGTGGAACCTTGCAAACGCTCCATCCAGTGAAGCACTTTGCCAATTGCTCGATGTCTCTCTGGCGGTATCGGTTGTCGACTCCGAAGGCGAACAGTTCCAGAATCTCGCGAGCGTAGTTTTCATTGGCCGCTCCCTTGACGTTCAGCACACTGTCCAAATAGATCAGCATACTGGGGCTGGTCGCGCTGTACAGCAACAGGTCCCCGAAGCTGCCCAGGGCGTTATCATAGAAGAATTGATACTCCTGGTATTCCAGTTGAGCCGCCTCGGCCCGGGCCTGGGCTCGGGGCATTGCATCGGTCGCGTCGGAATTCTGGAGGGCGTCCAGATACTCGGCGACCTTGTCGTAATCGGTGGTAAAATGGTTCTCCCAGAACTCGGCGAGGATCGCCTGGAGTTGTCTCTGCGAGTACACACCCCGCACGTGGATGAGCTGCTGGAGTTCGTCGATTCCCCGGATCACCGTGCGGGCGGGGCCGGGGAGAATCTGACGGCTCAGAAGTTCGGGAATCATGCTGAGATCGCCGCTCGTAATGCTCCTGTTGTGGACCTGGATGGCCAGTACATTGTCGCCCGTGTGGAGCAAATCTTTGTGATCGCTGATATCGAAGTCCCGCGGGGTCCCCGCCTCGTGGCTTGCAGTGGCCCTCGTGTTGTAAGGTACAATTCCGGCTGGCAAGTTGGCGCCGGCGACCTCGGCTCCATTGAGATAGGCCTTGAAACCGTCATCGTAATCCACTCGCAGGATAAGATTGTCGATCGCGGCGAGCTCTTCGGCATCCAGGAGGAATTTGTGCCTGAGGTGGACCGAGAGATAGCCTGCCTGGCCCTCATTGTCGGGTGTCTCGGGATCGTCGTTGATTCGGCGCATATCGGTGAGGACCGTTCGGTCGTCGCCGTCTCCTATGCCGATCCCAGTGGGGCCTCTGAGCCAATCCGCATCATAGAACATCAGGTGCCTCCAGCGTGGGTGCGGTTGGCTTGTTCCCTTGCGGTAGCGCCAGAACTGCCCGCTCATGACCAGGGGCGTCTCGCGGACAGGGAAGTTCAAAGTGAAAAGTGCATCTTCCCTTTGCCTGAGGCGTACGTTGCTGCGTTCGTCGATGCCTGCCGGGTCGAGCTGCTCGGCGATGTATGCCTTCACGCCGATTTGCCCAACGCGGGTCAGATCGGTAGAGGATGGCCCATAGGCGATGCGGTTGAGCACGTGCCCTGCCTTTTTGAGATCGGCGGCGCCTGCCGGGCGATCGGGTGTCGACAGACTCAGCAGCAAAAGTTCGGTCAAATACCTAGCGTGAGAGAATCTGTGAGCAACCATGGCGCAACGAACCTCCACATTTGCATCTGTCATTAACGACAAGTTCCTTCTTACGGCCCCATAATCAATACCCTAAACCAATATAACACAATGTTGCGTGCGCCACAAACAAATTCTTGGCCAAATCACGTGCGTCGGCTGCCGTCGATCCAAACGCACTGTTGGCGCTGTCGACGGATCGGTATATAATCTGCCGGTAACGTTAGGTCCCTCGCCTTTTGAGTGGGGCGGGGCAACAAAGGGTACAGCAATTAGCGAAAGGATTGACTATGGCGAGGAAAGTTCTGTTGAGTGTTATCGTGTGCGGATTTGTGGTTCTGGCCGGTTGCGCCTCGCAGGAAACGGCCGAGAAGAAGGGCCCGTTGACGCAATACGTTGGAACCGACACGGGGCGATGGCTGATTCATGATGTCAACAGACCTGCGCCGCCGAAGGTAACGCCTGGCAAGGTGCCGAGCGATGCGGTCGTATTGTTCGACGGAACGGATCTGTCGCAATGGACCGACACCAAGGGCGGAAAGTCCAAGTGGATTGTGAAGGAAGGCTGCATGGAGTCCGTTAAGGGAGCCGGCTACATCCAGAGCAAGCGTAAATTCGGCTCATGCCAATTGCACGTTGAGTTTGCCACACCTTCGACTGTAAAAGGCTCCGGCCAGGGCCGTGGAAACAGCGGCGTCTTCCTCATGGGCGAGTATGAGGTCCAGGTCCTTGACTCCTACGACAATCATACCTATCCCGATGGGCAATGTGCCGCCCTTTACGGCAGGAATGCACCGCTTGTCAACGCGTCGGCAAAGCCCGGCGAGTGGCAGTCGTACGACATCATCTTCCATCGGCCCATTTTCGTGGGCGACAAGGTCGTCAGAAGAGCTAAGGCAACGTTCACCGTCCTCCACAACGGCGTCGTAGTCCACGATCACGTCGTGCTTGCGGGAGGCACCGGCTGGAAAGGTCCGCATGCAATATCCGACTATAAGTCGCATGCCGACAAGGGGCCAATCTCACTGCAGGACCACGGCAATCCCGTACAATATCGCAACATCTGGGTCCGCGAACTTGCCGACTGATACCCTTCAGGGTAGTAAATTCCCGCGGGCAAAACCATAGTCTATTACTGTGAAGCTA
>CAZLTY010000093.1:0-1642 GCA_964562575.1 uncultured Pirellulales bacterium
GCCGGCAGGCTGACTGATTTCTCAAAGGCGACCGAGGTGATATTCGGCGCCGAGAGTGTCGACAATCTGCTGCTTACCCTGCTTGATATCACCCTCAAGCAGTTCGATGCGTACCACGTCTGGTGCGCGCTGCGAACTCAGCCCGGCGGTCCGATGACCTGTCACGCAGGTAAGAGACGAGACGGCTCACCCGTTCAGCTCGGCGAGTTGTTGCTCAGCGAGAAAATCACCCAGGCAGTCGAGAAGGGGCAGTTTGTTGTCCTGCCGCGCGTCTCGGCGCAGATGGAGGCAAAGGAAAGAATCCGCTCGGCAATGATAGCGGCCATCATGCGCCCGAATGGTTGTTTCGGCGTGATGTATGTCGACAACGCGATGGTGCAGGAACACTACAGCCTCAGCGACCTGGACTACCTGATGCTCATTGCGATGCACACCGCCGCGATACTCAAGAGATTCATCAAGTAGCGCTTCGCTCACATGCCCGAGACGTGGCGGCTCATAGCTTCGACCTTCACGCCGTCGTTCAGACGGTAGGATTCTGCGCCGAAGTTTACCGTGACCGTGACACCATTGGCAAACTCCGTTTGCTGAACACCCCTGTCGGGCGTAAGGAATCGGTGGTCCGTCATTTCCGCATAGCCCACCGCGCGGACAACCGGGCAGACGTTCTTATAACTCCGGGTGAAACGCTCCTTGTTCTGGTTCCACAGCCGGCGGTTGAACATGAACATCGGCGGCGTGCCGTAGAGAACATTGAAAAGATCGCGCTTGGGCCAAACGGAAGGCAGCTTGTTGTTGTAGTCGCCCCAGTACCATTGTGCGACAACACAGTCATGGTAGACCAGTTCCCAGAGCGGCAGCCGGTACTTGTGGCCAACCTGAAACTTGGCAACTCGCTCGGGGACCTCGTCCCAGATCCTGCCCATGTTCCGACCTGCGTCGGGAACGCGGTAAGGCCCCAGACTGAGCATGCCCTCGAAGTAGTGAACGTAGGGCACCGCCGCATCGTGTCCCGTCTCGCAGCCGGTGACCAGCTTCATTTTCTCTGACATAAAACGCAGAAGCTCCATCTTCCAGTGCCTGCTCTGACCGCGGGTCATCGGATGGTCCGGATGATAACACTGCCGCCAGGGCGATGCGGTGGTAGTGTCAATGAAGCGACTGCGATAAGCATGCGTCTCTAATTCGGCGGGCACACGCTCGGCAGCGTACTTGGGCGCCTGCTTGTCACATAGGACGGCGCAAGGATACATCTGGCCGTCGGTGCCTCTGACTTGCCAGCCCTTGCGCGGCTGGCCCTTTTCGTCGAGCATAATATCACGGGGCCAGGCATCTTGCGTCCAGTCCGGGTGCAGACCGCGGAGTTTCTCTCTGACAATCTCAGGATTCATCAGGTCCTGGTAGATCTCATAACGACTCGTCAGAACACCGTCCATCCTGTTCATCGCATCGATAACGCTGGATGTCTGACGGCGACTCCAGAGAATACGCTCGATACCGAGGGACTTGGCCTCCTGGACGAGCGGGAGTGCATCTCTGTCCCAGCACCAGATGTTCACTGCGCCGATGAGCAGATCCACGTTGGGATTCTCGCGGCGTTTTTGCTCCAGCGTCTTGACCTTGCCAATCTGCTCTGCATACC
>CAZLTY010000093.1:1666-15853 GCA_964562575.1 uncultured Pirellulales bacterium
AGCCGAAATTTCCTTTCTGTCTTTCCCACTTTGGCAGCACGCAAAGCTTGCCCTCGATGCGGTTGATGTGAATTATGGCGTCGTCGGGCGTTTCGATGATCGCCATGTGTCCGGAACCTCCGTTTGTCACACCCCAGAAGGCCATACATATTCCATGGCCTCCGTAGGCTATGAGCCACCTGGGTTTTATAGTTTCGTCGTCGACCGGATACGATATTCCTTCGTTCATCGGGACGACAAGGTAGTCGCCGCTCTCGGAGACGAAAGGATAGGGGAAACCCAGCGGGCCCTTGAGTTTGCCCTCGGCCGACAGCGCCAAAGTCAGCTCGGGCTTGTCGCCGTCAAGGCGAAGCGTTGTCTTACTGTCCAGCCCGTACCAAGGATGACGGCATGTCATCTCGAGTCCGCCATCGACGCGTTTGCAGTCGATTGTCTCGAACTTGTCGGTAGCTTGCTGCCTCCACGAAAGTCCTGTGCGCTTGTCGGTGACCGAAAATGTCGCATCTGTAGTGTCAAGCGTGACCAAGATCTTCGAGTTGGAGATGGTAAGCTCCCGCTCGGCCGCCTGAGAGCAGCACAAGAACAAGCTTATCAAGAGAAGACCAAAGGCCGCAGCGGAAGATCGAAGGTGAGTGAAGTCGGCTCGGAGGGCCTCCACAATCTTGCATTTTGATTTTTGCATCTTCATTTTCTTGTCTTGGCTTTCTCGATCAATTCTGCCAACGAGACTTCAGCACCGCCCCTTGCCTTGGATACATCGGCCGCCGACATGAATGCAAAGATCTCGATCGTCTCTTGCTCCGGCACCGGTACCTTGCTGGTCTTGAAGAACTTGATGACCTCCTCCACCAAAGGTTCATAGCCGCCGTATTTGCCGATGCCGGTCACTGCCTTGGAACCAAAAATGGTGCCTCCGTATCCGGTCCTACCCGCGTGCAAACCTCTGAATGTGCCGATCCGTCCATCGGCCCAGAGTCCCACGACATGCTCGTAAGCATCGGTCTGTACCCGCCTGACGCTCTGACAGCCCGGGCCCATGACGGCAAAGAGCATCTCGACGCCGTGCACTCCGTACCAGTACAGGTCGGGATGATGCTCCTCGAGGCTGCACGGGCTGTAAACATCGCAGCCGAGAATCTTGCCGACCGTGTTCTTCTCTTTCAATTCGATAATCCCGGGGCAATAGCGCAGCGACGAGCTCGACCAGCACGGCACATTGCTTTCCTTGGCGAGCCGGAATATCTCAAGAACATCGGCTAAGTTGCCGCCCATGGGTTTGTCGATGAACAGAGGCTTTCGAGCTTTGATTACAGGTATGGCCTGCCTGAGGTGGGGCCGGCCGTCAACACTTTCTAAGAGCACACCGTCGACCTTTCGGCAAAGCTCTTCGATTGAATCGACTATCTCAACGCCGTACTTATCGCGGAGCTGCTCGGTGTATCCGGCCACACGGTTTGCAGAGGAGGGTATATCCGGCGAGCCACCGGGGTATCCGACAACAACCTTGCACCCATGCTCAGCCTGAGAGCTGTTGATAATCTTGGTGAACGCAGTGACATGCGATGTATCCAGACCGACCATGCCGAGACGAAAAACTCTCTCGGCTCCTGTGACCTCGAACGGCAATAGTGCCATCACAACCAGTAGTGCGACTAACAAGACGTTTCGATTCATAGTGACACCTCCATATTGAATAAGGTTAAGTTCAACTTTCAGCTTGTCGGGGCCTACTATACTGTGGAATCTTCAACAGTTCACCCTCTTTCAGGGCGGAATTATGCGCGACAATCCCTGGGACCGTATAGGCAAGCGATTCATAAATGTCTATCGCAGGCCGGCGGTCATGGACGATAGCATCGACGAACTCATGCGTCAGGAACGTGTGCGAACCTTCGTGCCCGCTGTTGTGCCGAAGCGGCTCGGGCAGCATATCTGTCTCCCACCAATGAGGCTGCTCATACCGCTCGAACTTCGGCGCCTTGCGGGCAAACCCAGCGTCGTCCTTTTCTATTCGCTCGGCCGAGCGCACAATCACAGGCCCGACACCGTTTGGATGCGGGGCATAAAAACTCATCTTGTCACCTATCCACTGCGCCCGCTCGCAGCCGCGATGGGCGCCCTTCCACCAGACGTTAAGGCGAAAGGCGTTTCCCCGATCGGTCCTGAACATCGCCGATTCGTTCCAGAAAGGATTATCCCAGGCGTTATCTTTGCAGATCGGATCGTCGTCGCCCCAGCCGTGACAGACCACTTCAGTCAGTCGTTCGCCGGTGACTCCAATCAGTTGGCTCGAGCAGTGTGTCGGGTAGTGCATCGGCGCAAGGCCATGTCGCCAGGTCCGCCTGCCGTCGCGAAAGTAAAGCACCTCCAACCCCGGGTGCTGGTACTCGGCCTCGCTGTAGTAGAGCGAGCCGAACCGGCCCTGCTCGTAGAACTTGCGGACAGAGATCGTGGATTGCTGGTAATAGCCGGTCTCAGCCATCATATAAGTCATGCCGTATTTGTTGACGGTATCCAGCAACAGCTCGGCCTGCTCGACCGTGGCCCACGCCGCGGGCACGGCGCTGATCACATGTTTGCCGTTCTTCATCGCCTCAATCGTGTGCTGCACGTGAAGCGGCCCGTCAGTGAATAAAGCGACCGCGTCAATATCCTTGGCAAGCACCAGCTCTTCGAGCGAATTATAGGCCACCGAGCAATCATAAACCTTCATCAATCGCTGCCGCCGGTCGGCGCGCAGGTCACTGACTGCCTGCACAACGCAATCCGGATGCTCATGCCATTGAAAAGAAGTGCCGAAGCCTCCCCCGACAACACCGATTCGAACCTTCTTCGGCGCGGCATTGACCGCTATCGCACTCTGAGTAAGCGCCATTGCTCCAGCGACAGCGCAGCCGGTTTGCTTTAGAAAATTACGTCGTGAACTCACCTCATTATGTGCCATATCCGCACACTCCTTCCTGCTAAGCTGAACAGCAGAAGAACTTGACCGCCAATCGTCAGTCAAGCTCCTTGATGTAGATGTTTGCAAACTGAACGCGGTCGCCGTGATGCTGCAGTGCGAGGGGCCCTCGTTCGGGCAATCCTGGAAGCATCGCCTGGCGGATTACTGTCCTTCCGTTTAGCACGATCGTGACCTTGTCACCTACAGCGGTAATCTCGAAGCGGTTCCATTCACCGAGCCGCTTGTCCGCGTTAAGGATGGGCGTTGCGCCTCTTCGCACTTCGGCGGGCATATTCTTGTCCCTGCGGTAGCCCCAGATTTCACCGGAGCCGACGGGCCAGTTCCAGATATTTATCTGGCTCTTGGCGGCGCCGCGCAGGTAAATGCCGCTGTCACCGGCATCCATAACGGCAACGGTCACCGGCTCGCCGTCGGCGTCGATGGCCTCCGAGCCGTCGGGCAGAATAACTGGGACATTGTCAATTTTCGGTTTGTCTGGTAGGCGCCAATCGACGATAAGAATGAAATTGCCGAACTGCTCGGCTGTCCACAGGTTCTTGTCGTTCGCCTCACTTTTGCCGTCATAGCCCAGGATCCAGTCTCTCGCTCGCCAGTGATTCTCGTGGCCCGGGTCCTGCTTCCAGCCGCGAAGGTCAAGGCCGTTGTACAGGCAGCGGAATCCCTGTGCCTTTTTCGCCACCACATCAGCGGGCGGATCGGAGCCGGGCAGCTCTTGAATGCGAATGTTTCTAAAATGTATCTCGCTGCCCTCGGATTCGAGGCATATATACCCTTTGCGCGGATTGAGGTGGTAGCCGCGAGTGACAACTTTGCCGTTTACGGCCAGGCTCGCCGTTCCGTCTCGGCTCTCGATACGGTAATGGTTCCATTGGCCCGTGGGATTCATCCGGTCCTCGGCAGGAAACGAACGCACCCAGCCTTTTGGATGAAGTTTGTCGGGCGTCATCGTCGCGCCGTGAATGGAAAACATGTCGCCCGCGTTGCCGTCCATGATCTGTATCTCGATCGAGCGCGTAAAAGGCTTGCCCACGGCGGTCACGGGATCGGAATGGATGAATAACCCAGCGTTGCCGCGTTTCTTCATGTGGCGCCATTCCAACTCCAACACATAGTTTTCGTAATGCCTCTCGGTCCTCAGCACGCCTGTTGGAATCCCCGTGCAGACGATCATCCCGTCTCGCACGGTCCACGTCTCCGGCGCGCAGTTGACGTTTACCCATCCGTCGAGGTCGCGGGCGTTGAACAGCGGTGTAAACCCATCGTCTGCCGCCTGCAAGACATTCGCGCAGCACATCCCCACGACAAGAAAAAGAACATATGCTCGCTTCATCGTAAGACTCCTTTATCAATAGTTGCAGCTTTACCGATTGCTCACGAGATTGCCGAACGGTGCCAGGAGTTCGTATTTGTTCCGCCATGTCGTGTACATAATCCCACCGGCCCCGGGTGTGTTTTCCAACACGTCCAGCCATCCCCTGGGGTTCTCCAACGTCTCGCCGTCATAGTAGGCCCCCGCCAGGGTCCTGAAGCCCAGCGACGAAAAGAAGCCGAGACTCTCGGCGCGTTTGTCGTAGTACCAGCAGACGATGGTGAGGTCCTCGGGTATATAGTTCCACGAATCGGTAAAGTCACCGTCGACGAGATAATAATCGGCGCGAGCGTTATGGCTGGGGTCGAACATGTCCGACCAGATCAGGATCTGAGCATCGGGATTGACGCTGCGGATTATCTCGACCTGTCTTGTCACGCAGTCGCCGAGTATCTGCGCCATTGTGAGCCCGCGTTTCTTGCACGCCTGGCATGCGCCGCCGGCCCTAATTTCGTCCATGCTCAGCAGGTATCTCTTCGGTGCGAGCCGTTCGTGTAAGAGCCTGACCTGCCTTTCCCAGATATCATAGACCTCAGGCTCGGACATGCACGCGCTGACCTGGCCCCGGTTGATCGCCATCCCGTGGTAGTAGCTCACTCTGAGGCGCTCGCCATTTCTGATTCGACCTCCCGGCAGCGTCTGGATCGCGGCAGAATTGTGATCGAATCTAAAGTTCAGCTCGGGGTCGGATATCGCGGCGAAATCTCTGTTCTCGGTGTAAACGATTCCCGTCCGCTCGCCCCGCACCCTTAGAGGTGTCCCAGGACGGCGCAGAACGTTCAGCAGGCCGACCTCTTCGATGTTAAGGTCGTCGACCCAAAACCTGCCTGAGACACCGCCCCACGCGCCGAGGTATATCCTGACCTTGTCGTAGTTGAGGCTGTTGAAGCCCATTACGACCTGGCGCCAGTCGGCGGTCGACGGAACGCCCGGATTCCACGGCGCAAGGCTGCGCCCGTCGGGTGCCAAGACGGTTACGCGGAAAGACCCTTCCGGCTCCAGTGACTCTGTCCGAACCAGACAGGTCAGTCGATAGCACCGTTGCGGCTGCACCTCCACTTCCTGCATTACCCTGGCGTGGCCGTGCTCGTATCTGCCAAAATTCTCGAAGCGCAGTGACGCGGTGCCGCCTCTGTAGACTTTGTTGTCCATGAACGAGACCTCGCCCGGCCTGTCGTGGAACCGGTAGCCCATCAGACGGTTGCCATCGTATTTTTCAAACCCGGCGTTTGTGATAATCGCCGGCGAATCCGGGACAAAACTGGCCCTGCCGTTTTCGGCGACATACAAGGCATCTCTGACGAACATCCCGGCCGCAAGGTTCTTGTCGTGAGCGAGGACGGAACCTCCGTACCCGACAGAGAGAATTATCGGGACTATCTCGATATTGCTCTGCTTGCAGATGCGTCTAACCTGTTCGAGCCTGGCAAAGTACCCCTGGCTCTGGCGGTCAAGCCTGTCGAGCCCCGCTGAAAGAACCATCCCGTTGAGACCCGACTCGGCGGCGGTTTTGACGATGCTCTTGATATCCACTATGTCGCCGTCTCTGTTGAGCGACCGCGAGACATAGACCCAGCGATGCTCAAGAACCTTGCCTTGACAGAGCGAGCCGAGAAGAACCACGAGCAACACCATTTCCAAGCGTTTGCTTATCTTCGCCATCTGCGACTATTCTCCTAATGAAATACGGCTATGTATGATAACACAGCCCCGCCACCCAACGCCAACAGATTTCCGAAGCCAATCTGGGATGAATCACCGTTTGCGACAACCATGCCAGAGTAAGTATGGACATTACGTGTATCTGGAACCTGTGGCCGAAGCAATGATCACCCGGCGAAGAGCCTGCTCGTTCAGGGCTTCGGCGTCTTTCGGATTCGGTGGCGGTATTGGTCGAGGATGACGGCAGCTATGATTACGCAGCCGGTGATTACGCGTTTTGTCGGTTCGCCGACTCCCATCTGGCTCAGACCCGCCTCGAGGACCGCTATTATCAGCACGCCGAAGAACGAGCTTACCACCGAGCCGCGGCCGCCCATCAGGCTGGTCCCGCCTATGACTACCGCAGCGATGGCCCTCAGCTCCAGGCCGGCGCCTGCGTTGGGGTCGGCGGCCTCCATCCGCGCGGTGCTGATCACCGCCGCTATGGCGGTTAGAAATCCGCAGAGAACGAAGACGCCAAGCTTGATCGGCCTCGGGTCTATCCCCGAGAGCCTGACGGCCTCTTCGTTTGTACCGACCGCGACGATGTACCGTCCGAAGACGGTGCGCGAAAGGACCAACTGACCCAGAATTACTATTATCACAGCGACAATAAACGGAATCAGCAACCCCCTGCCGGCAATCACACCCACCGCCGAGCCGATATACTTTGTCTGCGAGCCTGTCACCAGATGGGCCGCTCCCCGCGCGACCTCCAGCATCCCCAAGGTGACGATGAACGGAGGCAGCCGCCATCTTGTTACGACAAGTCCGTTGGCCAGGCCGCAGACGATTCCCGCCGCCAGGCACGCGATGATTGCTACGGTGAGCGGAAAACCGAACCTGACCATGCAGGTGCCGAGCACCGCGCCCGATAGTCCCATGACCGACCCCACGGACAGATCTATCCCGGCGATTATCAGCACAAACGTCATCCCCACGGCGACGATGGTCGTATCCGAAACCTGGTTGGCAATCGTCCTGAAGTTCGTAAGGGTAAAGAAATTTCCCGCCGAGAAACCGAATATGACCAGCAGGACCGTCAGTGCCAGCGCCATGCCGAGGTAATCGGCCACGAACGCCGGCATTGAAGGCAGCCCTCGTCTCTCGATGCTCGTCTCTCGTCTTTCGTTCTTTGTTGTCGTCATAAGATTGTCGCTCTTTGGATAGCGTATAGCGTGCAGCGGATAGGCTTTGCGCCGCACAGTAAACGCTATCCGCTATACGCTGTCCGCTCCTAATTCACTCAACGCCGCGGCCATGATTCTTTGGCGGCTCCATCGGTCACGGTCGAAAGTCTCCGCTACCGTCCCGGCGGACATTACCATTATGCGGTCGCATACCGCCATAAGCTCTTTCAGATCCGACGAGACAAAGATTATCGCCTTGCCCTTCTCGGCCAGCTTGCCGAGCTGATTGTATATCTCAAACTTGGCCCCGACGTCAATACCCTTGGTCGGCTCGTCGAAGATAAGAACGTCGCAGTCACGGTAGAGCCATTTTGCGATCACCACCTTCTGCTGGTTGCCCCCGCTCAATTCGCCGATTGTCTGCTCCGCCGACGAGCAGCGCACCGAGAGGGCGTTGACATATCGAGACGCCACCGAGCGTTCCTTGGATTCATCCATCCATCCGAATCGGCTCACGTCGTCCAATCGCATGAGCGAAATATTCTTGCGCACGGTGAGGCTGAGCAACAACCCCTGTCCCTTGCGGTCCTCGGTCAAAAATGCAATGCCGTTGCGCACCGCGTCACGGGGCGATCTGATCCACACTGGCTCGTCTGTCCCGTGCAGAAATACTTGCCCGCCGTCGGCTGCATCTGCGCCGAAGAGCGCGCGCATCATCTCGGTGCGCCCCGAGCCCATCAGCCCGGCCACGCCAAGAACCTCGCCCCGGCGGACCTCGAAGCTGACGTTTCTGACCTTTTGGCCCAGGTTCAGCCCCGAGACACGAAGCGCCACCTCGCCCGGGCGGCCGGCGTGTCGCAACTGCTCGTGCTCCAGGTCTCGACCCACCATCATCCTGATGATGTCACCCGGGCTCAGTTCGTCGGCGTCGGCGGTCGATACGCGGTGACCATCCCGGAGCACCGTAACGCGGTCGGCAATGTGAAGGACCTCTTCGATGCTGTGCGAAATGTAGATGATCCCGACACTCTCGCCTTTGAGCCTCTTTATCTGGTAGAAAAGAAGCTCCGTCTCGTTCTCGGTCAGCGACGCCGTCGGCTCATCGAACGCCAGTATCCAGCATTGTCGAGACAATCCCGCGGCGATCTCGACCATCTGCTGTTGGCCTATCCCAAGTGACCTGACAGGCGTAGCCGGATCGATGTCGGCGAGTCCGACCTGCTCCATTATTTCTACTGCCGCGCCGTTGAGCTTGCCATAATCGACAATACCAAACCTGCTCGGCAGCTTCTCGATGAAGATATTCTCGGCAACCGTAAGATTTCCGATCAGGTTCAGCTCCTGCATGACTATTCGCACGCCGCGGGCCTCGGCATGAGCCCTGCTCGCGGCGCTATAGGGTCGGCCGTCGAGTTCCATTTGCCCGGTGTCCTGTTCGGCCACGCCGGCGATGATACGCGCCAGTGTGCTCTTGCCCGCGCCGTTCTCGCCTACGAGGGCATGGACTTCGCCTGGTCGAAGATCGAAATCAACGCCGGCAAGGGCCTGGACACCGGGGAAGGATTTACTGATCCCGCGGGCGGTGAGAATTGTCTCGGTCGAGCCGGCTTCCATCAGAGAGTTTCCGCCGTGATAAGGTCGACCGGGGTTTCCTTGTCTGCCGGTACGCCCTTTTTCGTGAGCATCTCGAGTGCATAGTCGATTCCGTACACTGCCAGCTTGTCGGCGTGCTGATCGACCGTGCACAGAATGCCGCCTTCGGCGAGCAGCTCCTGTACCGCCGAGATGTTGTCAAAACCCACGATCAGAATATCGTCGGACTTGCCGGCGGCCTTGGTCGCTGCGACGGCGCCGAGAGCCATACTGTCATTGGCGCAGAGCAGGGCCTTGAGATTCAGATGCTCGGTGAGAATGGCCGAGACGACCTGGTTCGCCTTGGCCATCTCCCAATAGCCCGACTGAGAGCTGACGATGTTGGCACCGGCGGCCTTCATCGCATCCTCAAAACCGAGCTTGCGCTGGATTCCGTTGAACGTGTTGGGTGCTCCTTCGATTATAGCCACTTCGTCACCGGCCTTGAGCTTGCCGGCCAGGTGCTCGCCCGCGAGTCTCGCGCCTTTGCGATTGTCCGGCCCCACAAACGGAATGCTGACTCCCTTGTCGGCGAGAACCGCTTCGTCGAACTTGTTGTCGATGTTAATGACGACAACCCCGGCGTCCATCGCCCGCTTGCATGCGGGGACCAGAGCTTTCGAATCGGCCGGTGCGATCACAATTGCGCCGGCGCCTTGAGCGACCATCTGCTCGACGAGTTTTATCTGCTGGGCTACGTCCAGCTCGTCCTTGATGCCGACGGCGATCAGATCGTATTCGCTCGCGTGCTGCTGATGGTGCGCCCGGGCGCCGTCCTCCATGGTTTTGAAAAACTCGTTGGCCAGCGATTTCATCACCAAGGCGACCCTGGGTTTGCCCGACTCACGCTTCTTGCAGCCGACCGGCATGACGAACAAAGTCACGGCACAGAAGACAAGAACGCTTATGGCAATTCTATTGTGCTTTCTCATCGTTTACTCCTTGAGTAGACATTTCTTTCACAAAGCTCTCGACTTCTTCATTCGAAGGCATCGAAGATTGCGCTCCCATCTTGGTAACAGACAAGGCTCCTACGTGATTGGCAAACGCGGCAGCCTCGGCCAACGTCTTGCCCCGGGCCAGGCCTACCGCCAGCGAGCCCGTAAAGGCATCTCCGGCCGCCGTGGCATCGACGGCGTTGACTTTCAATGCGGCAGCAAATTCCATTCGGTCGCCTGTTGCCAGCAGAAAACCTCTGGCCCCCATGGTCAAGATGATTGCTCCAGCGCCGCGTTTCAACAAATCCTCGGCCGCAGCACGAGCGGAACTCTCATCTGTGACCTCAATGCCGGTTAGAATCCTGGCTTCGGTCTCGTTCGGTGTCAGGACGTCCACCAGTTGCAGAAATCCCGGGCTAAGTTCCTGCGCCGGCGCAGGATCAAGGATGAAAGTCACGCCGCAAGTCCTTGCCATTCGCGCGGCAAATTCAACCGTCTCCAGCGGCACCTCGAGCTGCACCACAACCGCGCCGGACGAAGAGATGGTCGGTTCAGCCGCCTTGACATCATCTGCAGACAGTTGCTGATTTGCACCGGGGGCCACCACAATCACATTGTCACCGGCCCGGTCGACTGTAATCAAGGCCACGCCGGAGGCAGCTTCCCTGCTGCAGGTGACATATTCGGTGTGGATCGCCTCTTTCTGGAAGTTGGCCAGAGACTGTCGTGAAAAGATGTCGTCGCCCAACTTCGCGACGAAATACACGTCGGCGCCCAGTTTTGCCGCGGCAACCGCCTGGTTGGCACCCTTGCCGCCCGGCGTCATCATGAAGTCTCCACCCAGAATAGTCTCCCCCACGGCCGGTATCCTTTCAGACTTCACTACCAGGTCCATGTTGGAACTGCCGACTACGACGATTCTTGGTCTGTTCTGTTTCAAGTCAATCCCGCGCAAATCTGTCACTTCGTCAACCTGTCAACCAGGTAGTCTTCAAACGCACCCAGATTTTTCCACGCCGTGGCGCACCTCATCACTTTGGCACCCTCGTCGATTCTTGTGTAGCCTTCGTCGTCAACTTTGATCGGCAGCTTTTCCATTTTGACCAGCTCCGACGACATCGCCAGGTAAATCGCCACCGTATCAAAAAGCGTCGAGCTGCTCGAATCGATCCTTTGATCGGTTCGTTCGTTCAGCTCGGCCTCGCTCAGGTCCTTGTTGCTGTTGCGCAATCCCTGTTTGTGCCATGCCCGATAGTTCTCCATCAGCGCTGCTGTCATAGGGCTGTTCTTCTTCAGCACCTTCTGGTATTTATCGCCTTTGAGCCGGACCAGGCCGCACGTGTCCAGTGGGGTAATTGTAATTCTCCACGGCGCCGTAAAGACCTTTTGGCAACCTCTGGCATCGGCCCTGACATTGTATTCGGCGCTGATTTTCTTGCTGCCGCCATAGCCCAGTCGGACGCTGCCGTGCATTCCGACAAACTGCGCCTTCTCGGCTATCCGAGGCTCGCGCTCGAGCGCTGCGGCGATGTTCGGCAATGGGCCGACGGCAATAATTTTTATCCGCCTGCGAGAATCCATCACGGTATCGATTAGGGCCTTGATACCGTCTTCGTGAATCGTTCCCGGATATGATGAGAGCTTGTAGTCTTTGGCCCACGCATCCTGTCGGTGGGTACCCTTGCTCTGTTGCACGCCGATCCCGATCGGGATGTCCGTACGCCCGGCGATTTCCAGGAACCTGGCGACCGTCTTTGCCTTTGACGCGGTGTTGCCTACGGCCGTGGTGATCAATTTGACGTCGAACTCAGGCGACTGGAGCATCAATGCCAGCGCCCAGGTATCGTCGATATCGTCGCAGATGTCTGTATCGAAGATGACGGGTATCTTCCTGCCCGACCGCGATGTCGAATCAGCGGCCGGTGCACCGGATGTAATCGCCAAGAGGAAGATCGCAAGAAGAGCAATCCAAGCTATTGTTGTTCTTGACAGCAAATTCGGTGACATTCTCATCCCGCTCATAGTCTGGCTCCTGAATTTGAAGGTTCTTACTGTAAACTCACGTGCAAATATAATGTAAAGACCCATTTTGTCAAATGATTTGCTTTTGCCGGCAATTGTATGTATGTTCGAGCGCAATACACAAAATACACAAACAGAACCGGCTTCGTAGGAGCATTAGGGAGCATATTGTGAGTTTGGCTGACTATTTCGAAACGACCAAAGGCATGGGCGTGCTGGCGACGAGTGACTCCGACGGCAACGTCGATGTTGCGATCTACTCGCGGCCGTATGTTGTCGCCGACAATACTATTGCACTGAGCATGCTGGAACGGCTCAGTTACGCGAATATCCAGTCCAATCCCAAGGCCGCATATATGTTCGTCGAGCACGGCGCCGGATATGCCGGCAAGCGACTGTACCTGACCATGACGAGCGAAGAAAAGGACCCCGCACGGGTGGCGGAGATAAGACAGCAACACTCGAGACTCGGGCACTCCGACGACAAGATCAGGCATATGATGTATTTCACCGTTGATAGGATTCGACCCCTCGTGGGCGACAAACATCAAGAGTCGGACGTCTGAGGTCGGGCTCTTTCATTCGAATTTTGAGGGTCCCAAGATGTACATAATACCGGCAATTGACCTGCGGGACGGCAAGTGTGTCAGACTCATCCAGGGCCAGTATGATCGCCAGATAAATTATCACGACGACCCCGTCGAACAGGCGCGGCAGTTCATCGCCGACGGCGCGCAGTGGCTGCACATCGTCGACTTAGACGGCGCCAAGCTGGGCAGGCCGGTCAATACCCGGACGATATCCGCGATAGCCGCTCTGGGCCAGCTCAAGATCGAAGTGGGCGGCGGACTGCGCGACGAGGCCTCCATTAAGCAACTTCTCGACTCAGGCGTCGAGCGGGCAATCATCGGCACCAAAGCGGTAAGTGACTTCGAGTGGTTCAGCGAGATGGCAAACAAGTTCACAGACAGAATCGTCCTGGGCCTTGACGCCAAAGGCTCGAAGGTTGCCACCCACGGCTGGACACAGGACAGCTCCCAAACCATTCTGGAATTCGCAACCGAGGCGGCTAAACTACCGCTGGCGGCAATCATCTATACCGACATAGCCAAAGACGGCATGATGTCAGGCCCGAACTTCGAGAGAACAAAAGCGCTCGTTGAGGCCGTCGATGTCCCCGTCGTCGCCTCAGGCGGCGTAAACACGGCCGAAGACATCAGAAAGCTGGCTGAATTCAAGCCCGAAGCAGCCATCATCGGCCGCAGCTTATATGAAGGTACGCTCAAGCTCGTCGACGCAATAAGAGCAGCGGAAGGTTGAAAAGCACTTGGAGGGTTTTGACGGGATTACAGGATGGACAGGGGAAAGGTAGAAAGTAGAAAGGAAAAAGGAAAAAGGAAAAAGGAAAAGGGAGATCACAGAATCTTGCCTTATCCGGGCTATCCTGTCTGAAAAAGTCGTGAAATCTGTGGCTGCAAACGAGTACGAAACACATGGTAGATTTTCTCTTTTTCCTCATTTCTTTCGAAGGGAGAAGATAACAACAATTCAGTTCTCATTTTGACAACGTCCTCAGAAATCGCCAGGCGACTTCAATAGAATCCCTGCCGATTTACTGGAAACAAGTAAGGCGTCCCACGATTTACGAGGGCTACTCCGGGAGAACGGCTGGGGAGCTTGTAGAATGAAATCACAGTATTCCGGCATCTCGGTCATCCAGTGATTTTTCTTGACGGGGGGGCTATCTATCTGGTATAAATGGATGTTGATGCCGGTGGCACATTTGGCAGGAAAGGAGGCAGTTTCAAGCCGTAAGTAAGTGCTACGGCCAGGGAGGGACAGATATGTCTCAGAGTGTGAATTGTTGTCGGTCGTTTTGTATTTCTAATCTTTTTGAAGGAGGAAGCCAAATGCTTCACCAATCAGCTAAACGAGTATTGTTCGGCGCTTTCGTCGCGTTGTTAGTGACAACGCCGGTCCATGCTGTGAAGAACTTCAAGATTTCCGGTTACGGTGGCGGCCATCAGATCTGGTTTGAAGCTGAGGATTTCGATCAGCGCGATCCCGCCACCGACCAGTATTACCCGGTGGTTGACGAGGCGGGTGCGTTCGGCCAGGCGATTCAACGGGACAACGGCCCCGGCATGATTCGCTATACGTTCGATATCAGTAAAGCCAGCGGAACCGGCGGTACCTGGTATTTCTGGGCACGGCAGATCAATCCAAACAATCAGTCGGACTATATGCTTGTGGAGGGAGATCCAGGTGACCCGGAGATTCCCACTGGCCCATCCTATCCGGGAGGTAACGAGGCAGGACCGTTCCTAAATAGTGATGACCGAATTTTTGAGGAAAATGTCGGCTCACCCGGCTCCTGGGCGTGGGGCTTGTCCAATCACGAGGAGGGTCATACCAAAGAACTCCAAAATG
>CAZLTY010000094.1:0-15825 GCA_964562575.1 uncultured Pirellulales bacterium
CGGTATTGCATGCGATCGCCCTGCGAAAGGATGTCTCCAATCCTTTCAGGGCAAAGAGCGACGAAGAGGAGCAAGAGAAAGAGGAGAAAGACAAAGAGACTGAATGCGAAGACCCAAACGACGCGGACAGCAAGAAGTCACCCGAGTGCGAAGGCGAGCGGGAGAAAGAGGCCAACGGCAAGAAGGCCAAAGAGAAGGGCAAAGACAAAGAAGAAACGAAACCGGTAGAGATTGACCTGGAAAACACCGAGTCGCGTGCTTTTCGGATGCCCATTAAGCGCGGACGGTTTTCCTACCTTGGAGTCAATGACAAGAACCATTTGGTCTATCTGCGACGCGGCGAGGAGAGCACTCTACAGTATTTCGATCCAAACGATGAAAAGCGTGAGGAAAAGACAATTCTAAAGAAGGTGAGCTTTCTTCAGATGACGCCTGACGGCAAGAGGCTTCTCGTTCGCAGCGAGGGCAAGACCGGCATCATCGATGCCAAACCCGGGCAGAAAATCGAGAACCAACTCGTAGCCAGACCGATGAACGTCGTCATCGAGCCTCGCGGCGAGTGGAGACAAGTCTTCGCCGATGCCTGGCGATTCATGCGCGACTACTTCTACGATCCGCACATGCACCGGGTCGACTGGCCCGCCGTGCGCAAGCAATACGAAACCATGCTGGACGATTGCGTATCCCGTCGAGATGTCGGCTACGTCATCGCAGAGATGATCAGCGAAGTCAACGCAGGTCACACGTATTACGGCGGAGGCGACGTCGACTCCGGTCCCTCGGAGGCTATCGGCTATCTCGGTGTGGACTTCGAACTCGATCAGGGATTCTACCGTCTCGCCAAGGTCTACGAGGGCGGCGTATGGGACACCGACGCCCGCTCGGTGCTGCATGATCTGGACGCCGACGAGCGCGAACAGTTCAAATTCCTGTTCAAGGTGAATGGCACGCCGGTCGACACATCCAAAGCTCCCTGGGCCGCCTTCGAGGGCCTCGCGGGTGAAACCGTGACATTGACCGTGGGCCCGACCGTCGATCCGGAAGATGCAACAAACGTGGTGGTGAAGTTGTTGCGCTCGGAACGTGGCCTGCGCTATCGACATTGGGTCGAGAGTAACCGCCGATATGTAGAAGAAAGATCGGGCGGCCGCGTCGGGTATATTCACGTGCCGGACACCGGCAACCGCGGGCAGCGGGAACTCTTCCGCCAGTTCTATGGCCAGATGAATAAGGCAGCGCTAATCGTCGATGAGCGTTGGAACGGGGGCGGCAATATAGCGGATCGGTTCATTGAATTGCTCAACCGTCCTATTTACCTCCATCTGTTCGAGCGTTATGAGAATGATTGGCGCGTTCCGACCCTGAGTCATCAGGGCCCCAAGTGCATGTTGATCAACGGCGAATCGGCCTCGGGCGGGGACATCTTTCCTTACCTTTTCCGCAAGGCCGGCCTCGGGAAACTCATCGGCATGCGCACCTGGGGCGGGGTAATCGGCATCTCCAGAAATCCATCAGTGTTCGACGGGGCCAGGCTGACGGTACCGTTCATCACATTCTACGAGACCGACGGCACACTCACCATGGAGGGACACGGTGTCGACCCGGATCTGGAGGTTGTCGACGACCCCGCGCTGATGGTCGACGGCGGTGACCCCCAGCTTGACGCCGCGATACAGCACATGCTCGACGAAATCAAGCGAAATCCCTACGTGCCGGCCAAGCGACCAGCCTACCCGGATCGCAGCGGAATGGGCATCCTCGAAGAGCAAAAATGACATGAGTCCCGTTGAAGGGGCGGATTTGAGCATAAAGGAGAAGATCGTGACTAAATGGCATGGCTCTCGACGCGTTTTTCTAAAATCCCTGGGCCTTGGAGCCGCCGCCATGGCCGCATCCTGTGCGGTGGCGCCAAAGGCGGACAAGGACAGGAGCAGACCGAATGTGGTTTTGATGATGACTGATGATCAGGGCTACGGGGACTTTGGCACTACGGGCAATCCAATTATCGAAACCCCCAACATCGACGCTATGGCGAGTCGAAGCGGTTCGATGGAGAATTTCTATGTGCATCCGGTCTGCGCGCCGACGCGTGCGTGCCTGATGACGGGCCGGTACAACTACCGCACGCGGGTCATCGATACCTGGCTCGGCCGGGCGATGATGGAACCTGAGGAGACGACAGTCGCTGAGATTCTGCGCCAGGCCCGTTACGCAACCGGAATCTTCGGCAAATGGCACCTCGGTGACAATTATCCGATGCGGCCCATGGATCAGGGCTTCGACGAGTCACTCGTGCACCGAGGCGGCGGGATCGGCCAACCGCCTGACCCGCCGGGCGGCGAGGGGAAGTATACCGATCCGATTCTTGTGGACAACGGCAAACTGAAACAGTTCCAGGGATACTGCACAGATGTCTACTTCGAGAGAGCTGCGAAGTGGATGTCGAAATGTGCTGCGCAGAACAAGAGCTTCTTCGCATACATCCCCACTAATGCACCTCATGGGCCATTCCACGACGTGCCGGAAGACATCCTTGATCGGTACAAGAAGATGGATTTGAGCAACAGGTGTTTTCCACAGGACAAGGGACATCCGTTGCCTGAAAAGAGTGACGAAGACAAACGGGCGCGGATATTCGCCATGATCACGAATGTAGACGACAACGTGGGCAGGCTCTTTGGCAAGCTCGATGAACTTGGTCTTACGGAGAACACAATCGTAATATTCATGGTCGATAATGGACCAAACGGCCGGCGCTACGTCGCCGGGATGAAAGGAAACAAGGGCCATGTACATGAGGGTGGCATCCGCTCGCCTTTCTTCGTTCATTGGCCCGGCGTTGTGGAACCCGGGCAATCGTCCGATCGAATTGCCGCACATATTGACGTGCTGCCCACTATCCTGGACGCCTGCGGCGTGGAAGAACCTGCGGGGCTCCAACTCGACGGACGCAGCCTGTTGCCGCTGCTCAAGGGCCGGCAGGTGAATTGGCTCGACCGGATAATCGTCATTCAATCTCACCGAGGTGACACGCCTGTTCTGTATCACCACTTTGCGGCTCGGACGCAACGATGGAAACTGCTCAATGCAAGCGGCTTCGGAAATGAGACGCTCAAGGGCAAGCCACAGTTTGAGCTTTACGATATGGCTTCGGACCCGCTCGAAGAGCACGACCTGGCTCAGGAGCGGCCCGAAATGGTCGAGGTGATGCGCAGGAAGTACCAGCGTTGGTTCAGAGACGTAAGCAGCACGAGACCGGATAACTACGCTCCGCCCAGAATCCATATCGGCACTGAACACGAGAACCCTGTCGTTCTGACGCGCCAGGACTGGAGACACATAAAGGGAAGATCGTGGGCGGCCAACTCGAACGGCTATTGGGAACTCTTCTCAGCGGCATCCGGCAAGTACGACATTAAACTCAGATTCCCGGAGTTGCAGACCGACGCCAAAGTAACTCTGGACATGGCGGGCGCCAGATTGAATGGTGAAGTCGCCAAAGGCGATGCGGAGTATACTTTCGAATCAGTCTCTATCAGCAGCGGTGAAATGCGCTTGCTGGCTGCGATAACTACTGCACAAGAGACGAAAGGCCCGTGGAAAGTGGACGTTCTTCGCAAATAGACTGTCTCTAAGGTTGGCCTCGCTCCAGTCCAAGCATGTGGAATAGAGCCGGTTCGCCGTCCAGGTGCCTGATCGTCAGGTCGCCGCCTCGTTCCAGGCTGCCATTGAAATGCGCATCGTCCAGATGGAGGGCTGTCGTCTTCCAGTTGCCTGAGTCTTGGCAACGCACGGCCCGGGCCGTCGTCTTGGAAGTTCCGTTGTTATAGCAGAGCGACCATTGACCGTGTCCCCGGTCGAGGTATGTCACGGTCAGTTCGACCCGATGAGCAGCTCGGCTATCCTCAAAAAACTCGCCGTCTAGCCTGAAGAACATCTCAGCCTTGCCGGCCTCGGGATCAAATCCTCGCGCAAACCGGCCGTAAATGCTCTCTTTCGGCCCCGCATGCCACCATCCGACACTTGTCTGATCGGCATCTATTTGCTCCAGGTAACGGTAGCAATTACCGGGCAGAATGTTCCAACCGACATCGTTGTAGTTATCGCGCTGGCGATTTTTCATGCCGCCGCCGGTCGCCTTTTCGGGGTCGCCCTGGATGGCGCCGTGATCGCGGTGCGCCTCGGCTACGCGCAGATAACGCTCGATATTGGATTTCCCGGCCTTGCCGTAAATGGTCTCCGGATAAGCCGCCGTGTCCGCCGCATTTAAGCCTTTGCGCAAGGCACAAAAAGCCGCCGGCGCCGATGAAGCATCATGATGTCCCGCATACGTGTTGAAGAAGTTGATCGCCGTGGCGTACGTATCTCCCTGGCAGGCATCATGAGGAAGATTCCACATATCCAGGCCGCAGTGCGTGGCAAACAGGGCCGACCAATAGAGCGCCTGCTGCGTATTGCGACTGCTCCAGCCACAGACCTGCCATTCGGCATCCTGCTCGCCGCGGGAGAAGAATGCCTTGCCCCTACCGCCGACGTCACTGATAAACCGGCGCCACTGTTCAAGACGCTGCTGCGTATCGCTGATGTGGTAGCCGTGACTGAACATGCCGTTTTTCAAGCCGATCGTATCGAGGTTCCGGAGCAGCCAATCGTATTCAAGCCGGCGATTCGAGTCGTAGTTCACCAGCAAAGGCTTGACCATGCGAGCGTTGTCATCACTGAGAGCCTCCTTGAAAACTTCCCACGCCTCGATGCGAAACTGACTCCACTGGTCCCGGCTGATTTTATACTGCTCATCGAGGGGATCGCCCTTGTAGCAGTAACCGTCGCCGGTAGAGCCCTCGGCCGACTGGATATACAGAATGCGCTCCTGCAAGTCAATGGGGAGATTTGCGACATACTTTCCAAATTCCCTGATCAGGCGGTGATAGTAGTGTATATAGTCCTCGTCGAGATAATACTGAAAGGTTGAGTTGCGCCGCTGTCGCCTGGGGTTTATCGTAGTGGTCATTTTCAATTCGGGCACACCGTTCTCATGCAGCCAACGCGGTGCATTGGGGGCAACCCATATCATCAGAAATGTATAGAAGCCGTTCTCTTTTGCCAGGGCGAGTTTGCTACCCAGTTGCTCGTCAAATGCAAACTCTCCGGGCTCGGGTTCGATCTTGTTCCAGTGCATGACAATTGGAGCCCCCTTGATAAGGGGACAACTCTGGCGAGTGACCTTCCGGGTATTCCAACTGCACCAACTATACACACCCCAACAGTCAGGCGGAAAAACAGATGGATTTGTCGCTCGCGCAGGCCCTTCCTGCGCTGCAACCGACGAGCAAAACACCGACAGGGCAAGAAGATAATACAAAACATGTCTTGCTCTCGCAGACATAGATTCGAACTCCTCAATTTCTTTCAGATGTAACTTCTTGTCGTTGCACATAACACTTGTCTGAGATAGAATCCACTAAAATCGTCTAGGTTGTACAATTTATCCAAGACGATAAGCATTGCGAAGGAGCAAGAATGTCAAATGAGCGAAGAGCTTTGGACGTGTCGATTTCCGTACTCGCCCTGCTTTTATTCGTTTGCGGCTGTTTGACTATGCACACCGATCCCGCTACGCAGGACATGGAGGCAAGCAATGACTCCGACCGCTGCGAGTGGTTTATGGACCAGGCGCTGGGGATGTCCAAACGTCATGGATGAGTCATATATTTCCAGCCCAGCAGGTGTCCTGACAGTTCTTTGCGGAGTCGCGGCAATCTTCTTCTGGCTTGAAGAGCGCACTAAAGCGAAACTCTTCAATTACTTTCCACCGCTGATTTTCATCTACGCCCTGCCTGTCGTGATGTCAAACACGGGCGTATTGCCCAGCAGTTCGCCTGTGTACAATTGGCTAAGCTCTGCCATTTTGCCCATGTTTCTGGTAATGATGCTCTTGAAGGTGGATATCGCATCAACAATCAGAATGATGGGCCGGGGCGTTTTCGTAATGCTCTTCGGTACTGTCGGCGTGGTGATAGGCGCGCCTATAGCATTCCTGCTCGTTAAGGACAAACTGCCCGAGGATGCATGGAAGGCCTTTGGCTCGCTGGCCGGTAGCTGGATCGGCGGCACGGGAAACATGGCCGCCGTGAAGGAAGGGCTTGACACAAACGCGGAGGGATTCGGGCTCGCGGTGCTTGGAGATAATCTCGTCTATATGATATGGCTGCCGATTATGCTGGGCTCGAAGAGCTTCGCAAAAGGCTTCAATCGTCTGATGCGAGTGGATGATGAGAGAATACGCATGCTTGAGAACGTACAAGTCCAGGGAAAAGGCCCGAGGGAAGACGTCAAGATGCGACATTTTCTCTATCTTCTGGTGCTGGGTTTCGCGTGTACCTGGGCCGCCCAAAACATCTCAACGAAGCTCCCTGAGATCGGACAGATTCTGACCACCTCAACCTGGAGGATTCTGTTGATTACGATCCTGGGCGTTCTACTTTCGCTGACTCCTGCGAGGCATATCCCGGCAAGCCATGAGCTTGCGATGGCTCTGCTCTATGTCTATGTGGCGAAAACAGGAGCCCAGGCTGATGTCTCCAGCCTCACGACATCGGCCGTGTGGTTTATCCTGGCCTGTTATATCTGGATAGCCATACATGGCGCTTTTTGCGTGTTAGGCGCTTATCTCTTGAGAGTTGATGTTCATTCTACCGCAATCGCAAGCGCTGCAAACATCGGTGGGGCGGCGAGTGCCCCGGTGGTCGCTTCACACCACAACAAAAAGCTCGAGTCCGTGAGTATACTGATGGCCCTGCTGGGTTACGCGGTTGGGACGCCGGCGGCATTCTTTGCGGCCTGGCTGTGCCTGAAGCTGAGCGGCTAATTGCTACCTTGGGGCGAGTCGGATTTGATCTTCAGGGCAAACAACCTGTTCTGTGTCGGCAGATAGAACACTCCGTCATGAATCGCGGGAGTGATAGCAATCGACCGGACGCGACTCTCGGTAAGGACCTTCTTTTCCCGCCCGGCTTTGAATACCCAGAACCTGGAGCGCTCGGTGCTGATATATACCCTGCCGTTGACTACAACTGGCGACGCACACCATACGCCGGCGCCCAGCTCATGCTGCCAATAGAGTTCGCCCGTGTCGGCATCGAAACAATGCAGTCGTCCCGTGAAGTCCGAGATGTACAACAAACCATCGTCTATAGCCGCCTCGGAAAGACTGCGTCCCACCCGGCGGGACTCCCATATCTTTCGACCGGTTGCACCGTCGATACACGAGAGCATCCCCTGTCCCGGACCGTGAATAGGACTCTGGCCTATAGCCACGTAAACGCGATCGTCATGAACGACCGGCGTAGCGATAACCTCACTGGGCCCACCGGGACTCTTGCTCTTCCAGCCACCGTAGGGTATCTGTCGGCCGTCTCGCCGGCGATAATCCGGTGGATTGCAGTCATGCTGCCAAATCTTCTTTAGCGTCCGCGTTTTGTCGCCGCCCGACGCCGGTCCTAACGGCTCAAAGGCATACAGAACGCCATCGCCTCCGCCGAACAGGATCATGGTACGTTCGTCTATTTGCGCCGCCACGGGTGAAGACCACTGCCCGTGAAACATTCGTTTACCGATCAGTTCGCCATCTGTGGCCAGCAGCTTACCGGTGTTCTTGTCCAGCACGATCAGGCTGGGAGCTAACGGGTTGACCACGTACTTGTGTTTGTCGTCCTGGCCGTTAGAAGTACATACGTACAAATAGTCGCCGTGCAGCAGAGTTGTGCTTCCGCAGACATCGTGCGGCACCACCGAGGTTTCCTTGATCATATCGAATTGCCAGATGATGTCGCCGTCGGTCTGGCTAAGCTTGTAGTCGGTGTTGCGCCGAACACCCATATACTCAATTTCTTTCACGAACGGCCCGTCGTTGCCATCCGTCTGGCCGTTGCGATCCAAACAAAGCACGTCACCCCGAGGCCCGACAATGTACAGGCGTTTGCCGTCGAGCGCAGGTCTGGAACAGACTCCGCATTGCCAGTGGTTGAAGTGAAATGGCGCTTTGGTTCCCTCCATGTATCGAGGAATCACCAATTGCCAGATCATCCCGCCGGTCGCCTTGTCCAAGCACATCATGATTCCGCCACCCGTTCGATATAATACGGGATGCTTCAATCCTCTGTCATTGACTCCTATGAATATGCGCCCATTGTCGATTCGGGGGATCGTATATTGATGGGTCCCCAGTTGGATCTCCCACAGCAAATCTTGCGACCGAAACGCATCTGGGAGAGCGGAGCTCTCCGTGGCCGCTGCGCTCAGCGAACCAACCACAACAACGAACAACAGGCCCAAATACAAGAAACAACAACTGATTCTCCTATATCTCGAATACATACTCGCAGCTCCCTGGCATCATGGACTTCGGCGATTTTAAGCACTGGTTCTGCACAGCCTCTCGATATCTCTGGCCACAATCTCTGCAATAACATGTTCCTGTCCCACTGACACGCCCTGCAATCTTATGGCATGGCTGATCGGCTCAACCTTCCTCGGTTGTTTTGCAGGTCGAATCCTTTTGGTGGGCCCCTTCCTCCTTACTGAGGCAATCTTTCGCTGCTCAGCCATAATCTGTTCGGCCAGGTCGAATTTCGGAATTCCATTTATCTCTTGCATTGCGTCCACCGATTGCAATTCTTGTTTCTTCCAGCTCTCACATGAGGGCCTTGTTGATCGTCTGTTCTTTTCTCTACAGGCGCTTCGCATAGACGTAGTAGGCCCCGCGCGAGGCGCCACCGTCATCGGTAAACCAGGTCTGAAGCTTTGTCTTGCCGGCTTTGAGGCTTACGCGGAACGTTACTTCGACTGCCTTGCCGTCAACCGGCTTGCTCTTCTCTACGTCTGCAATTCTAATTTTCGCCTTGGTGACGCTTATCGCCTTGCCGCGCTCGACAGCAGCGTTGATCGCAGCGTCCGCCTCTTTGGGCCACCTGCGCAGCGCAAACTCATACGTGCCATCGCGATCGATCTCGACCGCCCAAAAGCCGTTGACCTGCATCCCGCTGCGGATGGCGCCCTGATTCCAGGGCACTTTCGGCGTGTGCCAGTCATGGGACATCAGCCGCGTGGGATTCTGATTGTCCGAACCGATGATGATCTCGCAGTAATCGTCAAAGCCCTTGGACAGATCGGCCCACAACCTTTCATAAGAACGACGCAGTTTCTTGACGACTTTCTGATTCGCGCCAGCGACGTCGCTGCCCTGTGCCGGATCGGCCTGGATGTCATAGAGTTCTTTGCCGTTGATCAGCCGCCACTGCTGGGTCATGACCGCGCTCTTGCGCCACTTCTCCGGGTGCTCAATCCGCTGGGAGTGAACCATCAGTGTACGGTCGGGCCACTTGCTCGCCTTGTTCTTGAGTAGGCGCGCCAGACCGGTGCCGTCGAACTTCAGGCCCCTCGGTTTCTTCAATCCGCATAGCTCGATCAAAGTGGGCAACACATCGACATGCGCCGAGAGCCGGTCAACGTCACCAGGTTCATCCAGACCGCCGGCAGGCCATCGGACAAAAAACGGCACGCGGTGCCCACCCTCATATTCAGAGCCCTTCTTGCCTCGCATGCCTCCGGGGTGCCCCCCGGAAGTTCCGTTGTCGGTCATGAATATCAAAATGGTGTTGTCTTCGAGGTCCAGTTCCTTGAGCCGTCTCATCAGCCGACCCATGTTCTCGTCGATGTTGGTGACCATGCCATAGAAATTAGCCTGATTGGCCTTCAGGCCTTTGTCTCTGTACGGCTTGCTGTATTTGTCCGCTACATTGTAAGGCCCGTGCGGAGCATTGGTCGGAATATAGCAGAAGAACGGTTGGCTCTTGTTTGCCTCGATAAAGTCCATGGCTCCGTCGAACCATATGTCCGTACAATAGCCCTCGAACTTCTTCTCCTTGCCGTTATGAAAATACGTGTCGTCGAAGTAATCGTTGCCCCAGTAGTCGGGCCCCTGTCCGACGCCGCCCCCGCCGTGGATCAAGACTTCCTGGAAACCCCGGTCCTGAGGCCTGAACGGGTAATTGTCACCCAGGTGCCACTTGCCGAAGACGGCGGTTTTGTAACCGTTCGTCGAGAAGATGTCGGCCACGGTAGTCTCATGCTTGCCCAGCAACGACCGGCCCATGATCGTGTGCCATACGCCCGTTCGCGTGGAGTAGTGCCCCGTCAACCGCGCCGAACGCGTGGGCGCGCAGGTCGGGTCGACATGAAAATTGGTCAGCCTCACGCTCTGGGCATGCAGCTTGTCCAGATTGGGTGTCACAATCACGTCGTTGCCGTGGCAGCCGAGATCGCCGTAACCCTGGTCGTCGGTCATTACGAGAACTATGTTGGGGCGCTTCTCACGGCTTCTCTTCGCCCGGCTCGCGCCGGTATAGCTTGGAAATGCCGACAGCGCAGCGCCCGAGGCCGCTGCAGCGCCGATTGTCTTTAGGAATTCTCTTCTCGTTGGATTACCCATATCCTTGCCTCCTTATGATCAGTTACTTGAGTACGGGTCCTATGGAAAACTGTGTGAAATCACCCGGGTTCAACTGCCCTATGAGAGCATTGACATCGTCGACCGTCACCTCCTTGATCGCCGCGACATCGTTCTCGATCGTGCGATACTGCTGAAGGTACGTCCAGTTAAAACCGAGGTCGATGAGCCGACCCATTGGCAACTCGTTCTTGATGACCAGCGTACTGAGAATCTTGTTCTTTGCCGTTATCAATTCGCTTTCAGTTGCGCCGTTTTTGGCAATATCGTCGAAAACGCCCTGGACGATATCGAGCACTTTTGCGACATTGTCGCTGCTGCATCGAATATAACTGTAGAATGTCCCCGTCCCGTCCATGGCTCCGTAGCACATCGACGCAGCCTCGGCAAGCGCTTTATCGACCAGCTCCCAGAAGAATCGTGATCCGACATCGTCGCCGACGATTGTGCCCAGAAGCGAAGCGGCGAATCGACTCGGGTCCTGAGCGGATACACCCTCACTCATCAGGCATATATGCTCGCGCGCCAGATTTGCCTTCTCGATCCGATCCTTCTTCTTGCTGCCGTCAAAGTGCTCCAGTCTTCTCTCGACAGCCTGCTGCTGCCATTTGCTGCACGAATCTGCTGCTATCGAACGAATCTGATCCCAGTCAAAATTACCGGCACAGGCCAGGACCATGTTGTTTGGCGCGTAGCGCTTTGCGAAGTAGCTGCGCATCTGCTCAGCGGTCAGACTGTCGATGCTCTCGACGCTTCCAAGAACGCTGTTTCCACAGGGGTGACCGGCGAAGTGCAGAGTTCGGCATCTGTCCATGACGTCAAAGCTCGGCAGGTCCTGGTACATCGCAATCTCTTCTTTGATTACGTTTTTCTCAATGTTGAAATCTTCATCGCGAAGAGAAGGCCTCATCAAATCCGCCCACAGTTGCGTCACCTCCGCCAGGTACTCCGGAAGAATGGCGGCATAAAAGACAGTATTCTCCTCGCTGGTGAAGGCGTTGAACTGCGCCCCGGTCCTGTCGAATGCCTCATTGACTTCGAGGGCGCTTAGCTTTTCGGTACCCTTGAACAGCATATGTTCGAGGTAATGTGACACGCCATTAATCGGCGCCACCTCATCCCGCGATCCGGTCTTGACAAAGAAACCCACCGCCGCCGATTTGGCGGACTTGTTTACCTCGCCGATCAAGACCAGACCGTTTGACAATTTCTCGTTCTTAAATTCCATGCGTTGTCCCCCGTCGGGGGTTCCTACAACTACTTGACTGTTACTCGCTTCGGGCCTATTGTCACAACCGTAAAATCTTTGAATTTATTGTTTCGCAAAAACTCCAGGACCGAATCGACGGTTGTCTGCTCTATCCTATCCTTGATTTCATCCAGGCCCCGCACTCTGCCCAGAATATAGTGGTCGCTTCCAATTGCACTGGCCCGGCTGCTGGAAGACTCGCTTTGCAGGATCAGTGAACTTTTGAGCCCGACCCTCGCCCGGGCAATTTCCTCTTCACTGATTCCTTCGCCGAGCCGGTTAAACTCGCCGATCACGCAATCGAGCGTTTCTTGAGCTTTCTGAGGCGTTGTGCCCGCGTAGCACATCATCCCGGCAGCTTCTTTGAGGCTGTGATACCTGGCCCCGATTGCATAGCACAGGCCTCGCTTTTCTCTTACTTCTGTGAACAGCCTGGCGCTCATTCCGCCCGAGAGCACAGATACCGCCACTCGGGCGTTGTAGTAGTCCTTATCGGTCGGTTTGACTGTCTCAGTCATAAGGCCGATATGCACCTGCGCCCCGTCATTTTCTATATGGGTGTATTGGCCCGCACTCGGCGTCAACTCTATCGATTGGCCCGGCTGCTGCCGCTCACCTTCAAACAGCCCCTCCATCTGCCTACAAACCGCATCGAAGTCATATTTGCCCGCAACGGTGAAAATCGTCTGCGAAAGGTTGAAATTGTCACGTATTATCTGCTCTGATGTCGCAACCGTCAGGGCCTTCAACTCCGAGATCTCTCCCAGGGCACTGCGTCCCAGAGGACTGGGATAAAACTGCTCACGCAGTTTGAGCATGACCTTATGCCGAGGGTCGTCATCCAGCGACAGTACCTCATCAATCGCCAGTTTCCGGGCCAACTCGAACTGGTCTTCCTTAAGGCTGGGCCTGAGAATAATATCGGCATGCAAGTCCAATGCCTCGGCGAGGTTCCCGGCTTCGAGTGCGGCGCCGACCGCCATGTGCGAACTGCCTACCGAGCGACCTCGCACAAGTCCAAGCCCATCGAGTGCATCGCTGAGTTGCCTGCTGTCCTTGTCGCCGGCTCCCCGGAATATCCAGTCGGCGATGACACTCGCCGCCCCGCAACAACCTTGCGGCAGATGTGCCGCCCCGACCGGAAGCATAAAACCGAACGCCACCGACTCGACCGCTTCCATCGGCTCGCCGAGGAGGACCATCTGGTTCTTCAAAACATGTCTATCAAACTTACCTGCCATCAATAGGCTCCAACAAGAATACCAAAAAGACGAGGCCGGATTCTAACAACAAACACAGTGCCCTTCAACTCCTAAATCTGATGAGGGCAAACCGGCGAAATGCCGGGTTTCGTTGGGAGTGTAGCTACAGCCTGACGATGAAGGTGCATGCGCCTTTGTTGTGCGTATCGGCGCAGCCGAACCTTGATCTCAGAAACTCATTAATGTGAATAACCTGTATTCTGGAGCAGTAGCGTTCGAAGATCGCCCTTGTTCGGACCACGCTAAGCGTATTCCAATGAGAATCGCCGACTGCCTTGACGACCTGCTCGCCGCCGGCGTGCATGTTGAAGAATCCGGCACAAATGTCCCGCCGGGTGACGCGGCACAGCTCTGAAATCGCCGCTTCGGCAGCCTCAAGTCAGCAAAAGTCTGCGATACATACGACGGGATTCGTAATCCGCCGGCGTTGTCCCGGCCCGTCAGAAGTGAGTCGAGCAGAGCCTGCAACTGCCAGGCGGCTACCGAGGTCTTGAGCAGTCTGAGCAACCAGTTCACCACCAAGGCGAAACGCAATTCCTGCTGCCCCAGCCAAGCGAACCGCTCGCCGAACAGACGTTCGATGAGAAAATGTCTCGTCAGGATGCTCTGTACATTGATCCGGGGGTCCTCCACGTCCCGGACCAGATAGTCCCGCAACATGTTCCGATCATGCCGCATCCAGGACTTCGCAAGGCGTTGCGTCTCGAGTTTGAGACTCTCTCTCACGAGCTTCAATCCTGCCCAGACGATCAATGCCATAACCTATAGTACGCAACTCATAATCACTGCTAATAGGACGGTTGAATAACGATCTTGGCCTGTGAAACATCTGAAATTCCGCCCCTTTTCGGCTGCGCGAGCCCCGCCAGGCAGGCGCACAACAAACGCCGTCGAGCACAAATGGCTCGACGGCGCAGATCGAACGCAATCCCAGTTCATGAGCCGATCAGTCCGCGACACCACCTTCCTTGGAGCCAACGATGATACACAAGGTCTTGCCTCCCATCTCGTAAAATTTGATCATTGGCGTCTGGATTTCGGTTCTGCCGTCATTGCCTCGAAGCTCGCACCGAACATACCAGAAACCGTCTTCCTCATAAGCGTCATCTGTTGCGACAAACTCATCGACGCGTTGGCCTGCCTCTTTCATCTGCCGCAGTTGTTCCCACATCTCCGGCGCAAACTCGAGGAACATAAGGTCCAGCTTGCAGAGAGTCTCAATGTCCAAGTCAACAAGCGCCCGGCGCATCTCCTTGACAATTGCCTGACATGCTTCCTGCCGGGTCATGCCGTCGGCTGCAAGCCCGGAATCCGGGTCCACCCAGCAATCGAACCGGTTCTGGACAACCTTCGCATCGCCGGGGATCTCGAAGATCCCATCAGGAGGCTCCTGGTTGTAGCGAATCCAGACAATATTCTTCACCGTCAACTGCTGTCTCCTTATCATCTCCATCGGCGCATCGTCCCTGATAGTCGAGAAACTGATCGGCAGCTTCGTCTCAGCGTCAACTAGGAATTTCTGCTCTCTCTTTGGCCTGTGGATGTGAACCGCGATGGATTTATCTTCATGTGATATGGTGACCGAGCCCCTCTTATCAGCCGCTTTACCAGCGTCTTTGAAGAAACTGCCGAACTTGATGATCCAGGTCCGGCCCCTCTGGTCTTGGCTTATGCGAAAGACATAATTGGTCCTCTTGTTGTAGTGAAACAATCCATCCGGACTGCATATCATTGCCAGATGAATACGAGGCAGAGACAGCCACAGGTGGGTGGGCACGTCCGGATCGCCGTCAAATCTCAACCAGCATTCGAACTGCCCCTGATGGTAAAACTCACCGGCCATGTGAACGGTCTTCACTTCTTTGATAGCATCGACCGTCTGCTCGACCGCATAGGCCGGCGTAGCCGTTTCGTCCATAAGGAATACTGACACCGTTATCCCGCCCGCTACCACAACCGCGGCGGCAATCTTCATCATTCTACTTTTCATGATTGTTCTCCAAATCATCGCCGTGCTTTCTCGCCGAGGTCGCCCTCCCATAGCGGCACGAAGATCACGCTCGAGCAGATCACGGTGCCTGCGCTGCGGGATGTCATCGAACTCAATTGACTCGACGAAATCCTGGAAGCTCTTCTCGTCTTCGGTCATTTTTCAAATCTCCTGCCCAGCAGAGACACATCTATCTCGCAATTTGGCAATCGCCCGGGCCATCTGGCTGCGGACGGTGCCGGGACTACTGCCAAGCACCTCGGCAATTTCAGTCAGTTTCAAATTCTCAAAGAAACGCAGCGCGATGATAGTCTGATAGCGCGGCTTCAAGGCCAGCATGGCGTCCTTCAAGAGATCCAGCTTTTCGGATGATTGTCCGCAATCGTTGCTACAACAGTCGATCTGATCGCGAGCACACTGCAACATTTTTTTTCGGCGAACACTCTTTCTCAGATGGTGATTGACGGCATTGGTTGCGATCCTGTAGAGCCAGTTGCGAAACCGCTGCTCGTTGCCCTCGAAGGAGGCGAATTTCTCGACAACCTTGAGAAAGACCTGCGAGGTAACATCTTCAGCAGCAGCTCTCTCAAAAAGACGATGAGCACAGTAGCGAAATATCGCATCGTAGTGCATCCGATACAACCGAACAAATGCGTCGGGATCACCACGGGCCCTGGCTATTAACCGGCCATCGTTTGCCGCCCTACTGTCGTTGTCCACGCTCGTTATTCTCCGGAGTTTCTCGACTGCCAACAACTATCATCACCATTATAAATGCGCGACCGGCGAGAAACGTGGCGAAAAAATCAAAAAACAA
>CAZLTY010000095.1:0-15688 GCA_964562575.1 uncultured Pirellulales bacterium
AATACGATCATAACGATGAGACATTCAATGCGTTTCTCATCTGCTATCTCTTGGATCTCCGGGCCGTGGAGTCCGCGGAAGTCATTGAGCGTGCCTTTGCCGCTGACTGTGTAGATATCACGATTGGGGGAAACTGGAATGATATCAGGTTTGAGCTCGGTGTGGAGGGATTAGGACTCGTGCCCGAAAAACTCACCAGCCAACGCAAAAACCTATTCGATTGGAATTCGAGCAGCGTTCCAGGCTTGTCTGGGCAAATACCGATTCAAGAGACCAATCCCCATCAGCAGAAGAAAGACCTCCGCCAAAAACGTAAACTCCAACGCCAAAACCGCAAGAAGGCCCGACGTCGATGATACGTTCGCTTCAATCAGCTATTCTTTGTCAGGAGCATACTCAGCGAACTTTGGAATATCGTCAAAATCTTTGAACCAAGGAGCTCTGAAATCCCAGAAGATGCTGCACTCTGGTAAGATGTGTGGATCATCGTCTAGCGAACCTGCGGGTATAACCACGTAGTCCCCACGCCTTGAATGGTGAGGGACTGGTGAGCCGCATTTAGTGCAAAAGCACCTGGCAAAACTACTGGTATCTGGTAGATTGAACCGTGATACTACATCCTCACCTTTAACCCACTTGTAATGGTCTGGAGCCACAAACAGGTTTGATGCATGAGCACTGCCGGTGTGCTTGCGACAACGCGGGCAGTGGCAATATCGGAAGGATTTGAAGGGCGGAGTGACCTCATAACTCACTTCACCACAAAGGCAACTACCTTTGACAACGTTTGACTCCATAGTTATGGCTCTCTGCGTGTAGAATTGCTGGTCCAAAGACTGTCACGGCGTTGGCAACTCGTATCCCTTGCGGTACTTCTTTGTCAGGTAGGTATTGGCCTCGGCGTCGTTGATGAACCGTTCGCGCGCGCGGTCGAATTTCAATCGTCGGCCCACTCGCATCGAGATGTTGGCCAGGTGGCATAGAGTGGCCGAATGATGACCCACTTCGACGTCGGCGTTCAAGTCGGTAGCTTTGCGGCTGCGAACGGCTTTGATGAAGTTTGCCGCGTGTGGGGTGCTGCCGCGGGGGCCGCCAGGGCCGGGCTTGCCGTTCTTGAAAGTGACCTGCCAGCCTCTTCTGCCGATCGACATTGTCCCGCCGTCGGCGTAGAACATGTCACCGTTGTCGTGGCCTTCGAGTCCGTAAGGCGTCCATAGACGCATCTCGTACATCAGGTAGACGTCGTCGTACTCAAAGGTTGCGATCTGTGTATCGGGCGTCTGGTGGTCGTCGTCATAGAACAATTGGCCGCCGCTGCACGAGACGGCGTTCGGCATCTCCACGCCGAGCCCCCACCGGGCGATGTCGATCTGGTGAACGCCGTCGTTGCCCGTGTCGCCCGTGCCGTAGTCCCAGAACCAGTGCCAGTTGTAATGGAACCGGTTGCGGTTGAACGGCCGCTTAGGTGCGGGCCCCAGCCAGAGGTCGTAGTTAACGCTGGGCGGCGTTTCGCTGTCGGCAACGTGGCCGATGGGGCCGCGCAACTGACAGTTGATCGCCTTGGCCATCCTTACCTTGCCGAGCCTGCCCGAGCGAAGGTACTCGATGCCCTCCGCTATGTTTCCCGAAGAGCGCGCCTGAGTTCCGTGCTGAACTATTTTGCCGTGCTTGCGTGCCAGATCTACAAGGAAACGCCCCTCGGCGATTGTATGGCTAAGCGGCTTCTCGACGTACACGTCCTTTCCGGCAACAATAGAGTTAGCCGCTACCGGGACATGCCAGTGGTCCGGCGTTGCGACGGCGACCACATCGATGGATTTGTCTTTCAGCATCCGGCGAAAGTCTTCGTAGCCGTCAACCTTTGCATTGCGATCCTTGAATTCCTTAACTCGTTTGTCCAGGGCCTCGCCGTCAACGTCGCACAGCGCTACCACTCGCACCCCGTCGAGATCGTGGAATTCACGAGCCAGCCCGCCGCCTCGGCCTCGAACGCCCACTACGGCCGCACGAATATCTTGGTTTGCTCCTCTAACGTTGGAGAACGGCATCGCCGCGGCGGCACCTGCAACTACAGAACTCTTGACAAAATCTCTGCGTGTAAGGTCTTTCATGATCAATCTCCCTAAAGAAAAGTAAGGGTATCGGGGATCAGGTTATCAGGATGAAGGATATCAGGTGCTCAGGGTTTCAGGATCGTTCCGGCTTCTCCGCCGGATGCTCGAACTCACCTGATAACCTGATCTTCTGATACCCACGACCTGATTTCCTGGTTCCCTGATAGCCGCATCTCAATTATCTCTGAACTCCCTATGTGTTTTCGATTTGTTCTTTTGCCCTGATCCCTTTCCAGTTCAAACCGGCATCAATAATACCATGAATCGTCGGACTGGTCATCCAAAAATCCAAGCGCTGGATTTGTAGAAAGGGGCTTCATTTCGTTTCCATTCGGCGCCGATTGTGATATTATCGTGGGGCTGGGAAGGTTTGACTGCCCAGCCGCAGAACCGATTGAATAGATGCAGAACTCAGATTTACCGTCGATTCTCAAAAGGAGCGTTGGCATGAGAATACGGATCATACTGGCAGCGGCCTGTATAGCCGTCATGTTTGGAGACGCGGGACTCTCTGCGCGGCAGATTCATGTCTCAAAAGCCGGACGTGACTCGGACGCCGGTGATCGCAGCAGTCCGTATCTTACGATCAGCAAGGCGGCGCAAGTCGCCAGGCCCGGAGATATAGTGACGGTCCACGCCGGGACGTATCGTGAATGGGTCAGACCCGCCCGCGGCGGTACTGGCGAAGACAAACGTATCACATATCGAGCTGCGCCCGGTGAGAAAGCCATCGTCAAGGGCTCCGAGCGTATCACATCCTGGACTCGCGAGGGGGCCGGCGTTTGGAAAGTCGAACTGTCCAATGCGTTTTTCGGCGACTACAACCCCTACGCCCTAAAGCTTTCCGGCGGCTGGCTGAACTACGGCAAGTGGCATCATCGCGGCGACGTCTATCTAAACGGCGAGGCGTTCTACGAAAAACAGACGACCGAAGAAGTAAAGCAAGCCGGGCAGAGCTGGCATTGCCAGGCAGGCGAGCAGGTGACAACCATCTGGGCGAACTTCGGCGACGCCAATCCCAACACGCAGCTGGCCGAGATCAACGTTCGCGAGAGCCTGTTCATGCCCGAAGTAACGGGGCTCAAGTACATAACCCTCGACGGCCTTCACTTCATGCACGCGGCGGCTAACTGGGCGCCGCCTGTAATTGAGCTGCAAACGGGCGCCGTCGGACCGCGGATGGGTAAGCACTGGATCATCCACAATTGCACGGTTCTCAATGCCCGCTGCGTCGGTATCATCCTGGGGCAGGCCCCGGGCGTGAAGTACGATGACATCGACGCCTATGGAGACCACATTGTCCGCAACAATGTCATCAAACGTTGCGGCCAGGCGGGCATCGCCGGGCAAAAGGGTGCGACGCGCAGCCTGATCGCCGGCAACTTCATCGAGGACACCAATTACCGCAGAGAATTCGGAGGCTGGGAAACCGCGGCGATCAAGCTGCACAACAGCGTCGACACAACTATCAGCGGCAATCTGATCCGCGGTGTCTATCACCAACAGCAATCAGCCTATGGGATCTGGATGGACTACGCCAATCAGGGCACGCGAATCACGCGCAACATAATCTACAACACCGAAGCCGAGACAATCTTCCTCGAAATGAATCACGGCCCGGCGATAATCGATAACAACATCCTCGTCGGTAAAGGACTCCGGAGCAATTCCGAAGCTACGCTGATCGCGCACAATCTGCTGGTGGACTCCTGGTACAAGTATCAGCCGGACACAAATCGCCGCTCCTCGTATTACAGGCCGCACACGACAATAGACGTCGGGCGCAAGACCGGCACGGCCCAGGACGAGAGATGGTACAATAATATCTTCATCCGGCGCGGACTCGATGACGTCAAAGACGCTCCGGGCTATGAATCGGACTACAATGTCTTCTACGAGGGCGCCAAAGCCAGTTCGTTTGGTGACGAGCATAGTGTAGTCGAATCTTTTGCGACCGGATTCACCCACGAGAACCGGCCTCTGGGAGTGACGATCAAGTTCTCTGTCAATGAGGCGGCACTTGGCCTTAAAGGACCGTGGATAGACAAAGAACTCGTTGGTGTCTTTTCCACCGTCGGGCAGACCATCGAAGATCGCCACGGCAAGGCGATCAAAGTGGATACCGATTTCAACGACAGAAGATACTCACACCCGATCCCAGGTCCCCTAGCCGACTTAAGGCGAGGGGTGAACCACATCGCATGGACATTTGAAAAGCACAAGTGAGACAAAAGGCCCCCCCGACATGAGAAGTCTTATCATTCTGCTGGCGACATCCTGCGTCTGCACGGGCGAGGTCACATACGACGGGCGCAGCGAAGACGCATCGTGGCGAGAGCACGCGAACAGGCGCATCGAACAGATTCGCAAGGCGCCGCTGAAGGTCAAAGTCTTCGATAGTAGGGGCGTTTCTGCAGGCGGGGCAAAGGTCCACGTGCGGATGCGCAGACATGTGTTCGGATTCGGCAATATTCTGAACCCGCGCACATTTCAGCTTGAAGGCCCGGACGGCCTCAAGTATCGTGAGATGTTCGCTGAACATTTCAACAAGACGACGTTCGAGTCGGGATTCCGCTGGCAGAACTGGTTCGTCCCGGCCAGGCAGGGCAAGCTGGACGAGCACAAGGATCTGCTCGACAGGATGATTCGCTTTTGTGAGTCGCGCGACATCGGCATTCGAGGCCATTACCTCTCCTGGGCGCCGCTGAGTAGGGATTCCTACAAACCGACCAACTACCGTGAGCACCCGAGCAGACTCTGGCCCGAGCTGTCTGCGCATATCGATGAGATGATCGCCTATGTCGACGGGCGCCTCACCGAATGGGATGCGATCAACCATATCATCGGCTGGAACGGTACGATGGCCGATGTCACCGGCACGGACGAGATCTACGCGAAGATAATTCGCCATGCTCGGTCGAAGACACAGACGCCCCTATGGGTTAATGAGGGCGCAATCCTGCCCGGCGGCAGCCGCGTCGAGGCGTACGAAGAAATGGTCCGCTACCTCTTTGACGACGACGCCGGCCCGGACCGTGTCGGCTTCATGGCGCACTTCAAGGAGAACTCGCTGCGATCAATCGACGGGCTATACGATATATACGAGCGTTTCGCCAAGTTCGGTGTGCCGTTGCAGCTCACCGAGTTCGATATTGACACTGCCGACGAGCAGCTACAGGCCGACTACCTGCGCGACGTTATGACCGTCACGTTCAGCCACCGATCGTTCGATGCGATAATCATGTGGGGCTTCTGGGAGGGCCGGCACTGGCGACCCAACGGTGCGCTGTGGCGAAGGGACTGGACGATCAAACCTTGCGGCCAAGTCTGGAAAGAATTGGTCTTCGACACTTGGTGGACGGATGAGCGATGCACAACGAATTCGCACGGCTCATGCGAAGTCTCCGGCTTTCTGGGTGACTACGATATCATCGTCGAACACGAAGGCAAAGAAATGGCCGCTGAGCTAACGCTGGACAAACACGGACATACCGAGACAATAAGATTCTGACAAACGTTAGACTGCTTCTGTTGGGAATATGGAGTACAAAGGAACGCTATGGATATTCTTGGTTTGCATTATGCGATTTGGATAGTAATGGTACTTTACTTCATCGGAATGCTCCTGATGGGCTGGTGGAGCAAGCGCGGCACCCACAGTCAGGAGGGCTACCTGCTGGGCAACCGACAGTTCGGCGTACCGATGATGGTAATGCACGCCTTCGGCGCCGGCACTCATCCGGGCAACGTCGCCGGCGTGATGAGCGAGGCCACTGTAAGCGGGGCATCCGGAATCTGGGTCTCGTGGATGTGGCTTTTCGGAACGCCCTTCTACTGGCTGATCGCGCCGGTCATCCGGCGCATGCGCTGCCTGACGATGGCCGACTACTTCCAGGAACGTTTCGGCAAGGCCGCAAGCATTCTTTACATAATCGTCGCCGCTGTGGGAATGGTCGTTTTCCTGGCCGGCGTTTTGCTTGCGACGACCCGCACCGTGCAGGGCATGATGGGTCAGGGCGCCGAAGGCGACGCGTGGTTCTTCGGCATCCTGCTTGTCAGCACGGCGGTCTTTATCGTCTACAGCTATTGGGGCGGGATCATCGCGGCGATCCGTACCGATATGATTCAAGGATTGATGATAATTGCCCTGTCTTTCATCGCAATCCCGGCGGCGCTTCGCCTCAATGAAGTCGGCGGACTGAGCGGCATGCGTGAGACGCTGGCAGCTCAAACATCGTCAGGTGTTGACTACCTGCGCCTGTTTAATCCGATCAAGTTCAGTGTGTGGACGGTCCTGGTGCTTTCGATTAACGCGCCTTTGACCGCACTGGCCTTTCCGCATCTGATGAGTGTCTGCGCCGCCGGGCGCACCGAGTGGGAAGGGCGGGTCGGTTTCACCTACGGCAATATTCTCAAGCGCGTCTGCACCATCGGCTGGTGTGTACTCGGATTGTGCTGGGTTGTGTATCTGATCAAGACCGGCTCGGAGATACACAAAGACGCCGCCTTCGGTAATTCGATCAGGACACTGCTGCATCCTGTGCTTCAGGGTGTGATGCTCGCATGCGTTATGGCGGCGTCGATGTCATCAGGCGACGCCGTCCAGGTCACGGTTGCCGGGCTTTTTTCTCAGAACATCTACCGCGTATACGTAAACCCGAACGCTAACCAGAGGCAGTTGGTGCGCGTGACCCGGGTGATAGGAATCGTGGTTGCCCTGCTGGCGCTCGTCGGGGCAATCCTGATGCGTCAGAATCTCGTTAAGGCGATTCTCGACTATTTCAACATCCTGAGCCTCGTCGGTATCTCTACGGCGATGGGCCTGCTCTGGCGGCGAATGAACTCGACCGGAATGTTCTGCAGCACCATTGCGGCAGTGCTCACGTTTGTGGTGACTCGTTATTTTGTTGAGTACACAAGTGACATACGCGCAATAACCACAGGCATTCCGATCATCACCGGCATCCTGGGCGGCATCGTGGGAAGCCTGCTCACCAAACCTCCGAGCATCGAGACGATTGAGAAATTCTTCAAGAAGATTTATGTCCCCATCGGCGCCGAGGACAGGCTTGAATTGCCGCTCGACGAGGCCGTGCCGAAATCGCAGCGCTGGATTACCGCAGGCGGACTCTTCCTCGTCAAGCCGTCTCGCCAGTCGTGGATTGGTTTTGTCATCACCCTGGGAATATGCATCGCCTGCGTGCTGGTGATGCTGGCACTGCTCAGGTAGTTCCGGTGTGGAAACACTATTTGTCATTCCCGCGAAAACGGGAATCCATCTTTCTATGACTGGACCGGTGCTTACGCAGGGGTGAGGTCGTTACTCTTTGCCTTCTGTAACAGGTACCCGATACACGGAAAGGATCACACGATGACAAGCAAGATCGGTCTTGTCGGTCTCGGCCTGGTGGGGACAGCAATAGCAGAGTCCCTGCTGGCCCAACAGTTCGACGTCGTCGGCTTCGATATCAGCCGGCAAGGATGTCACCAGCTCGAGAAGCTTGGCGGCAAATCCGTGGACAGCCCGGCACAAATCGCCGGCCGGGTCGAGCGTTTGATCCTTTCGCTTCCGGATACAAACGCTGTCTTGCAGGTTGTTGAAGGCCCCGCCGGGATTCTTGAAGCGGAATCTCTGCCCACACACATCATCGACACCACGACCGGCGATCCGGAAGAAACAATGTCACTGGCGAAGCGGCTCGCCAAGGGCGGAATCACGTTTCTCGATTCGACTATCTCCGGTTCGAGCCTACAGGTCCGGCAGCGCAAAGCTGTCTTGATGGTCGGCGGCGACAAATCAGAATTCGAGAACTGCAGGGACATTTTCGCCGCGCTTGCTGAGAAGGTGTTTTACGTAGGTCCAGCCGGGAACGGCTCCAAGGCCAAACTCGCCAGCAACCTGATCCTCGGCTTGAACCGCCTGGCACTGGCCGAGGGGCTCGTCTTCGCCGAGAAGTTGGGGCTCGAACTGTCGGCTTTTCTCGAATTACTCAAAGCCACCCCCGCCTACTCGGCGATCATGGACACCAAGGGCGAAAAGATGCTTGAGGGCGACTTCACCCCTCAGGCCAGAGTCCGCCAGCATCACAAGGACGTCGCGCTGATCTTGAAGTACGCCGAGGACGCCGGGCAGGAGTTGCCGCTGTCGAAGGTTCATCTTGACGTTTTGGAAAACTCAATAGCCGCAGGCGACGCCGACCTTGACAATTCCGCCATCATCCAAGAAATCCGAAGACGAAAGAGGCCTTGATGTCGGTCTATGAGTCAGCAGTTACGTCGCGCTATTTGGCCTTGGTGTTCAGATAGATATCACCATCCGGACTCTTTAGGGTGTGGGTTCTGGATGCTTTGCCGGTTGCCGCGCTGGTTTTGGGTTGGTCGAAGGTTATCGTGACGGTCTTGTTTCCCATTGGATTGTAGACCGCCATGCCGTTTTCGAACTGGCGTCTGATCGTGCCGTCGGGTGAGGCCCCTCTCGGGGCGGTGGGCTTGCCGAGATTGGCGTCCCAGAAAGGATACCAGTTGTGGCGGTGGTCGCCTGTGGGCAGGGGGTTCGGATCTGAGAACAAGCAGTAGCCATTCGAGCAGGTCAGGCTAAGTGTCGTTGTCGCCCGCATCAGGTTCAGGTCTTGGCGCGAGTTGTGGAACCATGTTTCGAGACAGTTGACACGAGGCTCGCGCAGGTTCACCTCAGCCCACTTGAGTGTTGCGGCGATCCTCTGCCAATCCTTCGGCGTCTTGCTTCTGTAGCACTCCATGAAGTAGCCGTTTATGTACGGAGCCGTCCGCGGGGTCGTCCTGTCGTTGGCGTTGGCAATGATCAGTTCTTCTTGCCCAATGGCCTGCCTGACCATCTTCACCAGTTCCAGCCGACTGTCGTCGTCACGCCACCAATCGAGCAGCACTCCGTCGACCACCCCGGACTTGACTACAGCACCGGCTCGCCTTGCGACGTGCCGGCGATATTCGGGATTGTCGAAATCGAGTTGGAGAAACTTGCCCTCAGACCAGCCTTTGGTCAGCGTTCCGTCCTTGTTGCGCCGCCACCATTTGTGATTTTCGGGCAGGAAACGCTTCGACGCGTCACGATATCGAATCTCGGCGATCAGGACCAGGTTCGGATTCAATTCGAGAAGCTCCTTGCGCCTCTTGAGACCGGTCTCGATACTCTCGGGCCTGAGCGACTCGCCGAGCCCGGAAGGGTTTTTGTCCCAGGCAAGTCCGTACCAGCCGATTCCATGCCAGATAAAATCGTGCCGGGCGGCGGTTACCAGCGGGTCTTCGCCTTTCAGATTGTCCGCCGGCGACCATGCCTGGAAGACCGAAGGCAAGTCCCTCGCCGCGATGCGTTCGCTGATTGGCCGTTCTTTGCCGGCGGCAACATCCTGACCGATCCAGGCTGCCAACACAATAATTGAGAACAAGATCTTCTTCAACATTGTCTGGTGAATCACACCTCTGTCACTGTTAGTGTTAGTCGACAGTACAAAGTAATGAAACTGGAGTGCTTTGTCAATCCAGCGTTAGGCACTCTAACAAAACCCTGCTGGCTTCGGCTGGCTGCAACGTCCATCTGCGGCGTTGGCCTCCATCGACGATGCTCACATCGCCTGCTTCGGCCGCCTTGCAGCTGGACGCTTCGCTCAGCGCCCTCCCCGCTCAGGCGCCGCGGAGGCTCGGGCCGACGCGACGGTTTTGTTGGAGTGCCTTAACGGTGAGTTTATGATCTCGAATTTTCTTGCATTGCGGGGCGGTCGGGTGTAAAGTGGACGCACGTTCATCAGAACGTGTTTTTGGGGAATAGTGTAATGGTAGCACGACTGACTCTGGATCAGTTAGTCGGGGTTCGAATCCCTGTTCCCCAGTTGCGACAAGTGTAGGAGAGGTTCAGCCCCGGCGAGCCGGAGGCAGTTGGTAAGGATATGCTATCTATATTATGGGAAATCCCGTTTAAGGAACCAATAAGGTGAGCGAAAAGAAAGAACTTGAAGAAAACTTGGAATTCTTGCCAAGATTCGACGATAACGGTCTGATGACAGCCATCGCCCAGGATGCAACGACCGGTCAGGTCCTGATGGTCGCTTACATGAATAGTGAGGCGCTCGAGGAGACTATTCAGACCGGCTACGGCACATATTTCAGCAGGTCCCGCGGCAAACTGTGGAGAAAAGGCGAAGAAAGCGGGCACCGCCAGAAAATCGAGCAAATACTCGTCGATTGCGACCAGGACTGCCTTGTTCTCAAGGTGGCCGTCGATGCCGGTCAATGCCACGTCGGTTACCAATCCTGCTTCTACCGGGCCCTCAAGGGCACTGCCGATAAGAGCTTGGAGTTCATAGCTGAGAAGGTCTACGACCCGAAACAAGCCTACAAGAAATAGAGCCCACTGCGGCCTCCGCTTGAGGCGAATTCGCCTCAAGCCCGGCAAGCGAGCCCCCGCGCCTGCCGCCAGGAAGACGCCGGCAGGGCCACAATCTGTGCATTTTGTGCTTTTTGCGGTAATAAAGCGTTACAATTCTGCCGATAGTCGACACTATACATTGAGCTCACGGAGGAGCGGCAATAATGCTATCTGATTTTGTGGTTATTGCGACTCAACAAGTTGTGGGATGTACAGTAATTGAAATCTTTTGGCTTTGGAGAACAGAACTATGAAAAGACTCAGATCAAAATCAATGTCGGCCTGCATGCTCATATTGCTGCTTGGTACAGTACAAATCGCTTCTGCTGTTTATACGCCTAACGACGACTGCGATAGAGCGATAGCGGTGGACGACGTGACGGACCTGCAATTCAACACCGCGGCGGCGACGTTCGACGGCCCCGGCCACTACATTGCCACACCGAACATATGGTACTGCTATACCGCTACCTGCACCGGCGGGGCCACCGTCAGTCTGGCCGGCTCGAGCTTCGACACCAAGCTTGCCGTCTACGACGGATGCGCCTGCAACCCGGGCGCCGGCGACTTGATCAAGAGCAATGACGACTTCCACGGCCAGCAATCGGAAGTCACGTTCCAGGTGACCGCCGGCAAGCAATACCTGATCGAGATCGGCGGCTACAACGCATCAGCCAAGGGCCCCGGCGTGATGACCATCAGTTGTGACGGTCAGTCCTGTCAGCCCGCCAACGACGGCTGCGCCAAAGCGGAGGTAATCGGCAACGTAGTGGATCAACCGTTCGACACCACCTGCGCAACCTCCGACGGACCCGAACACTGCATGAGCAGCCCGAACATCTGGTATCGCTACCGCGCGGCGGGCACCGGTGAGGTCACTGTCAGCCTCGCCGGCAGCGAGTTCGACACCAAACTCGCCGTCTATGCCGGGATCGGCTGCTATCCGCAGTTGAACGCCATGATCGAGTGCAACGACGACTTCGGCAATAGTCTGTCCTCTCAGATTACCTTCCAGGGCACCGGCGGCGAAGAATATCTCATCGAGGTCGGCGGCTACAGTCCCGACGAACTCGGCACCGGCGTGATAACTATCGCCAGCCAAGCCAAACCGCCCGTCGGATCCAAAGACGACTGCGAGTTCGCACAACCGATTGGTGATGTGGACAACGTGCCGTTCGAGACCACAGATATGGCGTTTGACGGTCCCGGCCTTTGTCTGACAAGTCCGAACATCTGGTATTGCTACACAGCCACCTGCGCCGGCGACGTCACCGTCAGCCTGCTCGGCAGCAGCTTCGATACGATGCTGGCCGTCTACAAGGGCTGCGACTGCTACCCGACCGAAGACGATTTGATCGAGTGCAATGACGATGCATCCGGCGGCTATCAGTCGGAAATCACTTTCGCCGCGTCGGCAGGCAAACAATATCTGATTGAGGTCGGCGGCTACGGCTCGGAGACAGGTCAGGGTGTACTGAGCGTCAACTGCGAGGGAACAACGCCAAGTGGCAATAAGCCGGACCTGGGCGACTCCCCGGACAGCACCAACAATTCCGGAAACAAGCGTATGACGGCCTATCCTTCGTCGTCCACGTCGACCTTGCCGTCAATACCTGGGTATTTCCCCACCGTCTACGACGACGGAAGCGGGCTCGGACCTTTCGGGCCGTATCATTTGAATGAGCCACTGGTGGCCTATCTGGGCGAGCGAATCACGGCAGAATCCGAAGCCGATAAGGGCCCGGATGAGGACGGAAGGAACAACATCAATTCCAATCAGAGTTCGCCCAATCATGATGGTGGCGATGACAGTATTGACCAACCACTCAGTCTGCCCAACTGCGGCCTGGTCTCATTGGATTACGAAGTCACCATCGTCCAGCCCGGCACCAACCTCTGGGTCAACGTCTGGTTCGACTTCAACCGCGACGGCGACTGGGACGACATCGTCGATTGCCCCGGGGGCGCGGCGCCGGAATGGGCCGTACAGAACCAGTTCCTTTTCAATCTGCCCGCAGGCTTCCACAAGATCTCCACGCCGGGATTCAGGTCGGCACATCCCGAGGGCGTCCACGATATGATCCGGTTGAGAATAACCCTTGCCGAGCAACCCTGGACCGGAGGCAGCAACCCAGGCGAATTGGGCAATGCCGGTTCCGGACCTCAGGACAAGTACCAGATCGGCGAAACGGAAGACTACTACGTCCTCCCGGAGATACCCGCCAGCTCGGATTGCCCGCTGTGCGAAGACGTCGACGGCAACGGAGTAGTTGACATGCAGGACCTCATTGCCCATGTCAACAAGTGGCTTGCAAGCTGTCCGTAGTCAGATTTGTTGAACAGCAACTTCGGGCTGTGAGCACCCTCCGGTGCTCGCAGCCCTTTTCTATTGCGATTCTTAAAGTTTCTTCGCAGCGTCTTTGGCGAAATAGGTTATGAGGATATCCGCACCTGCGCGTTTGAGCGAGGTGAGCACCTCCATCATGGTCGCCTCTTCGTCCGCCAGAGCCGCGGCGGCAGTACTCTTGACCATCATGTATTCGCCGGAGACGTTGTAGGCCGCTATCGGGCAATCGAAACGCTGCCTGGCCCTGTAGATAATGTCCATATACGCCAGAGCAGGCTTGACTATGACTATGTCGGCGCCTTCCTCTATGTCCAGCGCAATCTCGGCCATCGCCTGATCGCTGTTGGCCGAATCCATTTGATAACTCCTGCGATCGCCGAAGGCCGGCGCCGATTCGGCGGCGTCCCTGAAGGGCCCGTAGAAGGCCGAGGCGTATTTCGCCGCGTACGACATAATCGCGACATCCTTACAACCGTTCTCTTCCAGCGCCTGGCGAATGTACTTGACCCTGCCGTCCATCATGTCCGATGGAGCGACAATGTCGGCGCCCGCCTGGGCGTGCGAGAGCGCCATCTTTGCCAGCAACTCGCACGTCGGATCATTGTCAACCGTGCCCTCTTTGATCACGCCGCAATGACCGTGGTCGGTGTACTCGCAGAGGCAGACGTCCGTTATGACCAAAAGATCGGGCGTCTGCGCCTTGATAGCTTTGATCGCCCGCTGGACGACGCCATCCTCGGCCCAGGCCTGTGAGCCGATCGGATCTTTCTTAGACGGCAGGCCAAAAAGCAGCACGGCAGGAATCCCCAGCGACGCCACTTGTGCAGCTTCGGCTGCAATCGTATCGGGCGAAAGATGAAAGCAGCCATCCATCGACTTGATCGGTTCCCTAACGCCCTCGCCCTCGCGGACGAATAGCGGATAGACCAGATCGTCTACGCTCACGGCAGTCTCGCGAACGAGCCTCCGCATCGAGGCACTTGCCCGCAATCTTCGCATTCTGATTTCAGGAAAACCCATAACGTGACTCCTCTTGTTCAATAGAATCAAGCAATCCGTCAATTGTGTGGGCGGCCGCTGCCACATCAACCTTAACGCCAAGCTCTTTCAATCGTCCGGATGTCACCGGCCCGATCGATGCGACTCTGGCCTTGCCCGAGTTTACCAACCCGGTCGCAACCTGTCCAAAAAAAGCGTCCACCGAGGAGGGGCTCGCAAATGTCACCCAGTTGATTGTCCCTTCGTCCAGGCTCTCGACGAGCGCCGATGTGTCACTCTTTACTTCTGCAGCCGTATAGACTGCGACATTGTCAACCTGAGCCCCGCCTTCGGCTAACACATCCACAAGCTCATTCGAGGCAATCGCCGAGCGCAGGAGCAGGACCTTTTTGTCACGGAGATTCGTAAAGCCGAGCAGTTGCCTGCCCAGTTCTCTGCCTGTGAAGACATCGGGCACGAAATCCGCCTTTATGCCGAACTCGGATAGCTTGCCCGCCGTAGAGCTGCCTATCGCAGCTACTTTCGCCGAGCCGAACGCCCGGGCGTCTTTGCCCAGGCCATCCAAAGCCTCGAAGAAGATCATCACCCCGTTGCCGCTGGTAAAGATGATCCAATCGTATTGGCTGAATTCCGCCATCGCCTGGAGAAACTCGTTTGAATCCGTCTTCGACTCGATTCTGATCGTCGCAAATTCCACGGGGTTGCCGCCGCGATTTATGATTCTGCCTGCGGAGTCGGCGTTGCCCGCAGCATCTCGCGTTACGACGATGTTCTTGCCGAACAGCGTCTTTCGCATGTACCAGTTGAGCTGATCGTCACTGTCGGCGACGGCGCCGACAACCACCAGCGCGGGCGGCTCGACCTTCTGTTGTTCACATTGCTGTTTTAGCGTGCCCAGCGAAGCCTTGACGAGTCTCTGAGTCGGAAAAGTAGCGTTGGCGACCAGCGCTGCGGGCGTATCTTCCGACATGCCGTTTTCGATCAGTTGCTGTGCGATGGAATCGAGATTGCCGATCCCCATATAGAAGACTATGGTGCCGTGAAACTTGCCCAGCACATCCCAGTCGATGGCACTCTCGCGTCTGCCTGTCGCCTCGTGACCGGTCACGAACATCACCTGCGAACTGTACTGCTTGTCGGTCAGCATAATCCCGGCGTATGCCGCCATGCCGACACCGGCCGTCACGCCGGGGACGATTTCAAAGCCGATCTGCGCCTCGCTGAGAACGCCAAGCTCATCCGACGCCCTGCCAAAAATACACGGGTCACCGCCTTTTAGCCTGACGACCGTTTTTCCGGCCAGGGCCTTTTCGACAATCAGCCTGTTAATCTCGTCCTGGGTGCTGCCCCCCTCGGCGGTCCGCTTGGGCACATGGAGAAGCTCTGTATCCTTGCGGGCGAATCGCAGCAGCGCCGAGTTCGCCAGCTTATCACAAAGAACACAGTCGGCAGCCTTGAGAATCTCAGCGCCGCGAACGGTAATCAAGTCCGCCCGCCCGGGACCGGCGCCAACCAGATATACAAAACCTTTTTTCATAGCGTACAACCAGCACTCAGCAAGGGGGGCTCGCCCCGCCGATTCATTTCTCAGAATGACAACCTTTCAACTCTTCAGGTGCCGTAACATACCAGGAACGCCCAGGAAACGCCACTGATTTTGTAAACCACAAGTGCACAACAGCGCTAAGATTCTTGTTGCTCAGACTACCGGATGAGTGATTCCCTATGAGCCCAGCTAGTTATGGGGCCTTGTACTGCGACTATGGTTGCCTTCTTTCGGAAATTAGGAACTCAAAAACCATCGTTTTGCTAAAGTCAGAGCTCAGA
>CAZLTY010000096.1:0-15476 GCA_964562575.1 uncultured Pirellulales bacterium
ATCACGGCCCTTCTCGGCTAATTCATTGAACGTCTCAACCGCCTCATTTGTCACGAGGGCGATCAGTTCGATGTTCTGTAATTGCAGAGCCTGCCGGACTTCTTCGCTGACTTCCATCATCCCCGACGCGCCGCAGCCGACCACCAATACCGACGGCTTGGCGGCAATCGCAGGCTGCAAATCTTCCACTGCCAGCAGGTGCCCCTGTTTTCTCCACCAGTCGGCCTGCACGGAATCGCCAAAGATGAGGCAGTCACTGCTGTATGCCGTCCCATCAACAACAATATTTCCAAATTTGTACGAATCAATGTGCATACTTCGGTGTCCCTAGGTGCAGGCGTTTCGCGTTTCAACGTAGTCTATCGACTTGTGCTAAAGGTGTATACAGGCCCTGATTGAAAATCCCCGTCCTTGCGCGGGTACGTGGTCCCACAATAACAGGTTATGGTTTTGCTCGCGAGAATCTACTACCCGCAAGGGTACAACAGGTTATGGTTTAGCTCGCGGGAATTTACTACCCGCAAGGGTATAAATATGCTATCAGATCTCAGTCATTTATGCGCGGTTCCTTGGGTGCTTACTATGAATCAGAAGAGAACTGGGGTTTTGGCAATACTCGGCGCAAGTCTGATGTGGGCCTTTGAGCCCATCTTTGCCAAGCTTGCTTACAAGAACTCTGATTTCCTTCAGACCTCGGCCATCAGGGCAGTATTTGTTGCGTTGGTCGCGGTTCTCTACATCCTGCTGAGACGTCGGCGACCTGCCAAAGTCACCTCCAGACAGTTCTCGCAATTGGTTTATGTGGCGCTCGCGGGGACAATATTTGGGGATCTGATATACTTCTATGCATTGACTAAGGTACCCGTGCTCAATGCCGTCTTGCTGGCACACATGCAACCGATATTCGTTGTTCTGATAGGATTCTTCTGCCTGAGAGAAGACAGGCTGACGAAGTTTGACCTTGCAGGCATAGTCGTCATGATAGTCGCTGGAGTACTTGTGACGAGTAAGACACTGGAGAATCTGGCTGCCGTGAGGCTGGGGACCGCCGGAGATGTTTATGTGCTGTTGGCAACGGTTGCCTGGGCTACGACGACCATAGTTGTCAGAAAATATCTGCGGGATCTCGACGCCGGCTCAATAACCTTCTACAGATATATCGTTGCTTCGGCCGTGTTCATCACGTATTTGTCGCTTCGTTCGTCGTTGGTGTTTCCAAACATTTATCAAATCCTGGTCGGTATCGTAGTCGGAGCGGGCACAATATTCTACTATGAAGGTTTGAAGCGAATCAAAGCGGCCCAGGTCTGCGCCCTGGAGCTTACAACGCCTTTCGTGGCGGCTTTACTGGGCTTCTGCATATTGGCTGAGCGGGTCACTGCTTTACAGATAGCAGGTATCGTGTTGTTGTTTGTCGGGGTATGCTTGTTGTCTAAGAAAGAGGAGACATGTTTATGATCGTCCCCATTATCCCAAAGCTGCCGTCCCGTCTTCGGCCGGCAAGAGCATAAGGACCATGCACGAAATAACTTCCCGTTTTGCTGCCCAATTGCACCGCACCTTCGGTTGCTCCTCAATCGCGGAATTCTCAACGTAGAACAGCTACGCTTCCGATTCCACTCAATCGTCGCAGCCAAATTTACGGCACACTTGAACATCAAATTCGGAAACTTATTTCGTGCACGGTCCTAAGGGGGGCACAGCATAACGGAGCATGAGAGGGTGGGTGCCTTCTACCGTGTCCTCAATCATGGGCAACGGCAAGATGCGAGAAATTGGTATGGTGAGACTATGAAGCAAGAGTCCTTTCGGAGGGCTGCCAATGATACCATCAGTCACTCCATCAGTCACTCCTCTCACGCGGGCGGCGCAGCGCGTTTTCGCGGAGCCTTTTATGACGTCGCATCCGCTTGGTGAATCCGCGTGAGGCCGCGATTACCTGGCTTGTCAGAAAAAGTGCTGCAAGTAGGACTAGTGCTCCTTCCATCAAACATCTCCCTTCCTTGGCAGAATTGTTGTGTTGGCGCCTACTCCATCATTGGCTGTCTGATAGTCCAGTGCCAGCAGCCATGTGAGATGTAACGTTGTTTTTCCTTCTGTGAAAACTCGGCCCGAGGGCGAGCAATTTTTTCGTCTGGCAAAGACGGCGAAGTTGAGCCGAAGGCGGATTGGTTTTATCACCGATACAGCTGCCGATGTACATCGGGACAGCCAGGCGACAAAAGGCCGATTCGTCCGCTCCATAAACGCCCGGCGTTTGCCGAGCGCCTCAATGAGCGGGTGGCAATGGTCTCGCGGCAGATCGAGGCGCGTGCCGTGTTGGAAGTCGATGTTATCTTCCCGATTAAACATAGCGCCTCTTCGGCGCTGAGTTCGTAACCGCAGAACATGCAGTAACAACCGATCTCACGGTCGAAATAGACCTTCCGCCGAAGGCATTCTGGACAGTCTATGTCTTTGTGCTCAGGGTTAAACATTTCTTCGGAACTCTCCTGTTGCCGCCAGGCAAATTTCGCCGGCGAAGTCTCTTATCGACAAAATTGAAATCGGATGTTGAGCAATCAATGTGGCAAATCCCCGCTCAGACAAGAATGTCCAGGTGTCGCGACAGACAGAGAGCGCCAAACTCCTCTGAGAACCGCTCCTGTGTTGGAAAATGCTTGAAAATGTTTGCCTCATCAGGGTATCTTTTCTCTGCCTGAAATATAAAATCTTTTGGAGACTACGTATGTCCCATTCCTACAAATTCATCAGGCTGACCGATTGCAGGTGGGCCAATCTACTTGAAGTTCATTTCGAGCGAAGCGCAAGACCCGAGAAATCCTGGATCGTGTGTTCGAGAAAAGACAAGCCGGTGGAGAATGCTGGACTAGTGTTCCTTCCATGAAACGTCTTCCTTCATTGGCAGAGTTATTGTGCTGGCGCCTACTCACATGGTTGGCTGTCTGATAGTACAGTGCCAGTACCCACGCAAGATGTAACGTTCTTTTTCTTTCCTGTGAAAATATGGCCCGCACACAATGGCTCCGCCTCTTGTCTATGTCGGGTGAAGGGACTAACGGGGAGCTCTCTTGGAGAGAGGCAGAGCGGTCAGTGTTTGACTCCTGCTTCCGCCTCAATCCCGAAATGTTGATAACCGCCCGCCTGCAGTTTGAGCTTCCCTGGCCGATGATTCGTATCGCTTACGGGACTGTGCCCGGTTTCGTCCAGAGCGAGTCAATGATACCCACGGTCCGATCGACGAGTACGTTACCCCCTTGGGGGCCGACCAGGCTGCTGTGGACGACGGCGCTGTAGTGACCTCCACGAATCGCCTTCTTGGTGGGCAGATAGGTCCCTGGCCCCGCTAATTGCACGATGAATGTCTGAAGCGTTTTGCTGCGGGCCTTTATCCGGATCCCATAGTCGCCGAACAGCTCGAAGGAGTTTGTGGCTATGGCGACATCTCCGATCCGCAGGACATGCAGCTCCATCTCATATGTGGGCTCGGGATCGGTCCTCTGTCTGTCAAACCGCTTGACGGTCGTCTCATACCATTTCATCCGCCGATACTGGCGCGCCGCCGCTTCGGGATTCTGCTTGATTTGAGCGGCAGCCTTTTCGACCGCTGCTTTCGCCTCGGCGTATTCGGCTTCGGTGACCAGGCGCATCGGCAGGCGAACTGTCTCTACCCTGTGGATCAGGGGGACATCGGCATGTCGGTCGTTCTTGACGGTTTCATAGGCATCTTCCACAGCCATCGTGATGCGGCGGGCGATCTCATCCAGGCGATTCAGCCCGCGGAGCTTGCGCATACGCTCGTCAGCCGCTTTTCTATACATCAAGTGCGGCGATTGATCGCCGGAGGCACCCGTCCAGCCCAACACGCACAACTGCTCGCCAAATCGCTTGCGCAACGCCTCGCGCACCGGATGCCAGAAATCGGCGTTGACGGTTGACCTCGACTCGACCTCCTGCGCCGGACAGGAAACGTTGACGACGGCGCCTGTCAACTCGTCCGAATCGTTGAAGAAGAATAGCGTGTTGACGTCGTGATCCTCGTATCCTTCGAGATTCCTGAATGCGGCTGTGTCGGTCTTGCCATACATCTGTGCCGAGCCGTCAGCGTATACGGCGCGACGGTTGTAGGCCACAACGGCATGACTGAGTCCCCACGTGACACTTGCCGCGGCTCGACTGTTCCACGCTTGAACTATCGCATCGGCAAGACGCTCAGCGAGGAAAGATCGATACTGTTTGACTTGTACAACTCCCTCGCGGGGAATGGGATATTTATCGGGCAGCAACACGGGAGCCGTATGCGTATGCGTGCCATTTAGAAATACCTTCCTGGTGTCCAACTCAGGCAGACGCTCTCGTACAGCTTTGCGGACAAGCTCCAGAACCTCCCACGGGATGTACAGCAGGTCGCACGAGACCATGATCGCCACATCACGGGACAAGCCGTCCCGGCGAGACTCCAAGGCAATCACATTTGCAGTGACCGGTGATTCGACGGTTTTGGCGATTCGCAAATGGAATTGCCCGGAAACGGCAACCGGCTCTGTGGGAGTAATATCAGTAACAGCCGCTCCCGCCAGCAGTTCGGCGGCGGACCCTCCCGGCGGTGACAGAAGAGGGATCACAAGCAATCCGATAATAACAAGAGGTTTGCAAAACATCAGATCGTCCTTTCATATTACAATCCGTTTGGAATTGGCTGTCTCTTTCATCAGTTCGACAAGTTCTGCTTCATCAACTTCTATGCCCAGGCCGGGACCGCCCGGCACGATCGCCGAGCCGTCTTTGATTGTCAGCGGTTTGGCAAGAACATCGGCGGTGAGAAACTGCGGGCCGTTTAGTGCGACCGGTTTGTTCAGGCCAAAGGCGCCATAGAGTGCCAATGCGGCGGCCATAGAAATGTCGGGATCTGTCAGGCCGCTGCCGAGCCACATAAGCCCTGCGTCCGAAATGATCTCAATCTGCTCTTTAGCCGGCAGAAGTCCGCCGCAGCGAGACGGTTTCATTGCCAGCCCGTCGAGCATCTCCAGACGGATAAATTCTGTAAGCTCGACCGGTGAGACAATACCCTCGTCCATCAGAATGGGCAGCGCTCCCTGCTTCTTCAGGGCCTGGTATCCGCTGATTCGATTGGGCCTCAGCGGTGCCTCCAGCACATCGACGCCGGCGTCGGCTAATCTCGGCGCGACCTCCAGAGCCGTCGCCGGGTCGTAGCCGCCGTTGGCATCGGCCCACAGGAATCCATCCGGTGCACGTTTGCGAACCAGTCCGGCAAGAGCAACGTCGAATTCTGGATCAGGTGCGACTTTGATATTGAAGTTCGAGTAGCCTCGCCTGTAGCCGGCGTCGATGACCTTCTCGGCCTCATCGAGTGTTCGGGCGTTGACCGTCCAACTCAGTTTCAGGGGGCCGCCGCGCGGCCGACGCCACATCTGCGACAGCGACTGGTTTCTCAGCCTGCCTGCCAGATCGTGCAGGGCCATGTCCAGGCCCGAGCGTGCTATCGGCATTGCGGTGGAAAAGCCCGGCGCGAGGGCACGGTCCATCGCCTCATGGGCGCCGCTAATGTCCAGAGGATTGTGTCCTGTCAGAGCCGGACCAAGATAATCGCGCATAACAATTGTGGCTGTCTCCAGGGTCTCGTAACTCCACATCGGCGAAGGTATACTCTGTCCCCAGCCGACTGCGCCTTCGCCGGTTGTAATCTTGACGACGACCGCGCCGCGACCGTACGAGCCGCCCGGACCGATGAAGAACTTGAAGTATCCTTTCGTCGGATAGCGCACGGCGAACAGCTCGATGTGCTCTATCTTTGCGCTTGATTGTCCTGCCCAGGCTAGTGCGGTAATAAGTCCCAACGGAGCAGAAGCCGAGGCCCGCAGTAACTGACGCCGGCTAATCTGCCTCACCTTAGTGTTCATGGCGGAAACAGATTTTGTCTTTATCTTCATACGTTACCTCTGGATACGTTACTTCTGGGGCCAACATGCACTTGAGTTATACCCTTCAGGGTAGTAAATTCCCGCGAGCAAAACCACAACCTGCCATAATAAAGCCACTTACCCGCGCAAAAACGGGAATTTTCAATCGGGAGCACTATACTTGCACGCCCTTGAGCATCTCATGCATCATCATAGCACACCGAGAGCCGATTTTCAAAGAGAGTCGAGAACGCTGGGCAAAAATCCCGTATGCCGAAGAACTCCTAACGGGTAATCAGAAATCGCTGACCGAGGTACGTCGGAGGAGAGAAATTGCTGGATTTTCAGCGATTTCATCCTTTCTTGGGTCTTTCCGGCCGCTATGTTGGCTGATAATGTGGTCAACATCGTTGAAATAGAATCATATAATGACTTATAATGAAGGCTTGAGTATGAAAAGGAACCGTTTATGACGTCATATGGGAAATGTCAGTTAAACTTACTTAAGTTTGTGCGTGAGTGAGAATCCGTGGTTACGGACAGATGCCAAGATCGTGGTCACGTCGTGTTCCGTTACGGGGCCCTACTCCTCTGGATATGCTGGCTCCAGGGCTGGGGACTTTCGGCGTCCCGGCCGGGGCAAGAAACGCCGGCACTGCCGATCAGCCGTATTGAACAGATCAATCGCCTGAAACAACAAGAGATCGCCGTTCTCCAGGAACTAATGCAGGACTGCCCCGGTCGTCTCGATCCGCAGATACTGATGGCTAAAACCCTATACCGTCACGGCCGGGACTCGGAGGCTGTCCGTATCTGGAATGCCATTCTGAAGCAGCATCCGCAACGAACGGACGTCTATGACTTGCTCGGGATAGCCGCCTTCAGAAAGGGGCAATACGAGCAAGCCATTGCTTACTGGCAGCAAGCCCTGCAGGTGAATCCAAAACTACCGAATGCCTACGGTTCTATCGCCAAGGCCCTGACGGCCTTGGGTCGACAAGAGGAGGCTATCGCGGCCTTTCAGAAGGAGATCGAGATCTCTCCCAGGTCCGCGCTGGACTATTTCCTTCTGGCACAACAGCTCCTGCAACGAAATCAAGTGACCCAGGCCAAACAGTATTACGAACGTGCCATTGTCCTGAATCCCAAGCTGATCAATGCCTATTATGGTCTATTCCAGGCCTATTCCCGGCTCCAGGAACACGAGCAAGCACAGCAATACTTGAAGACCTTCAAGCAACTAAAGACGCAGAAGCAACTGGCCCGAAAGAAAAGCATCCTTGCTTTTGACGATCTGACCAAGACAAAACGTGACACTGCTCATACTTATAACCTGGTCGGCAAGATTTATCTGATCAACCGCATGCTTGATAAGGTGGAAGCCCCGTTAAAACAAGCGCTGGCCCTCTGCCCCGACCGTCCGGACTATGCCAACATCCTGGCCATGATCTATCAGCGGAGCAATCGTCTGGCAGAGGCTTTGGAACTCTATGAGACCGCGGGACGGTTGACCCCCAACGATCCGCGGGTTTTCACGAATATCGCCCGGGTGGCGACTCATCTCAATCTTCATACCAAGGCGGAAGCAGCCCTGCGCCGGGTCATCGCGCTGGCTCCCCAAAAGAGCGCCGGGTATCGCGAATTGGCCTATCTCCTTCTTCAGACAGGCCAAAACCTCCCGGAAGCCCTAAAGTTGGCCCAGCAGGCTCTCTTCCTGGAACCGACGGCCGCGAATTACTCTGCGCACAGCCGCGCCTGTGAGGCCAATGGTGACTCTGTCGGCGCGTTGGACTCGCTGGAGCGTGCAGTGGCCTTGGAACCGGACAATCAGACATACCGTCGCGCCCTTGATACTCTTCGGAAAGAAGGAATCCGCCCATGAAAACTGTGGCGTCTGTCCACTATCCCCATTATCGAATCTGTCTGGCCCTGATGGCTTGCGTGGGATGGCTCTGTCCCTCAGTGGGTATCGGAGAAATAACCCTCACGGACGTGACAAAGGAAACAGGCATCGATTTCGTGCACACAGACGGATCGCATGGCGGCTACTTTGTCATGGAAACCGTGTGTGCGGGCCTGGCGCTTTTTGACTATGACGGGGATGGCTGGATCGACATTTACTTCCTAAACGGGGCTCCCCTTAAAGGCGCCAAAGACACCATGAAGCCAGGTAATCGCCTATACCGCAACCAAGGCGACTGGACCTTCACCGACGTTACCGGCCAGGCCGGTGTTGGCGACACGGGTTTCGGCTTAGGCGTGGCAGTAGGTGACATTGACAACGACGGTGATCCGGATCTCTATTTGAACAACTACGGCCCAAACGTGTTGTATCGCAACAACGCCGATGGAACCTTTACCGACGTCACCCAAACGGCCGGTGTGGCCAATGGCGCGAAAGTGGGCGCCGGCACCTGCTTCCTGGACATGGATAAGGATGGCGATCTTGATCTTTATGTGTCAAATTATCTGCACTTTACCTACGATCTTCACGTGGCCCGTTCCGCTTCAGGTTTTCCCGTCTACGCCTCCCCGCGCTGCTACCGGCCGCTCGCGGACAATCTGTATCGCAATAACGGAGACGGGACCTTTACCGACGTCTCTCAGGTCTCGGGCATAGCCGCACACGCCGGTTGGGGTATGGGACTCGTATCAGCGGATTATGACAATGATGGAGATACCGATATCTTGATTGCCAACGACGTCGCGGAGAACTTCCTATTCGAAAACAACGGTTCCGGCCAATTCAAGGAAGTGGCCCTCATGGCTGCCATCGCCTATGATATCAATGGTGAGGACCAGGGCAGCATGGGAGTGGACTGTGGTGACTTCAACAACGACGGCCTCTTAGACTTTCTGATGACCTCCTACCAAAACCAATGGTCGCTCCTCTACCAAAATATAGGCGATGGCATGTTTCAGGATGTCACCCTGCCGGTCGGCGCCGGAGCGGATACCCTATACAAGGTAACCTGGGGCAACAGCCTGGTCGACTTCGACCTGGACGGCGACCTGGATATCTTCATCGCCTGCGGCCACCTTCAGGATACTGTGGATTCCTTTGATTCCTCGTCTACATATTTTCAACACAACGTCCTGCTGGAAAACACCGGCCAACGTCGCTTGCAGAACATCAGTGCCCATGGCGGTAGCGGGATGCAGGTTCGACTCAGCAGCCGGGGTGCCGGATTCGACGATCTCGATAACGACGGCGATGTCGACGTCGTGGTGCTCAACTCCCGACGCGAGCCCACGATCATGCGCAATGACACCGCCACGAAGAACCACTGGCTTGAGATACAGTTGCAGGGCAAGAAAACCAATCGCGACGGGATTGGCGCCCAGGTGCGGGTAATGACCGATGAACGCACGCAATTACGGGAGGTCCACGGCGGTCGCGGTTATCAGAGCTTCTACGGCAAACGCCTCTATTTAGGTTTGGGGACACATGCCAAAGTCGACCGTATAGAAGTGCGCTGGATCGGCGGGGGCACCGATATTCACCGAAACATTAAAGCCGATCAAGAAATCCGCCTCGTTGAGGGGGACATAAATAAAGGAATCTGACGTCATGCTGATGAAAAACTGAACTGTGAGTTTTGAGAGAAGCCAAGAGACAACTCGCAATGAATGACAGAATTGATGCGTAAATCGATTACATACCTTACCATAAGCATTGGGGCGACGGCTGCTGTTGTCGGAGCGGGGATTGTCATGACCTTCTGCAGGCGTCCCTACGATGCAGAGCACATATTGGCACTTCATGACAGAGATGCCGAGTACGCTGTGTTAGAGATCCGTTACCCGCTCGACAAAACGATCTTCCCCCCAGAGATCGTGCCTCCAACATTTACCTGGGAAGACGCCAATGCTGACTCTGAGGCCTGGCTCGTAACCGTGGGATTCCAAAACGGCGCCGATGGCATAGAGGCCCTGACCGGCGAATGCCGGTGGAAGCCTGAAGATCAACAATGGGAGGTCATGAAGAAATGGTCTTCAGGGGCGGACGCCCGGGTCACCATCCTGGGCATAAAGCGCGGGATACGAACAAAGATTCTCTCGGCCGGTCAGATCTCAATTACTACATCCAAGGACATGGTCGGCGCGCCGCTGTTCTATCGGGAGGTGAACCTGCCGTTTATTGATGCTGTCAAGGATCCGTCGAATATCCGGTGGCGTTTTGGAAGCGTTTCATCGCCCCAGCAGCCTCCGATCATCCTGGAGAATCTGCCGGTCTGCGGAAATTGTCACTCGTTTCCTGCCGACGGCAAGACCCTCGCAATGGATGTGGATTATGCCAATAGCAAGGCTTCCTATATTATTACCCAAGTTGCCGAGCAAATGACCCTCGCAACCGGCGACATAATAACGTGGAACGACTACAGGAAAGAGGACGGGCAGCAGACGTTCGGCTTGCTTTCTCAGATATCTCCGGATGGCAGGTTTGTGCTCAGCACAGTCAAAGACGCGTCCGTCTTCGTGCCGAAGCCGGATCTGGCCTTCTCCCAACTCTTTTTTCCCATCAAGGGCATTCTGTGCGTCTACGACAGAAGCACAGGCACCTTCACGTCATTGCCGGGAGCAGACGATCCACAGTTTGTCCAAAGCAATCCGAGCTGGAGCCCCGACGGCAAATACGTCGTTTTTGCCAGGGCCAGGGCATACAGGCTCAAGAACGTCACCGGTCCGCGCAGGGTGCTTCTATCTCCGGAAGAATGCGAGGAATTCCTTGCCGACGGCAAACCGTTTTTGTTCGACCTGTACAGAATCCCCTTCAACGGCGGCAAAGGCGGTGAACCTGAGCCAATTGAGGGGGCTTCGGCCAACGGCATGAGTAATTTCTTTGCAAAATATTCGCCGGACGGCAAGTGGATCGTCTTCTGCAAGGCCGCCAGTTACATGCTGCTCCAGCCCGACAGCGAACTCTACATCATACCAGCCGAAGGAGGAACTGCACGAAGACTGCGTGCCAACACCGATCGCATGAACTCATGGCATAGCTTCTCACCAAACGGCAGGTGGCTCGCGTTTTCATCGAAGGCAAATTCCGCCTACACGCAGCTCTTCCTGACACACATCGACGAGCAGGGCGGTAGCAGCCCTCCGGTGCTCCTGGAGCACTTTACATCGCCCGACAGGGCCGCAAATATACCTGAGTTTGTCAACACCAGGCCAACGGCCATCGCGAAAATAGGTGAGGACTTTCTGGACGATTATTCTTATCTGAGAGCCGCCAGTGAATTCCTCAAGGGAAATGATTCTGCCGGCGCCGAACGGCAATGCAGAAAATCGCTGGAGCTGAATCCCGAAAGCGCCAAAGCGCACGCCACTCTCGGCATAGCGCTGCTTCGCCAAGACAAGTTAGACGAGGCAGAGGACCATTTGTTGGAGGCGATACGCCTTGATCCAGCCGACTACGAAGCGCACTACACCCTGGGTCAGACGATGAGTCGCCAGAAGAAGTTCGATGATGCAATCAGGCATTTCTCGGTGGTTCTCAGGCTCAGACCAGACTATAGCCAGGCACATGGCTACATGGGATCGCTGCTGCTGGCAAAGGGGGCGCTCGATCAGGCAGCGACCCATTTGTCGGAGGCGCTGCGCCTTGACCCGAACTACGCCGACGCTCACTACAACATGGGTCAGTTGATGCTTCGCCGGAAGAATTTCGACGCAGCAGTCCGGCATTTGTTGCAGGCCGTACAGCTTATGCCGGATGACGCCCAAGCCCACTACAAACTTGCGTTGGCGCTGGCTCAGCAGGAACAACCGAGCCGGGCGCTTAGGCATTACGCCAAAGCTGTCTCTATCGAGCCGGATGTAGACACGTCGCTACTGCTGAACCACCTGCTGGCAACGCACTATGCTCAGGCCGGCCAGTTCCGCGAAGCGACTTCGCATGAGGAAAAGGCGCTCGAACTCGCTCGCACGGCCGGATATCAGAAACTCGCCCTGGAGTTCGAGAAACGGCTCAAAGTCTACAGGCGGATGAGCGGCGCCACGAAATAGGAAGTAGGGCGATATGGACCAATATACAACGTCAACTGCACAAAGAATGCCCAGGCCTGGCCATTCTGGGCAAAATCCCGATTTACACAGGATTATTCTTGACAGAAGCAGAAGTATTTTGATACAAAAGATATTAGGAGTTCTTGGGTATTGTCCGTGCCGGTGGTCGCGAATTGGCGCCTCGACGAGAGGGGCACACTTGGGTATTTGAATACAGTCCAATTGGGACGCAAATGCCCCGTGAGTGTCCAGACAGCAGGTGCTTATGAGGAATACTAATTGCTTTGGTGTGTAGCCAGGGCAAGGCTATCTTACAACTCTACCTTTCTACAGGAGGACTGTCATGTGTAAGAAACTCATATCTGTAATTTGTCTTGTCGTCGTGCTTTGTGTGGCGTCCAGCGTCTCGGCCGATCTGGTGGGCCACTGGAAGCTCGATGAAGGTTCCGGAAGCACGGCTACTGATTCGAGCGGCAACGGCAACGACGGGACCCTAGTGGACAATCCCGTATGGGATATCGATTGGATTACCGGCCCCAGCGGGGGGGCCATAGAGTGCTATGGCGTGGGCACATCGGGTGGCAACGGGGACTACTTCGATTGCGGCAGTGACGACACCCTAAATATGACGGGTCCCATCTCCATCGCCCTCTGGATAAGACCTGAAGCCGATGATCCGGAAGGAAATCTCACAACAACGGCGCCAATGTCAAAGACGGATGGTTCGGATTGGAGCTATCAGGTTCGATATGGGTGGGGCCAAGGTGCTCCTGAGCCCTATATGTCGTTTACATTCAATTCGTCACCCAGAGCCTGGGCTCACGTCGGCAAAAACCTGGAGCGCTCAGAGTGGTGCCATATCGCATGCTCGCATGATGGTGCGACGCTGAAATGCTTTCTTGATGGAGAGCAGACCAATGACACCCCAATGGGCCAGTTTGCCGGCGTCGGCACCCCCGTCCTCATCGGAACGGACGGCTGGGGATGCGATTGGATTGGCGGAATCGACGACGTCAGGGTGTATGACCATGCCCTGTCGGAGGCTGAAATACTCGCCGCCATGGAGGGCGAGATGTCGCCGCAGGCCTGGGGCCCGACCCCCAAGAACGGCGAATTGATCGCCGAGACATGGGCCAACCTCTCGTGGAAACCGGGTCCCTTCGCGGTCTCTCACGATGTATATATTGGTGACAATTTCGACGATGTAGACAGTGGCGCTGCCGATACATTCATAGGCAACCAGGGGGCGCCGAATCTGGTTGTAGGCTTCCCGGGATTTCCTGTCCCTGACGGCCTTGTGCCGGGCACGACTTACTACTGGCGGATAGATGAGGTCAATGACGCCGATCCGAACAGCCCGTGGAAAGGCGACATTTGGAGCTTCTCGATTCCGCCCAAGACGGCCTACTTCCCCGATCCGGCTGACGGCACCGAGTTTGTTGCTCTGGACGCTGCCCTTTCCTGGACGGGAGGTTACGGCGCCAAATTGCACCACGTTTTCATCGGTACCAGTTTCGACGAAGTAAACGATGCCGTGGGAGGCGCCCCGCAGGGTACTACAAGCTATAGCCCCCAACTAGAACCCGAGAAGGTCTATTACTGGCGCGTCGATGAGTTTGACGCCTTCGAGACGTACAAAGGTGACGTCTGGAGCTTTACCACTCCGGGTGCTGTCGGCAATCCGCAGCCGGCGAACGGCGCCGTGGATGTATCAATGACCCCAGCGCTGAGCTGGACTGCTGCGGACAATGCGGCATCACACGAGCTTTACTTCGGTACTGACAGAGATGCCGTCAACGATGCCACTACGGCTTCGCCCGAGTATGCAGGCGCCAAGGCGCTTGGTTCCGAGAGCCACGATCCCGGCAAACTCACCTGGCACAGCGGCTACCACTGGCGCGTGGATGAGGTCTATCCGGCTGAAACCGTGAAAGGTCTTGTCTGGAGCTTCATGACGGCCGACTTCATTCTCGTAGATGATATTGAGTCCTACAATGACATCGACCCGCCTGATCCGGCGAGCAACAGGATCTTCGACAACTGGATTGATGGATTCGGAACCGCCGATAACGGTGCTCTTGTCGGCAATGACTTGCCTCCCTATGCAGAGCAAAGTATTGTTCACGGCGGTAACCAGTCGATGCCATATCTCTACGACAACAATCTGAAGACCTCTGAGGCAACCTTGACGCTGGTTTCTCCGCGTGACTGGACGGCCGAAGGCGTCACAAAGTTGTCGCTGTGGTTCCGCGGCAGTTCGACCAATGCAGCCGAGCAGATGTTCGTTGCTCTCAACGGAAATGCGGTTGTCTACCATGACGATCCCGCTGCAACGCAGTTGGGCGGGTGGAACGAGTGGGTCATCGAGCTGGCGGGCTTTGCGGACCAGGGCGTTGACCTCACCAATGTCAATACGATTACAATTGGCTTTGGAACCAAGAATGCCCCTGCTGCCGGCGGCACAGGGACGGTGTACTTCGACGACATTCGGCTGGTTCGGTAGCAGGGAAAAGTTAAGTATCGAAACGAGCGTGCAGCGGATAGCGGATAGGAGCCGAGCCGCTAATCGCTGTACGCTATACGCTACACTTTTTGGGTTTTGAAGAAGGAGGATCATTATGTGCAGAAGACTAATCTGTTTGGTTTCTTCGATCCTTGTGCTTGTCGTGGCGTCCAGCGTCTCGGCCGATCTGGTGGGCCACTGGAAGCTCGATGAAGGTTCCGGAAGCACGGCCACCGATTCGAGCGGCAACGGCAACGACGGGATCCTAGTGGACAATCCCGTATGGGATATCGCATGGATTACCGGCCCCAGCGGGGGGGCTGCGGAGTTCTACGGTGTGGGCGCAGCGAATGGCAATGGGGACTACATCGAAATCGATAATAGCCCCAGCCTGGACATCACCGGTCCGACCTCCATCGCCCTTTGGATAAGACCTGAGGCGGATGACCCGGAGGGACAGGGCACAGAAACAGCGCCGATGGCCAAGGCGGATCAGGGGATGAGCCCCACCTGGAGCTATCAGGTTCGATACGGGTGGGGTGGCCCTCAACCCTATATGGCATTCACGTTCAATACGTCGCCCAGGGCCTGGGCCTTCGTCGGCAAAAACCTGGAGCGCTCCGAGTGGTGCCATATTGCATGCTCGTATGACGGCACCACGCTGACAACCTACCTCAATGGAGAGGCAACCGAATCGACTCCTATGGGCCCCATTACCAGCAGTCCGTGCCCCGTCCTCATAGGCTCGGACGGGTGGGGCTGTGACTGGATTGGCGGGATCGACGATGTCAGGATTTACGACCATGGCATGTCGGAGCCCGAAATACTCGCCGCCATGGAAGGTGAGCAGTCGCCGCAGGCCTGGGGCCCGGCCCCCAAGAACGGCGAATTGATCGCTGAGACATGGGCCAACCTCTCTTGGAAACCGGGTCCCTTCGTGGTCTCTCACGATGTATATATCGGTGAAAATTTCGACGATGTAGACAGCGGCGCTGCCGATACATTCATAGGCAACCAGGGGGCGCCGAATCTGGTTGTAGGCT